>NZ_LT964739.1:69009-377596 GCF_900240265.1 Galactobacillus timonensis
TTCATTGTCGTAAAGCAGCGTCATACAGTCGATAAGGACACAGGCCAGGTGGTAGTGTCCGACATAAAACTGAATAACGGATTGATGGAGAACCGGAACTCAATCATCAAGACGATCAAAAAAGCAGCCAACGGATATACCAACTGGGACAGATTCCGCAACCGCTGCCTCTATGTGCTCAGGAAGAGCTCCCGGCCATTGTTGAACCCTGTCATTCCGCCAAAGAAGGTTAAGCAATGACAACAAACGGATTAACATACGACCAGGTGTGGATCACGGCAGAAGGAGCCCGTTTGTATGGCAAAGAAGCAGAACTATATCTGCAGCCCCGCATCCGTTCCCTGAACCGAATGTGCCGCTCAGCGCAGCGATTAATGCGCGGCATTGAAAGTGAGCTGAAGCAGCACGACCATACGAACAACAGGATCCTGTATGCCTTGAGTACAGACGAGATGCTTGCCCACATCGCCATCTGTTGCGAGATGTTTCTGGACGAATACGAAGAACTGCTGGAGACGCAGCCTTAACGGGCCCGTCTCCTTTTCGTTTCCATAAGAAAAACCGCCTGTTTTACCAGACGGCTTCATGGCGGATAAACCTTTTTGGGGTGCCCCGAGACCCCAGGTTATTTCACTTCGATTTCGAGGCCTCCCCAGAAAAATTTAGATCGCCCTTTTTTCAACACCCAAACAGAGCGTAGCTGAAGAAACCTTTAGACAAGCCGAAGCCATCATCGGATACACTGAAGCTATGAATGATGAAAAAAACACAGTAACGATTCTCATTGCCGAAGATGATGAAGATATCCGCCAGCTTGTATCGCTCTATATTCAGAACGAAGGCTGGACACCGCTGCTTGCCAAAGACGGCGAAGAAGCGATGCGCCTCTCCAGAACGTTTCATATCGATCTGGCCGTGCTCGACCTCATGATGCCGAAGCTTGATGGCTATGAAGTGACCAAAGAACTTCGTTCCTCAAGCAACCTTCCCATCATCATCCTATCCGCCAAGAACATGGATACGGACAAGATCCGTGGACTCGATCTGGGCGCCGATGACTATGTCACAAAGCCCTTCAATCCCATGGAACTGATCGCCCGCATCAAGTCACAGCTGCGCCGCTACTATCAGCTGGGTGCCAATGTCCGCAAAGAACAGCAGACCTATATCAGCGGCCCGTTCGTATTGAATCTGCGCACGATGACGCTGACCAAAAACGGTGAGCGCATCGCCCTGACACCAACCGAGTTCAAACTGCTCTCCATCCTGATGGCTTCTCACGAAACCGTCTTTACAAAGATGCAGCTGTACAAGGCCATCGCAGGATCCTACTTTGAAAGCGACGACAACACCATCATGGTCCATATCTCCAATCTCCGTGACAAGATTGAGGACGACCCGAAGAATCCGAAATTCATCAAGACCGTCCGCGGCCTGGGGTATAAATTTGAAAACGAATAAAAAACAAAGACACCGCAGCATTTTCTGGACCCTGATCCTGCAGTACGGCCTCTTCACAGTGATCGTTCTGGCTGCCTCTGCCGGCATTAGCCGCACCATTGATTCGCTTGCCAACCGATCAATGCCATCCATGGATCTTGCCGCAGATCAGAAAATCAGAAACACCATCTCCAACGGAAACTGGGATTCCGTCAATATCGAACGCCTCGCCGGAACCGGATCCTGGTTCACGGTCCTTGACGGCACCGAAATCCTCTACCGGTCCAAAAACATGCCCACGGGTCTTTCCTTTTCATTCGATGATATTGCCTGCATCCCCGACAGCTCCTGGTCCGCCTACTCCGTTTCCTACACCGATGACAGCGGCCGGAACATACGTGAATACACCAACTTCCGCTACACCACGAATAATGACAGCACCGATTACTCCGTTGAAGAATCAGGCATCTTCCAGATTGATACCGCCACCAATACAGTCGTCTATGCCAACACCGCCACGCCGGGAAATCTGACAACATATACCGACACACAGCTTGACTACATCGAAGGTATCCATGACAGCTACCAGATGCTCAGATTACCAATCACCCTTTCCGACGGAACTTCGCTTACTGCCATCGTCGGACGGACCGGCATCGATCCCCAGGCAATGAATGCCGCCTCCATCTACCGCCTCTCCCTGCCGATGACGATCGCCGGCTATATCATGATCATGGTCCTGTTCGTCTGGTTCCTTTACCGCTGGTTCCGCAAGCCAATGCGAATGATCTCAAACGCAATGCAGGATATTTCCAACGGAAGCCTTGGCACAACCATCAGCTACGACGGACCAGCCGAGCTGGAAACGGTCGCCGAAAGCTTTAACACCATGTCCAGACGCCTGGAAGAAGCTGAAGATCAGCGCAACAGGGCCGAGGAACAGCAAACCAAGCTTATCACCGACATCTCCCACGATCTGAAAACGCCGATCACAGTCATTCAGGGATATGCCAAAGCGATCAATGACGGCGTCGTTCCCCAGGATCAGATCCCGCAGTATCTCCATACGATCTATCTCAAATCCAACAACCTGGCCGATCTGATCAACACATTCCATACCTACAGCAAACTTTCGCACCCCGACTTCCATCTTGATCTCCGGAAGGAAAATCTCTGCGAAGTAACCCGCGAATATTTCGCCGCAAAGTATGAAGAGCTCAACATTACCGGCTTCGAACTTGAAGCCGACCTTCCCGAAACTCCGGTCTATGTCAATCTGGACGTACTCAACTTCAACCGCGTCCTGGAAAACATTCTCTCCAATGCCCTTCGCTACAACCCCAAAGGCACAAAAATCCTGGTCCATCTGAATAACGATGAAGAACACCATCAGGCGGTTCTTACTCTCGCCGACAGCGGCATCGGCATCCCGCCCGAAATGGCAAAGCACATCTTCGACCCCTTCTATACCGGCGACGCCTCGCGGGGCACCCATGGCAGCGGCTTGGGTCTCTCCATTGCCAGAACCATCGTCGAAATGCACCGGGGAACCATTGAACTACTCCCCCGGGATGGCGAATGGAAAACCATCTTCCGCATCACGCTTCCAATCATTGACTGAATCAGTAAAAGGGCGATCCCGTTAATGGAACCGCCCTTTCTTTCAACATGTCAGGCCAGATGACTGAGGCGCTCCTCAACACCGGCCCAGAACCGGTCGCAATCCAGCTGCAGACCGATTTCAATGTTCGCCGCCTTATGATACCTGTTGTTCAGATCACATACCGTCCGCCCGTAGCACGGCCCGTGCGACAGATCAATCTCCGCATAGACAGGCTTCAGAGAGAACAGTTGCGGCTCACTGACATACATCACCGTCGTCACATCATGGACATGAACCTGATAGGCGTGCTGGTCAATCTGTTCCTGCAGAATATCTACACAGAGACTGCCTGCCCTGTTGCCAAGCCCCCGCAGCCTCTTCAGCGTCGAATCATCCACAACAGTCTGCTCCGTAAGATCCAGACCCATCATCACGATCGGAACACCCGAGGAATACACAACGGCTGCCGCCTCCGGATCTGCGTAAATGTTGAATTCCGCCGCCGGCGTCGTATTGCCAAATCCGGCCGAACCGCCCATCAGCACAATCTTCTGAATCTTCTGCGCAATCCGTGGCTCCAGACGCAGAGCCATCGCAAGATTGGTCAACGGCCCCGTAGCACAGACCACGATATCGCCATCACCTGCCATCAGCGTACGGATCAGATAACTGACGGCATGTTCTTTTTCCGGCGACCGTGTCAGTTCCACGAAGTCCCGGTTCAGCAGCCCGTTTCTGCCATGGACCGCCTTGGCAAGAATCTGATCACGTACCAGCGGACGATCACAGCCCGCATAGACCGGCACATTCAGACCCAGATATTCCAGAACACGCAGCGAGTTCGCCGTCGTCAGAGACACTTCTACGTTGCCGGCCACCGTCGTGACCGCCAGCAGCTCAAGATCAGCACTGCCGGCAGCTGTCATGATGGCAATCGCATCATCCTTGCCCGTATCGCAATCAATGATAATCTTCTGCTTTGCCATGAAAAACTATGCTTTGGCTGCCGCTTTCTTCTGACCAAGCTCAATCTTGCGCTTCTTATTGATGGAAATAATGCTCGTAATAATGATCGCAAAGATCGTAGCCAGATACGGGATCATATTCAGGAACTCGGTCGGGAAGTTCGTCTGACTCTTCATCGTCGTACCGAGCGTATCTGCGAAACCGAAGATCAGCGAAGCGAACATCGTACCGACCGGATTTCCGCCCGCCATGTTCTGGGCAGAAAGACCGATATAACCACGGCCGTTGACCATGTTCTTCATAAAGAACGTGACCCAGCTCAGCGACATGAACGCCCCGCACAGACCGCAAAGCACACCGCAGAATGCAAAGGAAATGTAGCCGATCTTATTGACCGAAATACCGACCGACTCCGCTGCATGCGGATTTTCACCGACCGCACGAATCCGCAGACCGATTCTCGTCTTCTTCAGCATGAACCAGACCAGGAACACGCACAGGAACGAAATATACGTCAACAAACTCTGCCCCGAGATGATTCTTCCAAGAACAGGGATCTTCTCAATCAGCGGAATATTCACCGTCGGAATCTGATAGCTGCGCATCGTACCGGCCGTCGTCGACTTCTCGCCCGTCAGCAGATACATCACAAATACCGTGCCGCCGCTGGCCATCAGGTTGAACGCAATACAGGTCAGATACAGGTCCGTCTTACCGGTAAGACTGGCAAAGGCAATGAACAGTCCCGTCACAAGACCCGTAACAATCGCCCCGAGAAGACCGGCCCACACCGAGCCGCCGTAATGCGCCGCAATAACACCGCCAAGAGCGGCACAAAGGATCATACCTTCCGTGCCCATGTTGAACATGCCGGCCTTCGCCGTAATCAATGCGGCAAGAGCCGCAAAGATGATCGGCGTCGCCATCTTGATTCCATCCGCAACAAACGCTACCCAATCGATACTCATAAGGACGGATCCTCCTTTTTCGTCTCATCCGAAGATGTCCCGCCGCCATCATCTCCAACAGCCGCTATCTTCTTCGCCGTATCTGTATCAGTCGAAACTGCCTTAACCCCTGCCGAGGCACTGTCACTGTCAGACTTAACCGCAGACTTGGCCTTCTCATCTTCCTCCGCAGCCTTGAAGATCAGACGATTCTTCATGCCGGACATGAAGGATTCAGCCGCAACCAGAAGAATGATGATACCCTGAATGACCGTAACGAACTCAATCGGAATATCGCCGCTCGTATTTACAACATCGGCACCGATACGGATATAGGCAAGAAACAGAGCCGCAACCGGAACCAGCACCGGATTGTTGCGCGCAAGAACCGCAACCAGCAGACCATCGAAGCCGTGTCCCGTCGTCGCTGTCCACTGAAAACGCGTATAGTTGCTCATCATTTCCGTCGCACCGCCAATGCCGGCAAGCGCACCGCCAGCCAGCTGCGCCGTAAAGGAAATGCCAACCGAAGACAGACCGACCGCCTGCGAGAACTTCGGGTTCGCGCCGACAAGACGCATCTTCCATCCAAACGAAGTCTTATAGAAGATGATGGCAACAATGATCACCGCCGCAATCGCAACGAAGACACCGCTCTGAATCCGGAACTTTCCAAGAATGTTGGGAAGCTGGATGCTTTCCGGAATCTCCATGGAACCCATGTAGGAGATGTTCGGATCACGCAGCTTATAGCGAAGAATGTAAACCGCAAGATAAGCAACCGCACTGTTGAGCATCAGTGACGTAACGACGACATTCGCATTGAACTTCCGGTCCAGGATCGCCGGAATGAATGCAAGAACAACGCCCGTCACAATCGCAACCACATACATCAGCGGAACCATGACCGCCGCCGGAAGATTCGCTCCCGCCAGCGACAGACCTGCCCAGGTAACCATCGCAGCCGCCAGCATGAAGATACTTTCACCGATCAGGTTGAACTTATTGACGGCTGAGATGAAGCACATCGACAGACCGCAGAGCGTAAATGGAACCGCAAGATTGATGATGGAACCAATACGGCGCTGCGAAGAGAACGGACCCAGAATGAACTGCTTAATGATGAACAGCGGCTCATCCGAAACAAGAAACAGAATTACCAGCGCAATACCGTAGGCAATCGCAAGGGCCACAATAATGCGAACCACTTCCATTACCGCTTCAATTCGCTGTGTCTTATTCATAACAAGCCCTCCATCTGCGCCGGCGTCATTTCCTTGACTCCAAGCATGTATTCACCAAGCGTCTCTTCGGTAATCTCACTCGCC
This sequence comes from Galactobacillus timonensis, assembly GCF_900240265.1. Taxonomy (NCBI): domain Bacteria; kingdom Bacillati; phylum Bacillota; class Erysipelotrichia; order Erysipelotrichales; family Erysipelotrichaceae; genus Galactobacillus; species Galactobacillus timonensis. Next base: position 75,294 of record NZ_LT964739.1, read on the forward strand.
TTGGCAAATGCCGCAACGATCTTTCCCTTATGAATGACCAGCAGACGATCCGAGCAGCCAAGCAGCTCGTTCAGGTCCGCCGAAATCAGAAGCGTACCCGTATTTTCCTCACGCGCCTTGCGAATGATCGTCTTGCGGATCATCTGCGCCGTACCGATATCAATGCCGCGCGTCGGCTGACATGCCAGAATGAAATTTGCACCGCTCGTAAACTCACGGGCAACGACGACCTTCTGAATATTGCCGCCCGACAGCATACGCACCGGCTGATCCGGACCATCGCAGGCAATTTCAAAGTCCTGGATATACTGCCGCGCAATCTCATCAATCTTCTTATCATCCATGAACATGCCCTTCTTGAAGTCCTTTTTCGTGAAGCGGTCTGCCATGATGTTCATCTTGATGCTCATATTGCCCGCAATACCCTCGATCATCCGGTCCTCCGGAATGTAGGCCATACCGAGATCACGGATCTGACGCACCGTTTTGCCCTTGATCGATGTACCGTTAATATCGACTTCGCCATCCGCGAAATCACCCAGTCCCGAAAGTACCTGTGCCAGTTCCGACTGGCCGTTGCCCTCAACACCGGCAATGCCGACCACTTCACCGGCATCGACATTGAAGGAAATGCCATCCAGAACATGCTGACCGAAGTCGTTGATCTTCACCAGATTGTGAATCGAAACAACCGGCTTTCCGGGCTTGGGATCTTCCTTGTCCAGCGTCAGTACGACATCGCGGCCGACAATGAGCTTCGAAATCTTGGCCTCATCCAGATCCTTCGTATCATAGGTTCCCATGCCCCGGCCATGACGCAGCACCGTCACATGATTGCTGATGCGAAGAACTTCTTCCAGCTTATGGGAAATGAAGATGACCGAAACACCGCTGTCACGCAGCTTGAACAGCTGCTCAAACAGCTCCTCCGTTTCCTGCGGCGTCAGAACGGCCGTCGGCTCATCAAGGATCAGAATCTTCGCACCCTTGTAAAGAGCCTTCAGAATCTCAACCTTCTGCATCTGTCCGACACTCAGGTCCCGCACCTTCGACGTCGCACTCACATTGAAGTTGTACTTCTTTGCAATTTCCTGGGTCGCCTTGACGGCTTCATCAAAGTCATACAGACCGTTTTTCATCGGCTCCGCACCGAGGGTTACGTTTTCCGCAACCGTCAGCGAGGGTACCAGCATAAAGTGCTGATGAACCATGCCGATTCCCTTATCAATCGCATCCAGCGGGTCCGTGATCTTAACAGGCTGCCCATTGAGGAAAATTTTTCCTTCCTGCGCCTCTTCCATTCCGAAGAGAACCTTCATCAAGGTTGTTTTACCGGCACCGTTTTCACCGACAAGCGCATGGATCTCATTTGCCTCAATGGAAAATGTGACACCCTTGTTGGCCACGAATCCGTTCGGATAGATCTTGGTAATATTTTCCATCCGCAATACTTCTGTCACGAGCTTATCCTCCCGATTCTAATATCCATTCCGATTATTCTCTGTTAGGCAGAATGCCACTGACCGGACGTCGTCAGCCCCTCATAACACTACCGGAAATGATGAGGAGTTCACGACGCCCGGCAGGCAGGTTTCCCTGCCTTTCCGAGGCGCTGCTTTTTTACGCAATGGTTTCCCTAAAGAAAATTACTTACTGAACGTTTGCCAGATACGCGTTGTATTCCGTATCGTTCTCAAAATCAAAGTAGCTCTTGACGGTCAGCTCGCCGCTCTTAATCTTATCCGCAGCCTCCGAAATTTCGTTTCTCAGATCTTCCGGCGTATTTGCTTCATAGAAATCATTGTCAACGATACCGACCGAATCCTGCGCAAGACCGAGGTGCGTCGTATGACCCCACATCGAATCATCGCCGTTCTCGATGGAATGCATGATGGAAACCAGAGAGTTGCCTACTTCCTTCAGCATCGAAGTAAGAATGACATCTGCCTTTTCAGGGTTCTCGCCATCCTTGTACATAGCATACTGGTCGGAATCGACACCGATTGCCCACACATCATTCAGCTCCGTGCATGCTTCGAACAGACCATCACCTGAACCGCCGGCAACCTGATAGAAGATATCCGCATTGTTATTGCGGGCCTGATCGAGAACGATCTCCTTCATCTTGGCCGGATCCGTCCAAGAGTCAACCGCCGCCTTAACAACCTTGACGCTTGTTCCGTGAGCCGTGTTGTAATCCATGACACCGTTGACGAAACCGGTAACGAAGTCATTAATGACCGGGTTCTCAACGCCGACGTCAACCGCAACCGTTCCCGTCTTCGTCATGCCTGCTGCCAGCATGCCAACGAGATAGGAACCTTCATTCTGCGCATAGAAGATGCAGGTCATATTGTCCGGCAGCTGATCATCGGACCAGTTTTCATCGAAACCGACGAACTTGACATCCGGATACTCTTCGGCAAGCTTTGCCATGATCTCCATGTAGGTTGAAGATCCGAGAATATACTGATATCCCTGATCAATCGCATCGAGAATGCCGTCTTCGTACTTGTCAGCCTTCGAAGCATCGCCAAGCTCGAAAGTCTTTTCTTCCCAGCCTTCGCTCTTCAGAATCTGCATTCCGGCTTCACCGGAATCCGAGAACGACTTGTCACCGAGAGCGCCGACGATGTAGGCGATCTTCCCCTTGGACTCCCCGGAGTCCGCAGCAGCACTGCTGCCGGAAGAAGATGTGTCCGTGCCTGAAGAACTTCCGCCGCAGGCAGCGAGTGACAGCGACATTGCTGCTGTCATGAGAATGGAAACTAGCTTTTTCATATATCCTCCTTTGATATGATTGCCCTTCAGCTAGCGAAGGGACTTAGCCTGAATTTCAATGCCTCGTCAGATCCTGGATCCACTTCATGGACAGGACCCGGAACACGCCAACCATAGCCTCAATCACAATTGCAAACTTGATAACGCTCACGACAACAACCGGAGCCCAGTGCCACAGGAATGCACCGCAGGCTGCCAGCGGAATCGTCGTCATCCACATGGCAACGATATCCGTATAGAAGCCGGTCTTACCGTCACCGCCGGCTCTTAGAATCGCAATGGTACCGGTCATCTCCAGCAGCGAGAACGGCCAGATCACTACGAATACTTTCATGAATTGTAACGCATAGTCCCGCGTCTCAGCATCCAATGCGTAAAGAGAAAGGAAAGGTTCTGCCCCGAACCATGTAACAGCTGAAAGCAGCAGCCCGATCAGCAGGCCTACCCACAGCATCGACTTCGATTCCTTCTCGACCATCCGCCGGTCATTTTCACCGATTGTCTTGCCGATGACGACCGAACAGGCATTGTTATAGCCGTTGCCGACACTTGCACAAAGGTTGTAGAGAACAACGGTAACGCTGTAGGCCGCCACAACCGAAGATCCCAAATGGCCCGTAATCATGCTCGAAGTACTTGTACCCAGGGACCAGATGACCTCATGGCTGACAATCGGTGCCGAAGCATGCAGGAAATCGCCGGAAATCACCGGATCCGTGCGCTTCAGATCGCCGACCCTGAACTGTACTTTCTTTTCTTTTCTGAGAACAAAGTTTCCGATCACACACAGCTCAACAATCCGCGCAATGACCGTTGCCAGTCCCATGCCGTTGATGCCCAGCGCCGGCAGTCCAAGATGTCCCTGCAGCAATGCCCAGCTGAGCAGAATGTTTACCGAATAGGAAATGACATTCGTCAGAAGAATGACCCGCACCTGTTCAACGGAACGCATGATGCCAAAGAACATAAGGCTGAGTCCGCACAACGGATACATCAGTGCACAGATCCGCAGATATCCGCTGCCAGCCATGATCAGTTCAGGATCCGAACTGTAGATGCCAAGCACCGCCTGCGGAAACACGAGAACAACTGCCATCGCAATCAATCCGATCAGAAACGCAGCCTTGAGACCGGCCGCCAGCACCCTGCGGATCGAATCCATATCCTTGCGGCCCCAATACTGCGCCGCCAGAACCCCTGCACCTACGGCAAATCCGTTGACAACCGTATAGTAGATGAAAAACACCTGATTCGCCTGACTCAGGGCAGCCATCTGCAGCTGGTCATAGCTTCCCAGCAGAATACTGTTGAACGTATCCACGCTGATCCGAAGCAGATCCTGCAGCATGATGGGCACGGCCAGTGCCGCAATCATCCGATAGAATTTTCTGTCCCGAACGATATCCCGCTTCATTTCATTGTGCCCGACTGTTCTTCACCGCCTGCACAAGCCAGTGCCGGAACATTTCTACATCCAGCTTCATCGCCGCCGAAACATTGGCCGGCTTCCCGCTGCGATGACGCACATCCGCCGCCGTATGACCGCGAGTATATGTCCCTTCGCATTCAACGTTGACGTAATAGTCTTCCGTCTGCAGGCACCCGGGACAGACCGCTGCCGCCAGGGCCAGCGCATCATGCATCAAGGCCGCTTCGCCGCCCGCCCTGTGCCTTTGGAACATGAAATCCAGCAGATCCGCCGTCAGAAGCGATGCCCTGCCGCCATCCTTTCGCAGCTCAGCTTCATCTTCCGGATCCATGCATGCCTTCAGTGTTACATCCAGGCCAACCATCGTCAGCGGGATGCCGCTTTGCATGACAACCTGTGCCGCTTCCGGATCCACCCAGATGTTGAATTCGGCCGTCGTCGTCACGTTGCCACCATAGACGGCGCCGCCCATAAACCAGATATGACGGATCAGGGAAGGAAGATCCGGATACAGCAGAAGCGCAATGCCAAGATTGGTCATCGGCCCCGTGGCCAGAATCTCAAGATTCCCCTTCTCTGCGACAGCGGCGTCATGGATCATCTCCGGCGCCAGACGCGGATCGAACTGCTTCATCTTCGCCTGCGGCAGCACTACATCGCCCAGCCCCGTTCTGCCATGGGTCCCGTCCGAAAAATGAAGAGAGCCATGAAACGGCTTCACCGCGCCCCTGCATACGGGGCCGCTGTAGCCAAGATATTCCGCCATGTCCAGATTGTTCTGGCAGACGTATTTCTCCGCAACATTGCCATTTACCGAAGTGATTGCCTTCACTTCAATTTCCGGGCATCCGAACGCCGCCGCAAGTGCGATGGCATCATCCGTACCCGTATCACAGTCAATCAGAAAAGGTCTCACCATAGACTTTCTCTCCAGCGATCAGGCGAGGGACAGCGCCACTTCCATCATTTGCGTGAATGATGTCTCACGCTCTTCGGCAGTGGTTACTTCATCCGGTCCATCAGAAATCGTCAGAATGCACAGTGCTCTGGCACCGCCGGCTGCCGCATTGGTATAGAGAGCTGCCGATTCCATTTCCGCCGCCAGAACACCCATGTCCGCAAACGTCTTGGCATGCGGCAGATCTTCACCATAGAACACATCGGAAGAAAGAATATTTCCTACGTGATAGTGCAGGCCCATTTCCTTCGCCTTGGCAACCGCCTTCTCCAGCAGCTCATAGCTGCAGATCGGAGCGAATGTTCCGGGCACTCCCTGCAGCGCCGGATAGTTGCTGGTGGTGCAGGAGCCCTGGCCGAAGACAACGTCACGTACATGAACATAGGGTTGCAGCGTACCGGCCGTTCCGATGCGGATCAGATTCTTGCAGCCGTAGATATGAATCAGCTCCCAGCTGTAGATTCCCATGGAAGGGCAGCCCATGCCGGTTCCCATAACGGAAACACGCTTGCCGTGATAGGTACCCGTGTAACCGAACATATTGCGTACCGAGTTGAACTGAACCGGATTCTCCAGGAAGTGCTCCGCGATATACTTTGCACGCAGCGGATCGCCCGGAAGAAGCACAGTCTCAGCAATGTCTCCTACTTTGGCGCTGTTGTGCGGTGTTGGTGCAGTCGTATGTTTTGCCATGATATGTTCCCTATCCTTTCCCTTTTTTTTCAGCGAACTGTTTCGCAAAATCTTCCATCTCATTCCAGTCCGGAATGCTGTTGGCTGCTCCCTTGATGGTTACAGCCCGTGCGGCCGCAAGGCTTGCCACCCTGAGACACTCCTGAGCATCCAGGCCTTTGCATACCCCGGCCAGGAAGAAACCGGTAAAGGTATCTCCTGCCCCTGTCGTATCCACCGCATGCACGCGGTAGGCAGGATGGGAAAGCACCGTATCGCCTTCCTGGTAAAGAACGCCATCGCTGCCGACGGTCAGAACGATGACCGCCTGCGGAAACTTTGCATGCAGGGCAGCGAGGATCTCTGGACTGGATCCTTCCTGAAGAGAGCTGAGATAGCTTCCCTCCGTTTCATTGACCAGAAAATAATCAACCAGCTGCAGAGGGCAGGACGCAATCGCATCTGTAATCGGCGAAGCATTGAAGGCAATCTTCATGCCGCGCTTCTTTGCCTGTGTCATTGCATAGGCAAGGTTGTTGACTTCATTCTGCAGAAGAAGAAGGTCACCCGGATCACATTTTTCCAGCATGCGGTCAATGTATTCCTCCTTCAGACAGAAATTGGCACCGTGCGAAATGATGATGCAGTTCTGTCCGCCGGGCGTCAGCTGAATCACCGCGTGTCCGCTTGGTTCATCCAGCACCTGAACATCATCCGCATGAACGCCGCTGTCTTTGAGCAGCTGAATCAGAAAGGTTCCATCCCTGCCGACGGCTCCGGCGTGAATCACCTCTGCCCCGGCTTTAGCACAGGCAATGGACTGGTTCAGCCCCTTGCCTCCATTGAAGAATTCCAGACGGTCTGCAGAAATGGTTTCCCCTTCCTTCACAAAGTGATCTACGGAATAAACGCGGTCAATGTTCAGTGATCCGATATCCAGTATTTTCATTGCTCTTCCCTTTTTCTTTCCCCACCGCATTCGGCAGTGCTGCCGCGGATGACCAGCTGCCGCTCGATTTTGTATTCCCTTGGTTCTCCTGTGTAGCGGCCTTCGATGCGATCAAACAGTGCGCTGACCGCCTTGTCCGCAAACTCGTCGCTGTCGTTGATGACCGACGTCAGCGGCGGTGAACTCAATTCCCCGTAAATAATATTGTCGACGCCTGTCAGTGATACATCCTGCGGAACCCGGATTCCTTTTTTCTGAAATACCTGCAGAACGCCGAGTGCGATCAGATCATTGCCGCAGCAGATCGCCGTCGGCATCTGCTCCAGGGCGGTAAAATAGGCGCCGCTTTTCTTTCCGGAATCACTGTTGAATCCCATCTCGAATACCATGCTCGGATCCACCTTCAGACCCGCTTCCTGCATTGCTTTGCAATAGCCTCCATAGCGGCTGTTTTCAATTGCCGTATGCATCGTTCCTCCGGCATAGCCGATGCGGCGATGGCCAAGATGGATCAGATGCTTTGTCGCAAGGTAGGTACTTTCACAGCGAACGCCATGGACCGAATCAAACGGGCAGCTGTCGTAGGAGTTGATCATGACAACCGGAATGCGAAGCTTTTCCAGTTCCTCCAGAATCGCCAATTGCGCCGAGATGGACGCAAACAGTATGCCATCCACGGAAATCGAAGCCGCCACATGGAGGCAGTTCATTTCCATCGCCGGCTCTCCGCCGGAATCCAGCAGTGTCACCGTATAGCCTCGTGACAACAGAAGATGCTGCACGCGGTTCGCCATCCGGGAATAGAACGGGTTCTGAATGTCCGGCACAATCAGCGCAAGATTATGCGTACTCTGCGTTTTCAGGCTTCGCGCAATCTGGCTTGGCCGGAAGTTGAACTTTTCCACGACCTTCTGAATCCGCGCCGCCGTTTCTTCGTTTACATACCCCGATTTATTGATGAATCTGGAAACGGTTGCAGAAGAAACTCCGGCTTCGTTGGCTATTTCTTTGATTGTCGGACGGTTCCCCATGTTCCCTCCAGTTTCTGTGAAAAGTGCCAAATGGTAACGCTTACATCCCGAATTATAGGATTCCAGATCCAGATGTGTCAACAGAAATCAGGACTTCTGACCGATAAAAACAGGCAATTTCAAAATCCCCCTCATAATTTCACCGCATTCTTTCAAACGTCTGAAAACCGATTGTGTGGAATCGTTTACATATTGCTTGAAATTTCTGCTCCCCTATACTTGAAGCAGGAGATGTGCCCTATGAACGAAAAGATCATTCTCGATGTCGATACTGGAACCGATGATGCGATTGCCCTATGCGCCGCCCTTCTAAGCAAGGATCTGGACGTGCTTGGTATCTGCACGGTCGGCGGCAATGTGGAGCTGAAAAACACAACCGATAATACGCTGCGGGTCGTGACTTGCTGCAGGCGATCCGATGTTCCGGTCCATGCCGGAGCTCCGCTTCCGATGGTCAGCACCCTGCAGCCCTGGATTGCTCAGGCAAAGAGCCTTCCCAGAAAGGAAGGACAGCGCAGCCAGGAAACAGCGATCCATGTCGATCATCTGCCGCTGCCTGAAACAGCGCTGAAAGCACAGGACACCTGTGCCTGCGTCTATCTGATCGAAACATTGAATAAGGCAGCGGATCATTCCATCACCCTGGTACCGACCGGTCCAATGACCAACATCGCCCTTGCCCTGCGTGCAAATCCTTCTATAGCGGATAAGATCAAGCGGATCGTCATGATGGGCGGAACACGAAGCGTCTATCCCGATACGCAGGCGGCCGAGTTCAATGTATGGTGTGACCCGGAGGCACTGGAAATCGTTCTGCAAAGCGGCATTGATCTGACGATGGTTTCTCTTGATGCGACGTCCCATGCCTGCCTCAACGCCAGACAGGCGCAGCAGATCCGGGAAATCCATTCCGCTCCCGCCGAACTGTGTGCAGCCCTGATCGAACACCGCCTGCATGCTTCCGCAGCACATGGCGATACAAAAGGAACGGGTGTCGGAGCCGCCCTGCATGATGCGCTGGCGGTCTGTGCACTCGTTCATCCGGAAGTTCTGAAGATCGAAGATGTTTCCTGCCATGTTGATCTCGGTCATGGCTTTGCCTATGGCGAAACAGTATTGGGAAGAAACTATACCGAAGAAAAACTGGAAGCCAACTGTCACTACGCCTTCTCCGCTGACAGCGGCATCTTCTTCCACTGGCTTTACAGTACGCTTAAGGAAGGATCAGTCAAACAGGCGGCTTGAAAACAGCGTTTCAGCATTTTTCTTTGCCTGCGATACAACGTCCTGCGGGCTGCAGTGCCGGATCTCGGCAATTCTGACAGCCGCTTCTTCAATCATGGAAGGATAGGCAGGAAACGGCACCTGATAGGAAGGAAGAAACGGCGCATCCGTCTCCAGCAGCAGCCGGTCCATCGGAAGAAGACGGATGGTTTCAAGCAGCCGCTCACTGTGGGGATAGGTGATCTGAGGACCGACACTGATGTAATAGCCGAGATCAAGAAATTGTTCCGCATACTTCGGCAGTGAAAAGAAGCGATGGACGGTTCCCTTCAAGCCGGGAAATTCCCTGAGCATCTGAAGAATGTCTTCATCCGCATCACGGTCATGAATCACAATCGGAAGATTCATCTCCTTTGCCAGCTGCAGCTGGGCATGGAACACCGGCTTCTCAATTTCCGGTGCCGGCCGCTGTTCATAGCCATAGTCGAGGCCGATCTCGCCGATGGCAACGGCCTGCGGATCCTGTGCCATCGTTCTCAGCTGATCAATATAGTCATCCGGCAGTCCGGCGGCTTCATTGGGATAGATGCCGACAGATGCCTTCAGAAGGTCATAGGTGTGCGCAAGAGAAATGGAAGCGCGGCTGGAAGGAAGGTTCGAGCCGGACGTAATGATGCGGAATACTCCTTTTGCCTTCTCACTGGCAAGTATTTCGGAAAGATGATCTTTGTAGCAGGGATCATCCATATGAGCATGGGTATCGACAATTCCATCTAACATTCTGTTTCTCCTTTTTTTCTCATTTTACTGCAAGCGCACAGGAAACGTTTTTCAGGAAAAAGTACAAACCGGAATTGCGAACAACGGAAATTATGATTACGCTTTTGGAAGGAGGGTTTCCATGAATCATTCATATTCATTTCCCAAAGTAGAGCTCCATCTGCACCTGGACGGCTCTTACCGTGTTGAAACCATGTGCCGCCTGGCCAAAGAGCGCGGCATCACCATGCCCGGCACAACCCCCGAGGGCTACCGAGAATGGCTTCGGGAACATTCGGATGCTCGATCGGTCAATCGCTTTCTCGAAATGTTTGAGCAGCCTTCTTCCGTGCTTCAGGATCCTCAATCGCTGGAAACAATCACCTTTGAACTGATTGAAGACCTTGCCTTAGACGGTCATGCGGCAGCGGAAATCCGCTTTGCGCCACAGCTTCACACCGCCAAAGGCATGTCACAGGCACAGGCTGTAGAAGCGGTTCTGGCCGGCAGAACGAAGGCTCTGGAAAAATATCCGGATATCGCCATCGGCATTCTTACCTGCATGATGTGCGTAGGGACGGAAAAGGCCAACTGGGATGCGAACATGGAGACCGTCGAAGTATGTCACCGGTATCTTGGCAAAGGTGTGGTCGGCATCGATCTTGCCGGAGCCGAAGGGATTGTTCCTCTGAAAAACTTCGCTCCCCTGTTTGCAAAGGCGAAGGAATATCATCTTCCGATGACCTGCCATGCGGGTGACAGCCAGGGGCCGGAAACAGTGCGCGATGCGCTTGACTTCGGTGTAACAAGAATCGGCCACGGTCACCATATTATCTATGATCCGGACCTTTGCCAGCGCGCCATTGCCAGCGGCATTACCCTGGAACTGTGCCCTACGAGCAACGTTCAGTGCATGAGTGTTCCCTCCTATCGGGAACATCCTCTGAAAGCACTGTACCGGATGGGCATGCTTACAACCATCAGCACCGACAATAAGACCATGAGCCATGTTACGCTCGATGATGAATATGATCACTGCATCCATGACATGGGCCTCAGTGAGAAAGACATGATTCAGATGAATCTCAATGCGATCAATGCTTCGTTTCTTCCCGAGGAAGAAAAAGAACCCGTTCGAAGAACGTTAACAGAGCTGTTTAAACAATGTTGATGGAAAGAAGGGAAAATTTATGAAACAGCCGCACATTCAGCTTGATGAATCCATTCGCGCAAAATGCGCCATTCTGCCGGGGGATCCTGCCCGTCTCGACCGGATTGCCCTGCAGATGACAGATGTCCATGAACTTGCCTACAATCGTGAATTCCGCTCCCTGGAGGGACTGTACAAGGGCCATTGGATTCTTGCCGTATCGACCGGCATCGGCGGGTCGTCCGCTTCGATTGCCATTGAGGAACTTGCGCATCTTGGTGTGGATGCCATGATCCGCATCGGCTCATGCGGCGCTCTTCAGAAAGGAATTCAGCTTGGCGATCTGATCTTCGCCTGCGGCGCCATCCGTGATGATGGTACGTCCAAGGCCTATGTCGATGTTACCTATCCGGCCGTTCCGGATCCGGATCTGCTGCAGTACTGCCGCAGTATCGCAAAGGAAGAAGGCTGGGGCTGCCACACCGGCATCGTTCACAGCCACGAATCGTTCTATATCGATGACAATGCTGAAATCGAAGCTGGCTGGAGTAAGAAAGGGGTACTGGGCGCGGACATGGAGACAGCAGCGCTCTTCGTTGCCGGCCGTCTGCGTCATGTGGCGACGGCATCCATTCTGAACAATGTCGTTGTCTATGGCAGCGATACGGCTGATGCCATCGGAAGCTACAGCGATGGTGCAGTCCGTACCGCTGAAGGTGAACGCCGCGAAATTGCGACAGCTCTGGAAGCTCTGTACAGATACGAAACAGAGAGATAAACACAGCGGGGTGCCTAACGCATCCCGCCTTTTTGAAATATCGATTATTTACCGGCTTTCGGCACGCAGCTGCCGAATTTTTCATTGAACATCTGAAGAACTGACTCCGCAATCTTTCCAACCAGCACCAGGCACAGGATGGTCGCAATGCCGACCGTACCTCCCAGCAGCCAGCCGATCACAAGATTGGCACCGTCCGCGATCCAGCGCAGGGTGTGGTAGTCATCCCGATGGAAGATTCTGCCAAGCGAGAAGATAAAGCAATCATAGGTCGAAAAGCCGACGTCCGGATACTGGCTGAAACCGACGCCGAAGGCATACACCGCAATTCCCATGAGCATCAATGCGATCCGCATCCCCAGCGAAGCTACTGTTTCCGGAAGAATGGCGTCCATCAGACTGATGCCGAGTGAACTTGTAAATACACTTAATACCGTTCCAAACGACACATGGCGACGATCCAGAAACAGGGCAAATCCCACCTGGGCAAGACACCAGACCGCATTGGAAAGACTCAGAGATATGCCGAAGACGATGCTTGTTCCCTTTAAAAATACCGAGAAGGGATCGGTCCCCATACGTGCATGATCGCACATGGAGATGCCGACGCCGATCATGATCATGGCGATCGACTGCAGCACATAGCGCTTCAACAGCCGCTTTGATTTATTTATTTCATTCATCCCTGATTACCTCAACCATGCCGGCCTATTGTAGCACAGCACGAAAAAGGGATATTTAAAAATTTGAGGGGATGGTGACCTGCATTTCAAGGTGATGGGGTTGCCATCTTTTATGTATGTCTGTGAAAGTTTAAGACTCTGGGGTTTGCTTTTTTTGTACAGGTATTGTTCGAATTGGATGAAAAAGACTATCCTTCAGGTAAAGGAGGAATGTTGAGCTCCTGGCAATAATAAAAGCTGGCATCCCCAAACCCTTCGCAGTCCAGCACATGCCAGCGACTCCATTATAGACCTGTCTGATGATCATGATTCATTGTCATTTGCACAAGCTCGTGGAGTTTGTTAAGAATCGCCTGATTCATTCCTCAAACGATTCTTCCACACAGGAAATCATTACAAGAGCTGTTCAGGTCTTTTATGATCAGTCGGTTTCCGAACTGATTGTGAATAATGGCTATCTGTATTACGCAAAGTACAGCAGAAGATTTACCATTCTTGATCATACTGTGACACTGATCATTAAGCGTGTTTACCGGAAAGGCTCGTCTGCAGATGCAGTTCTGCTGTCTTTCATGATCCCCTACAGCAGCCGCACCGCGGACGATTTTACCGCTGTTCTTACTTCATGCGGGGATCGTTCCTTTACCGTTGAAGAAAGCGGTAATTCCTTTGACTATGACGCTGTACGGCTGATCCGCTGGAAGTTCAACCGGTACTGGCAGAGTATTCTCAATACCAGGCGCATTTACCTCAATACGGATATAACCACGAATTGTATTACCCTGCTTGGCAGGCAGTTCCTGCAGAACAGAAAGCTGCGCTGCCAGCTCGTTTTCACATGACCTCTTTTTCTCACAGCAGGAATATCAAAGAAGCCTCTGCGTTCCTATTCTGAGGGCAGAAGGGATGAAAGCCGATCAATACCGAACGAAGGAACGTTTCACCTCATCATTTTGAAGAAAAGCCCTTCGTTCATCATTTTGATTCGGCTTTCCGGAAAGGAATTCATGCATGGTATACGGTATTCAATCGATTCCCTGCAGAATCAGAGGTCATCGGTATGTCTCTTAACACGAATAAAGAGGACATCATGGAGCTCTTCGGCCTGGAAGACAGTGATGTGGAGGACTTCCAGTATCAGAACTTGAATGGAAATGCACAGATCTCAGTCCGGCTCGTTCCGCACTATGAGCCCTGCCCGGAATGCGGCTGTAAAACTCCAAGGATCAAAGATTATTACTGGAAGAAGATTACGCACAGTGTTCTTTCTGATCGTAAATGTACGCTGCTTTACCGGGCCAGACGATATGTCTGTCCGGTATGTCATCGAACCTATGCAGAGAAGAATCCATTCTCCTTTGGCAGTATGAGTATCTCCGCATTCACGGTTCAGAGAGTGCTCACGGATCTGAAGAACTATAACGAGACATTCTCTTCCGTTGCGCGCAGGTATCATCTCTCTCCTGCCACAGCTGCCTATCTGTTTGATGATCACGTCAGTCTTCCCAGGAAACCTCTGCCGGAGATGATCAGCTTTGATGAAGTCTATGCCTTCCGCAACTACAGCGAGAAATTCGTCTGTGTTCTTATGGATTTCCAGAGACAGACGCCCATTGATTTCCTGAACTCCAGACGGGAAGATCGGCTGCTCAGCTACTTTATGAAGATCCCGCTGGAAGAGCGGAAGAAAGTCAAAGCCTGTTCCTTCGATATGTACGATACCTATCGAACGGTCATGAAGAAGTGTTTCCCGAACAGTATCGGTATCGTGGACAGATTCCATCTCTGCCAGGAACTGGGACGCCAGACCGACAGTGTTCGAATCCGTGCCATGAAAGGAACCACAAAAGGTTCCGATGAATACTATCTTCTCAAGAAGTTCAACTGGATTCTCTACAGGCATTCCGACAGCAGCACAAAAGATGGTAAGAAGCTGTTCGATCCAAACGGACAGAGAAGATATAACAATCATTTCAAATTTCCGATTGACTACTATGATCTCCGCGAGAAGCTCCTGAAAATAAGCCCTGAGCTGATGGAGTCATGGAATCTGAAAGAAAAAGTATACGACTACTATGAGACCGCCACGCCCAACGATAGGGAGCAGAAACTGAACGAACTGATTACGGAGTTCAGGAAGTCTCAGGTACCGGAAATGCGTCACTTCGCCAGCACACTGACCAAATGGCGGACCGAAATCATCAATTCTCTTACTACCTACGGCTACATCTACAAGGTCGATTCCAAGACCGGCAAACCCAATGCCTATCATAAGCGGATGACCAATGCGATCATTGAAAACCGAAACTCAATCTGTAAGTGCATCAAGAAGAATGCGAACGGCTATCACAACTGGGACAGATTCCGCAACCGCCTCATGTACGTTCTGGACAAGGATGCGACCTACTCATTGAACCCGATACACTCGAATGTCACAAAAACGGCGAAATAAAAACTTGGCCTCACAGCTGTTCAAACCAGTTGTAAGGTCATGTCTTACTTCAGATGACTCGGGCGCTGAGTTCATGATTATGGGGCGCCAGTTACCCCAGAGATTTATCGCTCCGGTTTGACTCTAACCCCACACATTTCAAAAGCGCCCGAAAAAGAGACTCATATCAAATGGATGAGTCTCTTTCATGTTACTCAGGCACCAAGAGCTGCCGAAATTTTGGGAAGAATCTGTGTCTTGCGCGAAAGAATGCCGACCTGCAGAGAATTCTGTTCCCCATCCTTGTCCGGGAAAGCGGCGGCGGCACGCACCGCCCTCTCACCCGCCAGGAAGATGACGGAACCGTTTTCAAGAATCGAGCTGAAGGCGACGACAAGAAGATCCAGTTCCTTGCGGCGCACGAGATCATTCATTTCGCTCATGATCTCAGCGCGGCGGTTGCGCATGTCCCTGGCCGAAGTAACCAGAACCTGGGAAATCATGACATGGTTGCCCGCAATGTCGAAATACTTAATGTCCTGAATGAGCATCTCATGGATCGATTTGTCCGCTGCCGAAGCCGTTGCGCCGAACATTTCGTTGCCGAAGGTCTCAATATCAAGATCCGCAAGCGCCGCGAGAATGTTTGCGACATCGCGGTCGCGAGGCGTCGTTGTCGGCGACTGGAACATGAGCGTATCGGAAAGCACAGCCCCCAGCAGCAGTCCGGCAAGGTTCTGCGGCATTGGAATCTGATTTTCACGGAACATCGTCGTGATGATCGTTGCCGTGGATCCGACAATTTCATTCCGGAACGATACCGGCTGTGACGTTGCGAAGTCGCTGATCCGGTGATGGTCGACGACTTCGAGAATCTGTGCCTTTTCTACGGCCCGAACGGACTGGGCAAATTCATTATGATCCACCAGAATGATCTTCTTGTTCCGGTAGTTCATGATATGGAAACGATTGATGTACCCGACAAGCCTGCCATCCTTATTGACGACCGGATAGTTGCGGTAGCGCGTCTTCATCATCATTTCCGCCGCATCTTCCACAAGCTCCGTATCCTTGAATACGTGCGGCATCTTCATGATCAGCTTCACCGGCGGCGCCAGGTACAGGAAGCGGCTCGTGTTCATGCTGCCATGGCCGGACTTGATGATCGGGCAGTGATATTTCTTCGCCGCCTCCATCACATCTTCACGAAGATTGTCGCACCAGACAACGATCAGAAGCCCGGCACCTTTGTTTGCGATCAGGTCGAGCTGAGAATCCGGATCATCGCCGATGATGACGATGCGATCCTTGACATCATAGTTGGAAGTACGGTTCTTGGAGAGGGAGATGATGGAAACCTTGCCGTTGATATGCGACTGTTCATCGTCGTAAAGAATCGTTCCGTTAATGGCTTCCGCAATATGATCGACGCTTGTATTCTTCAGCAGCTCAATTTCAGCCGCCGTATCGCCAAGACCGATCTTGGCAAGATCGCTGGTAGAGACGAAGCCGACGATATGATAATTGTCATCCAGAACGGCAAACGACTGCCGGTCCAGCGAATTCATCAGCTGCAGCGTCTCAAACACCGTCGTCTCCGGTGTAATGAAATCAGGCGGATCAATCTCGATTTCACGGATCTGTTTCCGCGCATCATCCAGCAGCATCGGCGCTTCAAAGCCGAAACGCTTCAGAAGATAGTTCGTTTCATTATTCAGCGGCCCAAGCCGGCACGGGATTGCCTTGATCCCCTTCGCCCTCTTAAAGAACGCATAGGCAATAGCCGAGGCTACCGAATCCGTATCCGGATGCTGGTGCCCGGTAATGTAAATCGGTTCCGTATCTTTCATTTCGTTCTTTCCTCACAACGCTGATTATACAGCCTGACCCCCGTTCATTGAACCCCTGCACGATATCGCAGATGCTCATTGCTTTTCCCCTAGGCACCGGCGGATGCCACGGCAAAGCCGCTGCTGTTTATCGACAAAGTGGCTGCCAGGATTCCATTCAAGCATGCACCGAATGCCGCGGGCATCGAGCAATTGATAGATCTCTTCCGTACAGCTGCGCACACTGGCAAGCACCGGCTGACGCGTCAGATGTTCCCGATCGCCCAGCGAAAGATACACATCCGTTAACGAAGTGGAACACGGATGCGCCCTGCAGAAGTCGACGAATCCCGGATACCAGAGCGAACCCGAAGCGCTGACGCAGCGCGTAAAAAGATCACACTGATACACCGCATAGAGCGCAAAAAGACCTGCAAGCGAATAGCCTGCAATGATGCGATTGCCAGGCTTCTGCAAACCTTTTTCAACGGCAGGAATCACCGCACTGCCGAGCCAGGCAAGATAGGTATCAGCACCGCCTTCAAAGGGAGGATCGCGCCGTGAGAGACCATCGGCGCGCCAGGGCGAAAGATCATTATTCCAGTTCATGCGGGAAATGCAGACAAGAGAATGCGGAAGACCAATCTGTCGATCAATTTCTTCCGAAGGATCCTCGAAGCAGTTCAGATAAACGACCGGAGAACCGCTGACGCCCGGAAATACCGTGATGCGCTTTCCATCCAGTTCAAAAACCGAAACATCCATATCAGAGACAGTCTGCGGATCAGTCCTTCAGCGCTTCAAACGCCTGATCAAAATCCGCAATCAGATCATCCGCATCTTCCAGACCGATGGAAAGACGGATGAGATTGTTGTAATGCGACTTCGGAAACATCAGTGTAACGACATCGCCAAGACTGGTCGCAACCGGCGGAATCTTCGTCGCATCGCAGAACCTGCACATTGCTTCATAACCGCCCTTGAGACGTACACCAAGCATCCCGCCGTATCTCTCGCCGCGGAACATCTTTTTGGCAAGCTCATGCTGCGGATGGCTTTCCAGACCCGGATACAGCACTTCCGCAACCTCCGGACGCTGCTCAAACCATTTTGCAAGCTTCATCGCCGTTTCGCACTGACGATCGTTGCGCACATGGAGTGTATGAATGCCGCGAAGAGCGAGCCACGCATCAAACGGGCTGATATGCTGGCCAAGGTTATCCATAATATAGCGGGCACGATCCATATCCTTCTTGCACCCTGCCATTACACCGCACAGCGCATCGCCATGGCCGACAAGATATTTCGTGCCGGAATGAACGACGATATCAACACCCCAGTCCAGCGGCGTCAGAACGTTCGGCGACAGGAAGGTATTATCAACAATGAATTTGCAGCCGTGCGCATGAGCGATTTTCGCGATCTCAGGAAGATTGGCAAGCTTCAGCTGCGGATTCGATTCCACTTCCAGATAGACAACCTTGGTATTGGGACGGAACGCAGCTTCAAGCTGATCAAGATCGAGAATTTCGACACGCGAAGTCTCAATGCCCTTGGAAGGCAGAACATCTTCAAACATGCTTGAAGTGCACATGAAGGTATCATCGGAACAGATCACATGATCGCCGGCATTCAGATTGCCAAAAAGAGCACAGCTGACCGCAGCCATTCCGCACGAGACAATCAATGCGTCCTCGGAATGCTCAAGAGCGCGGATCTTCATCGCAAGCTCGTCGGTTGTCGGATTGGTCGTGCGGCTGTAGATATAGAGGCCTTCCTCCCACCTGGCGCCGCGTTCAAGCATTTCATCATATTCTTCCGCGGTTTCATAGGCGAAGGTCGAAGATTCAAAAATCGGAGTGTTCAGAGCATGCGTCCGCTCATCCGGGTGCTCGCCGCTGCGCACGGCACGCGTCCCAAAACCCATTTTGCTAAAGTCGGTATCATATCTGCTCATTTTCTTTCTCCCAAAGTAACTGGCAAGGTCATTGTAGTAAAAGAGCATTTACAATTCCACAATAAAAAAGAGAAGACCGAAGCGATCTTCTCAAGAGAACCCGGCGGCGTGCATACTTTGCCAAAGGCTATGTCCGCCCCTGCAGTGCTTAACTTCTGTGTTCGGGATGGGAACAGGTGTGACCACTGCGGTATCGTCACCGGATCATATCAGGGGATTGCTCCCTGAAAACTGAATAACAGTACAGACGTAATAGAATGTTGGTCTTTCTAAATGGCGTTTCGATTTCTTCTTTGGATAATAGTCTCGTGTGAATAAATCTTCGATCAATTAGTATCAGTCAGCTCAATGCCTCACGGCACTTACACCCCTGACCTATCAACCTCGTCGTCTTCGAGGGATCTTATCTTCTCAAGGAAGGGGAAGTCTCATCTTGGAGCCGGTTTCACGCTTAGATGCCTTCAGCGTTTATCCGATCCATTCTCAGCTACCCGGCCATGCCGCTGGCGCGACAACCGGTACACCGTAGGAATGTCCATCCTGGTCCTCTCGTACTAGGGACAGCTCTCCTCAAACTTCCAACGCCCACAACAGATAGGGACCAAACTGTCTCACGACGTTTTGAACCCAGCTCGCGTACCGCTTTAATGGGCGGACAGCCCAACCCTTGGAAGCGAATTCACCTCCAGGATGCGATGAGCCGACATCGAGGTGCCAAACCTCCCCGTCGATGTGAACTCTTGGGGGAGATCAGCCTGTTATCCCCAGGGTAGCTTTTATCCGTTAAGCGACGGCCATTCCATTCTGCACCGCCGGATCACTAATTCCGACTTTCGTCCCTGCTCGACCTGTTTGTCTCGCAGTCAAGCACTCTTCTGCATTTACGCTCGATGAATGATTTCCAACCATTCTGAGAGTACCTTTGAGCGCCTCCGTTACTCTTTGGGAGGCGACCGCCCCAGTCAAACTGCCCATCTGCCACGGTCCCGTACCCGGTTTACGGCATACGGTTAGAATTTCAATTAAATAAGAGTGGTATCCCAACATTGACTCCGATGAATCCAAAGATCCAGCCTCTTAGTCTCCCACCTATCCTGTGCATATTTAACCGAAACTCAATAGCAGACTGCAGTAAAGCTCCATGGGGTCTCTCCGTCTAGTTGCGGGTAACCTGCATCTTCACAGGTACTAAGATTTCACCGAGTCTGCTGCCGAGACAGTGCCCAAATCATTACACCTTTCGTGCGGGTCAGAACTTACCTGACAAGGAATTTCGCTACCTTAGGACCGTTATAGTTACGGCCGCCGTTCACTGGGGCTTCAATTCTGTGCTTTGGATTGCTCCGGACACTTCCTTTTGACCTTCCAGCACCGGGCAGGTGTCACCCCCTATACTTCGCCTTGCGGCTTGGCAGAGAGCTGTGTTTTAGTTAAACAGTTGCTAGGGCCTTTTTTCTGCGACTCTTTCGAGTACCCCTTCTAGCTAACGTACGGGGTCAATTTGCCGAGTTCCTTGGCAACAGTTCTCTCGCTCAGCTTAGGCTATTCGCCTCGTCCACCTGTGTCGGTTTTGGTACGGGACAATTGATGATTAACGCCAGAAGCTTTTCTTGAGAGCTGGGTCCACGCTCTTCGCTACTTGGGTCTCCCCGTTCACTCGGTCCGTGCTTTGAATTCCGCTGACGGATTTCCCTGCCAGCCTTCTATATGCACGTCCTGCCCAATCCATTCAGGGCTCACGCTTCCCTTCTCTGTCACTCCTTCACTCATCAACCGTGCGCAGGAATATCAACCTGCTGTTCATCGACTACGCCTTTCGGCCTCGCCTTAGTTCCCGGCTTACCCAGGGAGGACGAACCTTCCCCTGGAAACCTTGGACTTACGCTGAATCAGATTCTCACTGATTTCTCGCTACTCACACCGGCATTCTCACTTCCATGCGCTCCACCACTCCTTACGGTATGGCTTCAACGCTCCATGGAACGCTCCCCTACCACTCATACTTTTCAGTACGAATCCAAAGATTCGGTACTGCGCTTAGCCCCGGTTAATTTTCGGCGCAGAGATACTCGACTAGTGAGCTGTTACGCACTCTTTCAAGGGTCGCTGCTTCTGAGCTAACCTCCTAGCTGTTTACGCGTCTCCACATCCTTTTCCACTTAGCGCAGATTTTGGGACCTTATCTGTTGATTACGGGCTGTTTCCCTTTTGACCACGGACCTTATCACTCGCAGTCTGACTGCAGGGTACTAAAATACGGCATTCGGAGTTTGATATCAGTTGGTATGGCTAGGTGCCACCCGCGTGATTTCAGTGCTCTACCTCCGCATCTCTTCACCCCACGCTAGCCCTAAAGCTATTTCGGGGAGAACCAGCTATCGCTGTGTTCGATTGGAATTTCTCCGCTAATCACAAGTCATCCGCCAACGTTTCAACGGGGGTCGGTTCGGTCCTCCAGATGGTTTCACCCATCCTTCAACCTGCTCATGACTAGATCACTACAGCTTCGGGTCTATCCCTGCATACTGCTCACCCTGTTCAGATTCGCTTTCGCTGCGGCTCCGCATTGTCTGCTTAACCTCGCATGCAAGGATAACTCGCCGGTTCATTCTACAAAAGGCACGCCATCACACATCAATGTGCTCTGACTTTTTGTAAGCATACGGTTTCAGGATCTGTTTCACTCCGCTCCCGCGGTTCTTTTCATCTTTCCCTCATGGTACTGGTGCACTATCGGTCATATAGGAGTATTTAGCCTTGCCGGATGGTTCCGGCTGCTTCCGTCAGGATTCCACGTGCCCCGACGTACTCAGGATCCCGCTCGAGCCTCTCTCGCCTTCGCCTACAGGGCTTGCACCTCCTGCGGCTGAGCTTTCAATCTCATTCGGCTGGCTCAATCAGTCTCTTTATTGCGGTCCTTCTACCCCGACCCTTAGATCGGTTTGGGCTCCTCCGGTTTCGCTCGCCACTACTCCCGGAATTACGTTTGTTTTCTTCTCCTCCGGCTACTAAGATGTTTCAATTCGCCGGGTTTTACTCATCAGCCTATGTATTCAACTGATGATGACACCCCGTTACGGGTGCCGGGTTCCCCCATTCGGATACCCGCGGATCGTTGCCTGTTTACGGCTCCCCGCGGCGTTTCGCCGTTCGCTGCGTCCTTCTTCTGCTCTATATGCCAAGACATCCGCCGTACGCTCTTCTTCATTTAATCACTTCGCGTAAGATTCTCTTCTTACACGGCTTACTGAGAACTGTTATCCAAGTCTTTTACTGTTTTTCAGTTCAGACTTCTTTAAAATCTTTTCAACTATTCAGAAAGACTTTCCTTTTCTGTTATGTCTTTCTCTGTTATTCAGTTTTCAAAGAACATTCCTCTTCAGAGATCTTTTGATCTCTGAAAACCAAACAGGAAACTGCACTCCCTTTGAACGTGCTTGCTTGTACATCTTGCTCCTTAGAAAGGAGGTGATCCATCCCCACGTTCTCGTAGGGATACCTTGTTACGACTTGACCCCAATCATCGGCCCTGCCTTCGACGGTTCCTTCCCCTTGCGGGGTTCGGCCGCCGGCTTCGGGTATTGCCGACTCTCATGGTATGACGGGCGGTGTGTACAAGGCCCGAGAACGTATTCACCGCGGCATGCTGATCCGCGATTACTAGCGATTCCAGCTTCATGAAGTCGGGTTGCAGACTTCAATCCGAACTGAGACAGACTTTAAGAGATTCGCTTCACCTCGCAGTGTCGCTCCTCGTTGTATCTGCCATTGTAGTACGTGTGTAGCCCAGGCCATAAGGGGCATGATGATTTGACGTCATCCCCGCCTTCCTCCGGTTTATCACCGGCAGTCTCTCCAGAGTCCCCAACTTGATGCTGGTAACTGAAGACAAGGGTTGCGCTCGTTGCGGGACTTAACCCAACATCTCACGACACGAGCTGACGACAACCATGCACCACCTGTCTCCCTGATAACCTCTGCTGTATCTCTACAGTTTCGCAGGGGATGTCAAGGCCTGGTAAGGTTCTTCGCGTTGCGTCGAATTAAACCACATACTCCACCGCTTGTGCGGGCCCCCGTCAATTCCTTTATGTTTCACACTTGCGTGCATACTCCACAGGCGGAATACTTATTGCGTTTGTTGCAGCACTGGGTCTCCCCAACACTTAGTATTCATCGTTTACAGCGTGGACTACTAGGGTATCTAATCCTATTTGCTCCCCACGCTTTCGTGCCTCAGCGTCAGTTACTGTCCAGACAGCCGCCTTCGCCTCCGGTGTTCCTCCATATATCTACGCATTTTACCGCTACACATGGAATTCCGCTGTCCTCTCCAGTACTCCAGCCTCCCAGTATCCAAGGCTTTATGGGGTTGAGCCCCACGCTTTCACCTTGAACTTAAAAGGCCGCCTGCGCACCCTTTACGCCCAATAATTCCGGATAACGCTCGCCACCTACGTATTACCGCGGCTGCTGGCACGTAGTTAGCCGTGGCTTCCTCGCGCGGTACCGTCACAAGAGGGTACTCCCTCTCCATTCGTCCCGCGCAACAGAGCTTTACATTCCGAAAAACTTCATCACTCACGCGGCGTTGCTCGGTCAGGCTTGCGCCCATTGCCGAAAATTCCCTACTGCTGCCTCCCGTAGGAGTCTGGGCCGTCTCTCAGTCCCAATGTGGCCGTTCAACCTCTCAGTCCGGCTACGCATCATCGTCTTGGTGGGCCGTTACCTCACCAACTAACTAATGCGCCATAAGCCCATCCACCAGTGTTTCGCTCCTTTAATAATAGAATCATGCGATTCCATTACCTATCCGGTTTTAGTACCCGTTTCCAGATGTTATCCCGGTCTTCGTGGGCAGGTTGCTTATGTATTACTCACCCGTTCGCCTCTGAAAGTCTCAAGCAAGCTTGAAACTCTCCGATCGACTTGCATGTATTAGGCACGCCGCCAGCGTTTATCCTGAGCCAGGATCAAACTCTCCATTTGATTTGACTCTCTTTAACTGACTTTCGTCAGTCAATTCCTTTTTGAATTGACGTTCTTGTTCTGTGCTTTATTTCCTGTTCGGTTTTCAAAGATCACTGCATCGCTTCTCGGCGAGTGCTCATCTAATCTATCGCTATTCTTTTTCCTGTGCAAGTAAATTTTTAAAAAAAAATCCAGATTCTTCAGGAAAGAACCTGGCCCTTCTGTTTTGCCCTGTTACTGCTGCCGCAGCATCTTGAGATACTGGCGGTAATAGTCATTGACGAACTTCTCCTGAAACGGAACTTCCTGCCGCTCCATCATCCCCAGAAGAAGATCCATCTGACTTTCCACCGCTTCCATCACCCGCGCCGGATAATTCATCGTCAGCGCATGTTCCTGATATTCATCCTCATCCAGAATTTCATAGGAACGATCCGGAAACAGCTTCACATCAAGATCATAGTCAATGTTCTTGATCGCCTCCCCATCGTAGATGCTGGGCGAGGCCAGATTGCAGTAATAATAGACACCGCTCTTGCGGATCATTGAGATCACATTGAACCAGTGATGCTTATATAGAAAGTAAACTGCCGGCTCCCGAGTAAACCACTTTCGGCCGTCCGCCTCAACGACCCACGCCTTGTTTGTAACGACCGTATACAGATCATCTGTCTCTTCCAGAACAACGGCCTTGCACCAGGTACGATGGAGCGTCCCATTATGTTTATAGCTTTGGATCCACACTTCCGACCCGGGTTTCAATTTTTCCATCCGCGCTCCTTCCGGCGTATATTGTACTACACGCCCAAAAAAATGCCCCGTTGCCGGAGCATTCCACAGATCATTCCTTCGAACCGGATTCAGGCAGCGAACGGAACCTTTGCCTTCTTCAGACGGTCCACCAGCATCGGCACAACAATGATGCACACGATCATCGTCACCAGATTGTACCAGAGGTTGTAGCCGATCGAATAGGACCAAGCCGCCGAAGAACCGGCTGCCGCCCCTTCCGGAAACCAGAAATAAACGCCGCTCAGCATCTGGAACACATATTTCAGAATCATGGAAATCACAATGCCGAACTGATCCCGGCCCGCAAGGTACCAGACCGTAAATGCACAGATACCGGCGCCCACCAGCGCACCCACAACATAGGCCGCCGTGCCGTTCCAGGATTTGCTGATGCCGAAGAAGGCCGCAGCACCAAGAATGATTCCGAAAATAACCGAACCCGAACGGCTCATCTTCCTAAAAGGCCACAGTGCCGAAGCAAGACCGCATACAACCAGCGGCAGCACATAGTCGAGCAGAATCTGCGGAAACGTAACAAACCACATTTCAAAGCCAAGCACAATGCTGATCAGCCACGAAAGCACCGCATCCGCGACGCCCCACTTCCAGCCCATCTGATACGAGCAGATGAAGACGGCAATGAGCTCCAGCTCAATACTGCCGCCGTTTGGCATCTGAAGAACCGGAATCAGGTTCCCCACAAACTTCAGCACCACATACAGTGCCACGTAAAGCGCAAGATAAGCAATTGTTCTGGTCTTTGCCTGTTTCATAAAAAATCCCCCCTTCGCTTACCAGCGCAGAGGAGACGAAACAAACCTTCTTCTGAACTCCCTACGCTAGCATTAACTAGATCAGGTGATAAGGGTTATTCTCAGCCTCTTTCGAAGCACCCCTGTTCACGTTGGCAATTATAGCATCCTTTACAGTTCATGATAAGATCACCATATGAATACCGTAATCGAACAGATCAAATCATTTCTGGAAGAGCCGGACATGACGGCGGCCCTTGCCAATCTCTCTTCCCTGCTGAAGGAAACCTATCCCGGTACTAACTGGACCGGATTCTACTATGTCAAAAACAAGGAACTGATCCTGGGCCCCTTCCAGGGCCGGCCGGCCTGCACCCATATTCCCTTTTCGAAAGGTGTCTGCGGCGCAGCCTACCGCACCTCTCAGGTACAGCTCGTCCCCGATGTGACCGCCATCGCCGATCATATTGCCTGTGACTCTGCCAGCCGCAGCGAACTGTGCGTCCCCGTCCTGGTCAATGGCGAATGTGTCCTCTTAATTGATATGGATGCGCCGACCATTGCCTATTTCACAGAAGAAATGGCAGCTGAACAGAAAGAAGCCGCCAAAGTAATAGCCAGCGCATGGATTGCCCACCGCTGGCCGAACTGAATCATTAACGGTACATCGAATAAATGGAGCCGCGCTCCAGAAATGCGGTCGCCGCATCAACCGCATCAACCGCCGAGAAGTACATTGCGTGGCAGTCTCCGATCGTTGTCTCACGGATCAGGCCCGCTTTCTGCATCGCCGGACGGATCATCTTGAACACCGAACTGTCCAGATCAAGGTTCAGAAAGCTGCGCCACTCCGTTTCCCCGTCCGCCAGCATCGGCGAACGTTCCACAAGAATCGGCCGGCATTGCGTCCGATACTCCGCCAGGTGCATGCATGTGACGGTATCAAAATCCGTTCCCAGCAGAAGCACATTTCCCTTCAGTTCATACAGCCGCGCCGCCGGCGACTCTTCGCCAAGCGGAAAATGCAGCGACTGCCGGTTGCACATCAGCTTCGCATACCTGCCCCAGGCTGTATACGAATACACCGGATGACCGGAGCACACAACACCGGGGCGATGGCGGAAATTCTCCGCCACAGCTCCCATTCCATTCAACGGCGTATTTTCCGGATCATAGGGAGGCATTGCTTCGCGGATCGTATCCCAGGCCGATGGCAGAGCGGGCGGATTTTCCCACGCCGAAGGATCCGTCTGTTCGCCTGTTTGTGCCGCCATCAGAATTGTTCCATTTTCACCGACGGTCTCAAGCAGCGCATCGACAACACATGCCGCCCCGCCGACAACATAGCCGAACGAAGAAAGAGAGGCATGCACCTCTGCGATTGTGCCATGCGTCAGACCCAGCTGCGCAAGTCCGTCTTCAATAGCTGCTTTTGTCACAACGGTGGAAACCGCTGATTCTTTCCCTGTTTTTGATATCCTGTCCATGTTTTTTTATTCTACTACGAGCGCCCGGGGTATTTCGCCGGCTTTTTTTAGGACATGCCGTATAATAAAAACGAAAACAGGCATTGCAGAACAAAGTTAGATAACAAAGGAGATCATCTTATGCTGAATATTCATGAATCCTCGGAAGACTATCTCGAGGCGATCCTCATGATCCGTGAAGAAAAAGGCAACGTCCACTCCATCGACATTGCCAATCTGAAGGGCTTTTCCAAGGCCAGCGTATCCATTGCCATGAAGAAGCTGCGTGAAAACGGCTATATCGCCATGGACAAGAACGGCCTCATCACCCTTCTTCCGCCCGGCGAACGAATTGCCGAAGATACCTACAAGCGTCATAGAACGCTGACCAGCCTCTTCAAGAAAATCGGCGTCGATCCCGAAACTGCCGAGAACGACGCCTGCCGCGTGGAACATGATATTTCTGAACTGACGTTTTCACGTCTTGTTGAACTGGAACAAAGTATTCCCGAGAAGTAATTGTTCTCACTCCGCCAGGGTGTTTCCTGTGCGGCGAACATAATGCAGCAGCCACCCGGCAAATTCCGACTCGGAAGCCGGGTATTTTTTCTGTATCCAGAGATCGATGGAATGCGCAACACCGGACGCCAGAAAATACAGCTGCACACTCTTCTGCAGCGAATCCTCCTTTGGCAGCTGCAGAAGCGTCGTATCCATATAATGAGCCAGCGCCTGAATCATATCCTCCTGAAATCTCTCATTCAGATGAAACAGAATATGGAACGTCCGCCCGTTCTCACGAATATAGGCAAGATAGCGCGACAGCTTGTCCTCCAGCTTTGTCGAAGAATCAAACTGCGGCGCCTGCTGCGCCAGCGTATCACGGATACTGTCAAGCAGCTCCTGCGGCGACCGGTAATGTGCATAAAAGGTAGAACGGTTCAGATCCGCCCGCTCAGAGAGCTCCGAAACATTGATTTTCGAAAGAGGTTCTTCCTCCAGAAGATCCAGCAGCGCATTCTGCAGCATCTTCCGGGTCATACGTGTACGGCGATTATCTTCTTTGTTCATTCCTACAGTTTACGCGAAAATGATGGATTTTCAACAGGATGTTCAGTTTAATGCCTCATTTACTTCCAGATCCGTAAACTGCCGCGTATACAGCTGATAGTAATAACCCTTCTGCGCCATCAGCTGCTTATGCGTACCGCGTTCAATGATCTTTCCATCGCGGACCACCAGAATCACATCCGCATGCACAATCGTCGAAAGACGATGGGCAACCATGAACGACGTCCGCCCCTTGATGACCGTCGCAATCGCCGACTGAATCTTCTGTTCCGTCTCCGTGTCGATGGAACTGGTTGCTTCATCCAGCACCAGGATCCTTGGATCCGCCAGCAGAGCTCTTGCAAAGGAAATCAGCTGCTTCTCACCGGTCGAAAGAAGATCTCCCCCTTCGCCGACTTCCGAATCCAGCCCCTTGTCCATCTTTTCAACCACCTGCCGCGCATCCACAAGATCCAGAGCGTGCCAGATTTCTTCGTCGCTGGCCATCGGATTGCCATAGCGCAGATTGTCACGCACACTTCCCGAAAACAGATGCGGCGTCTGCAGCACATAGCCGATATTGCTGTGCAGCCACAGCTGCGAACGCTCACGGGCATCTCTGCCATCAATCAGCACCTGACCGCTCGTGGGTTCATAGAAGCGGCACACCAGATTGACCAGCGTACTCTTGCCCGCACCGGTTTCACCGACAATCGCAACATTGGTACCCTGCGGCACCTTCAGATTGAAGTGCTCCAGCACCATGTCATCTCCATCCGGATAACGGAAGCTCACATCCCGGAACTCAATGTCCCCGTACAGCGGCTCCCAGTTCTCCGTCTTCGGCTCAAAGGTATCTCCGTATTTTGCAATCACTTCCGGCGTATCCGTAACATCCGACTTCGTATTCATCAGCTTGTTGAAGCGCTCAATGTTCACCTGCACCGCGATCACCGCCGAAATCGTCTCAATGATGGCCTGAAGCGGATCCATGATGTTCAGTGCATAGCTCATGAATACCGACAGCGTACCGATGCGCATCATGTTCTCCACCGTCAGCTCGCCGCCCCGCCACAGTACCAGAGCCAGTGCCATTGAACCGACAAAGGAAACAATGCCGCTGAGCATCGCCGAATAATGCGTCGCCCTCACCGAAGTGTGCCGCATCAGCTCCGTATCCTTCTCAAAATCCTGAATCATCGACTTCTCAACGACAAGCGTCTTGATCGAGCGAAGACCGGTAATACCTTCATTCAGATCGCCGGTAATCTTAGAATTGATTTCACGGATCTTCCGGTTGATCACAATCAGCCGGCTCTGAAAGACCGAGATCAGAAATGCAGCCACCGGAATCAGAATCGCCAGATACAGTGCCAGCCGCACATTCGTCATGAACATAACGACCAGCGCAAAGATCAGATACGACCCGTTCCATACCAGATCCATCAGGCGCCACGCAAACATCTCACCGATGCGCGTCGTATCACTCATGATGCGCGCATGAATATAGCCGACATTGTTCTGATTGAAATAGCTGAAGCTAAGCTGCTGCACATGATCAAAACTCGCATCACGAAGCTTCTGATCAACACCCATCTCAACTCTTCCGCAATAGTAGGTCGAAATGAAGTTCATGATCACCTGCGCCACCAGCACAACGAGATACAGCGCAATAAACTGCGGCAGCGTGTCCAGCGTCTGCTGCCCGATGTAATGATCCAAAATATACTGCCTGAACAGCGGATAAACCGCATCAATGGCACTGACCAGCACACCCGTAATCAGCATCGGCACCGTGTAGCGCCGGAACGAGCGAACATACGGACGCATGGCCGCAATGTTCTTCCGCATCGTTTTCCAGTCAGTGCTGTGATATTCTTCCTGCTCACTCATGCGTCTTCCTCCTCTCCCGCCTTTACCTGCAGATCATAGGCGCGGGCATAGATGCCCTTCTTTGCCAGCAGTTCCTCGTGCGTCCCGCGCTCCGCAATCCTTCCATGACTCAGAACAATGATTTCATCCGCCTGCATCAGGGTGGTAATCCGGTGGGCAATCAGAAGCACCGTCGCCGAAGATGTCTGTTCCTTGAGCTGATGACGGATTTCCGCATCCGTTTCAGCATCGACCGCCGACAGCGAATCATCAAAGATCATGATCGGCGGCTTCCGGATGAGCATCTGGGCAATGGCCGTACGCTGTTTCTGACCGCCGGACAGCGTCACGCCGCGCTCACCGACGTAGGTATCGTAACCCTGCGAAAAGCTTTCAATCGTCGCATCCAGACTTGCCGTCCTTGCGGCCCCGCGCACTTCCTTCAGATCGGCCGTCGGCACAGCGATCCGGATATTGTCCGAAAGTGAACGTGAAAACAGGAACGGCTCCTGCAGAACCATACCGATATGGCTGCGCAGCCACGAACGATCAATCTTGCGGATATCGACGCCGCCGATCGTAATCGCACCATGGCCTTCCTCCAAAGGATACAGGCGGTCCAGCAGGTACATCAGCGTACTTTTGCCCGATCCCGTTCCGCCAAGAATACCGACCGTCGTCCCTGCCTTCACCGTAAACGTCACATCCTGCAGCACTTCCGTTGTTCCTTCCGGATAGGCGTAGCTCACATGATCAAACACAATGTCGCCATTCATATCCGGCCGGATGACATCCGGCGCATCCTTCTCTTCTTCCGCATTCATGATTTCCCGGATACGGTTTGTCGAAATGCCGGCCCGCGAAAGACTCGAAATGACACGTCCCAGGGCACGCACCGGCCATATGAGCATCATGTTATAGGACACAAAGGCGATAAAGTTCCCCGCCGTCAGATCCCCGGCAACGCAGGCCTTAGCCCCGGCAACCATGACCGCAAGAATC
Organism: Galactobacillus timonensis; assembly: GCF_900240265.1. Classification (NCBI taxonomy): domain Bacteria; kingdom Bacillati; phylum Bacillota; class Erysipelotrichia; order Erysipelotrichales; family Erysipelotrichaceae; genus Galactobacillus; species Galactobacillus timonensis. Next base: position 105,830 of record NZ_LT964739.1, read on the forward strand.
TGACCATAGGACAGAAGATCACCGGAACTCCAAAAGGCGGAAAGATACTTCATCAGCTTGTACCAGTGCCCCGTATACAGCGCATCCTGTTCCTCAAACCGCTGACGCTCATAGCGTTCACGGCCGAACGCACGCACGACCCGTACACCCGTCAGATTTTCCTGGGCAATGGACGAAAGCTTTCCTTCCTCTTCATCCGCCTTCTGAAATTCGGTTCCGATTCTCCGATGAAAATAAAAGCTGTAGAGAACGATCACCGGAATGAAGGCAAGCGAAATCCAGGACATCTTCACATTGATATGGAACATGTAGTACAGCGCCAGCACAATGATGATCACAAACCGGAACAGAAGCACCAGCTGCTCTGAAACAAACAGCCGCACCGTATCGACATCGGAAGTGGAACGCTGAATGATGTCGCCCGTCTGATTCTGCTGGTACCAGTTGAACGGCAGGTACATCAGATGTTCATAGATGTCGTTGTGCATCGTCTGCACCAGCTTCTCCGAGCCAAACGCATTGAACAGCCGGTACAGATACCGTGCAACAGCCGAAAACAGAGCGATGATCATGACGGTCAGCGCCATGGATCCGAGATGTTCCTTGTAAAGCGCAATATGATCATTGACAAAGTTCAGATATCCCGGCAGATCGCCGGCATCACTTCCAATGATGGAGTCGACCGTAAACTGGATCAGCTTCGGATTGATCATCTCCAGAAACGCCGACAGCATCGAAAAAAGGATGCACAACAAAAACCATTTCCAGCTGTACCTGAGAAAATGCACCACAAGAGAGGAATTGTTATGAAACCGTTCCTCTTTTCTTTCTTCCCCCATATTCTTCTCCCCACTCAAACCGAATGTTTTGTCGCATCAATGCGGCTCAGAAGCTCCCGCGTCGACAGCCGCATCGCCCCGTGCGCAAAGATGGAATTCTGAATCAGTGCGTCCGATGTCGCCACCGTCAGCCTGTATTGCTTTGCAAGCCGGACAGCATTGGCTTCAATCCATGCGTCGGCGGTCTCATCGGTCCGCGCATAGACAACTTCGACACTGCCCTTTCTCTGCACGGTTCCGGCATTATTCTCTACCCGATAGCCATCAAAGACAATAATCAGCCGGCCGCCGGTAAATTCCCGATAGGCACTGAGTTCTTCCACCGCCTTTTCCCGGGCAAGATAGAGATCCTCTTTGGAAAGCCGCTTCAGTTCCGGATCATAGAAGATGAAATTGTATCCGTCCACGATCATGCACGGTTCAAGATCCGGTTCAATAACAGGCTTCTTCTGCACCGCCGGTTCCGTCTTCTTCCGCGGTTTTACATTCTTATCCGGATTGCGATTGCGGCCGGAAGTCATTTCAAAGACGCGCTTCACTTCCGCTTCATCCACCTTCTGCTGCGCATAGACCGCGGCCGTTTCCCTCCGCAGGGCCCATACCGGTGTCACGAGATCTTCCACCTCGTTCCAGGGCACGTTATAGCCCGCTCCATTGGCGCAGAAGACAGAGTCCGGCGTCCGCGGCAGATCGGCCAGCGGATCGTAGGCCTTCTGCTTTACGATCGCATCCGCATCCTGACAGACGTCATAGCCATCGCCGACCGCCTGAAAGATGCCCCTTCCATGCGAGTATGCCGTCACTTCCTGCTGATAGTTGAGCAGCGTGCGGGCAGGTCCCCGGCCAGAGATCTTCATCATGCCGCCGTCTTCTTCGACCTGAACCTCTGCCTTGCGCTGATCCAGATCATAGAGCGCATGACTCAGCACATCATTCGGCAGCCGCAGGCTGAACTTCAAATACGGCTCCAGCAGAACATTGTCCGCTTTCATCAGGCCCTGGCGAAGTGCCCTGCTTGCCGCCTGCCTGAGATCGCCGCCCTTGGTATGTTTCAGCGACGCCCTGCCGGCCAATAATGAAATCTTCACATCGGTCAATAATGACCCGGTCAGTACACCGCGCAGACGGCGGTGACGGTAGTAGGAAAGAACGGAATTCTGCCAGCCGGCCGCAAAGGTATCTGCTGACACAAGCGATTCAACAACGATGCCCCGGCCGCGCTCCAATGGATCAATGCGAACCTGCACTTCGCCATAGTGGCGCAGAGGCTCGAAGTGGCCGATCCCGTAAGTTGTGGCAGCGATCGTTTCTTCATACAGAATCGTTCCATTGACAAAGTGCACCGTGATGCCGGTGCGCTCATGGATCTTTTTCTGCAGCACCTCCATCTGCATCGCCCCGCGTATTTCGACCGTGATCCGGTGCGTCTGTTCATCGACATCAATCGAAAGATCCGGATCCTCTTCATTCAACAGACGGCACGCATCCGCAAGGGCCAGCACATTTGCCCCGGGTTCCGCCTCCATCTCGTATACCATGCTCGCAGAGGAAAGGGAGGTGATGCCGCCTTCTTCAAAGCCAAGGCCTTCCCCTGCCTGAAAGGATGCCAGACCGGTCAATACCGCCAGATCCCCGGCCGATACTTCCGGCACCTGTACATAGCTTTTTCCGGAATAGATGCGGATCTCCTTGACCTTCTCATCGCCGCCAACATTCTGACGTGCCGCCAGCGTGCCGCCCGTGATCTTGACATGCGTCAGACGTGTACCGTCATCGGCGGTAGAAATCTTATAGATGCGGGCACCAAAGTCAGCGGGATAGGTGACAGGATCGAGCAGCTCATCCAGCAGATCGAGAACACGGTCGACGCCGTCATCCTTCAGGGCTGAGCCGAACAGAACAGGAATGACCTGCCGTCTGGCAAAGGCGGACCGCAGTAAATCCGGATGAATCGTTCCGTCCGCCATATACGCTTCCAGCAGATCATCGGAAGCCATGGCAAGATGCTCCTCCCTGTCAGCCGCCCCAAAGTCGACACAGGCAGATCCGAAGCAGTCGATCAGGCGCTTCATCAGGTCTGAGCGGCTCAAGGCACTGATGTCCATCTTGTTTACAAAGAGAACCAGCGGAATGGCGGCCGCATTGAGATCATCCCGGATTTCAGTCGTATGACTTTCCGGTCCCTTCTGGCCATTGATCACGACCAGCGCCGCATCAAGAACGGAAAGGACACGCTCCATTTCACTCGAGAAATCAACATGCCCCGGTGTATCGATAATATTTAGATGAAGATCCTTCCAGGTGAGATGGGTTTCCTTGGCATAGATTGTTATGCCGTGCGCCTTCTCTTCAGGATCGTAATCCATGACGGTATTCTGAAAATCGACGCGTCCGGGCTTACGGATTTCTCCCGCCCGCCACAGCATCGTTTCAATCGTAGTTGTTTTTCCCGCATCGACATGTGCCAGCACGCCAAGCGTCGCTTTCTTCATCATCGTCATGAATTTCCAGACAAAATAAACAAAACTTCTGCGACAGCTGCAGTCTTACTTCATCCTGCGCAGATCACTGCCGCACCATGGGCAGAATGGATAACAGACACTTTCACCTTCGCGGACGAGCGTCCTTCCACATACGGGACAGACGGTATTTCCATCCCCATCCATCTTCCAGAAAAGCTCACCGCTCGTGCGCGCCTTAGTCTCTTCTCTTTGGCGTCGGGCTCCCTTTTCAAGGGTAAAGGAAGGATCCTGGTGATTCTTCCGATACCAGGCTTCATAGTCATGATAGGTAAACTGCATGCGCTCAAAGGTGTCCCTGGTATCCTGGACCATCTGCTTCAGCTCTTCATTTTCCTTTTCGAGTGCATGCATGGCGGCAGGATCCGCCGCCCTGCGATACGTTTCCAACCGTACGGCCATCGAACGCAGAAGAGAATCCTTCAGCATTTCCCGCCGGCTGTCTGTAATCTGAATTCTCGTCGGCCGCCGGTACGTGCGCAGATCATTGCCGACAAGAATTCCCACCCAGTCAGGGATATACAGGCTCCAGTCCGATACCCGCTGCTCCAGCGTGGATGAAACAACCAGGTAGTTGTAATCACCGTACCAGGACAGCTTGTTTTCACTCTTGAGATCGCTGAGAGTCACCTTCAGCTCATAGCAGCGGAAGGTGCCTCCCGCATCCATCGAGAGAAAGTCGGCGATTTCATTCCCCATGCCTTGGGAGACGAAACCGATGGTCACTTCCTGGACGCCGTAAAAGCCGTTTTTCTCTGTATCCGAAATCAGGGCCTGTTCCAGCTCCAGGGTTGTCCGGGTTTTCATCGGTTAATCCTTCTCTGCATTGAACACATACTTGTCGAGTCGGTCGAACGCTTCCACGACAAGGGAATACGGAACGGCAAGGTTCATGCGGATGCCGTACGGATCATGGAACGGACGGCCGTCCTGCCACATGACACCGACCTCGGCGCCTTTCTTCTGCAGCGTATCCATATCGACATTGTGTGCCCTGCACCAGTCTTCGCAATGCAGGAACAACATGTATGTTCCCTGCGGCGCTGCGCATTCAACACCCTTGAAGTGATCCTTAATATACTGCGCACCATAGGCGGTATTCTTCGTCAGCACTTCGCGCAGCTGATTCAGCCAGTCATGACCCTCGGGCGTATACGCACCCATCAAAGCGTACATCGACAGTACATTCATCGAATTGTAATGCGTCGTTTTGGAAGCCCGCACCACTTCGTCACGGATTGCCTTGTTGTAGATGATATGGTAGCTGCCGATCAGACCGGCCAGGTTGAATGTCTTGCTGGGCGCGTAGAAGGCAGCCGTATGGTCATGGGCATAGGCAGACACCGACTGCGTCGGAAAATGCTGGTGACCCGCAAGAATCAGATCAGACCAGATCTCATCTGAAATGACGTTGACCTGATACTTCTCAAACAGGGCCATCGCCTTCTCAATCTCTTCTTTCTCCCAGACGCGTCCGCAGGGATTATGGGGCGAGCAGAAGACAGTCGTATGAATATTGTTCTCCCTGATCTTCTGTTCCATGTCTGCGTAGTCCATGCGCCAGACACCATTTTCATCCTTCTTAAGATAGGAAAGTACCGGATTATAGCCGGCAGAAGTAAACACATGCGTAAAGCCGATGTAGGTCGGCGCATGTACAAGAATCGCATCACCCGGCTGACAGAAAACGCGAAGCGCCGAAGCGACACCGCCCAGAACGCCGTTTTCGTAACCGATGTCTTCTTTCTTCAGATCGGTGACATGGTTCTGTGTCCGCTGCCAGTCAATGATCGCATCGAAATATTCCTTCCGCGGTTCATAGTAGCCATAGGCAGGATGTGCCGCGCGCTCTGCAATCCGTTCAGGGATCGTAGGGACCGTCGGAAAGTTCATATCCGCTACCCACATCGGAATCTGCGTAAATCCTGCCTTCGTCAATTCACCGTTCGGCGGGCATTCCACCGCGATCGAATCCTTGCCATGACGCTCTATCAATGTCTCAAAATCGTATTTCATTCCGGATCCCCCGTTTCAATATGGTCCATTATAAACCGTCCCTGCCCCCGTTCAGGCCAATGTGGAAACGTGCTCCGCAATTTTGTCGATTTCGATACCACGTTTGCATTATTGGTCAAAACATGAACATCCACGAAAGAATGATTATTATAATAAACGTGAGACGATACATCAGAGGAGGAGATCTCAACCATGTTCAACATCATTATCCGCGACACCTATGAAGAACTTTCTGCCGAAGCATTCAAGCCTGTTAAGGAAGTTCTGAAGAAGGAGCACCCGGTTCTGGGCCTTGCGACAGGTTCTTCACCCGTTGGCCTTTACAAGGAAATGATCCGCGACCATAAGGAAAACGGAACATCCTATCAGAACGTTGTCACCTTCAACCTGGATGAATATGTAGGCATCCCGCAGAATCACGCCCAGTCCTATTACACGTTCATGCATGAAAACCTGTTCAATTACATCGACTGCCCCGAGAGCCACATTCATGTTCCGGAAGGCTTCCGCAAAGATGAGGAACAGGCATGCGTCGATTATGAAAATGCCCTGAAGCAGTACTCCGTTGACATTCAGGTTCTCGGCATCGGCAGAGACGGACACATCGCCTTCAACGAGCCGGGCACGCCGTTCACAAGCGAAACACATCTGATGGACCTCACCGAAGAAACACGTACCGATAATGCCCGCTTCTTCGACGGCGACATCAACCAGGTCCCGAAGAAGGCAATCACCCAGGGTCTCGCATCCATCATGCGTGCAAAGAAGATCATCCTGATTGCGACCGGCGAAAACAAGGCCCAGGCAGTCTATGACATGATCAAGGGTCCCAAGAGCACAAACTGCCCTGCCTCCATTCTGCAGGACCACGCAGATGTTAGGGTCTATCTTGACAAGGCAGCTGCTTCCAAGCTGGACTGATCAGGCAAATAACTTCCTCATTCATGGAGAGCACAGAAATGTGCCCTCCTTTTTATAAAAAACGGCCGGGAAAACCCATGTGCTTCAGCCATGGGATGAAAGGCCGCTGTTACCGTATAATCCTGAATTTGACAGTTGATGGGTAAATAAAAGTGCCAAAAATGCGATTGTTAAAGGCATTTCTGGCATTTTTTCTTATGCATCGATTGTGCGTATTAAGCCTGCTTTTGCTTCGTTTGGCGAATAATTGTTCGGAGCTTGTTTTTCTTCATGATTTCGTAATCCGTATAAAAGCCAAAAGCTTCATGCAGGTCGTCTGTTATATCTGTCCTTGTATAGGCAGGTTGGTATCCGAGCCCTTCAATTGCCAGCAGCTTCATCGCACGCAAAGTACTTAGGATCTCGCATGTTGTGTATTTTTCATTGAGCTTTTTTTCCAGAATACGATAAACCAGGAGAGCCAGATAACATGTCAAAAAGTGGGCCTTGATTCGGTCTTCTCTTGATACGTGTACAGGTCTTGATTTGAAATCTGTTTTCATGATTCGGAAGGATTCTTCAATTTCCCATCTGCCTTCGCTGACAGAGAGAATATCTTTCACCGGATCGTCTACGAGGTTGGTGCAGACGGCATAGAAACCGTCATACATTGCCTCGGCATTGACCTTGTCTTCATCCAGAGACAGAATCGTTTTGTTGGCAACTTCGCCGTCCTGGGTGACGGATTGTTTCTGAATGAATCTGGCCGGATCGTTTGGATTACGCTTTCCTCTTTTCCTGGCACCGTCTTCAATCATTTTCTTCGCCCGTTCAACCTGTTTGTCACGAATTGATTTCTGGTAGAGGGCATACTTGGGTGAATAGGTGACAATCATCAGCTGGCCAGGAACCTTGCTTGTTCCATAAGGCTCTTCTTTGTAATACAACTCACCTGTATGAGATTCCGGATCAGCGATGACCTCATCCATGTTATGGACAGCCGCCCCATCCGATAAACGTTTCCAGTTCTGGCTGTTCATGGCGGCTTCCCGCTCATCTTTCTTCAGCTTTTTGAGTGATTGAGTGACGATAAAGGCACGGTCATGAATATCGTTGAACTGGCGATTAGCTTCGCTGCCAAGACCTCCATCGGTGCAGATGACAAACTTATCGAAATTGCAGCTGCGAATGACCTTTTGTTCCAAAGGCTGCAGGGATGGCTGCTCATTGGCAGAGCCGTTAAAAATCGACATCGCCATCGGGATACCGTCGGCGTCCATCAGTAAGCCCATCTGAACAATTGGATTCGGCCTGTTTTCTTTGCTCTTGCCATATTCTCTGAGACTGTCGTCCTCTTCGATCTCAAAGAAGAAGTTGGTGCAGTCATAGTAAAGAATGTGCTTGTTACGATGAATGACAAAATTGCTTGATTTATAAACATCCGCCATGATGTAATCCATCTCTTCAGCCAGAACGGAGAGAGCGCGATAAACATCATGAGGCTCATATTTCGGAGCTTCCAGGAGGGATTGACAGTACTTGTAGGAAGCCTGTTTGCTGCCCGGCTCAAGTATGCGTGCATATATCAGGTCGGAAAGAATCGCATTCAAATCATATTGGAATTTATGACGATTGCGGATCGTGCGGCAGGTGTTATCCAGGCGCAGGGAATAGTAAAGACTCTGCAGAAAAAGATAACCAGAGCCAAAGAGACGGTCCGCACCTTTTTCGATCCGGAGGTCAGGATGATAATCGACGGAGATCTTTTCGTTCTCCGCTTTCTCTTCCTCCGTCATTTGTTTGGCCTTTTCTTTTGCCCAGGCAATGACCTCATCTCTGGACATATTCATCTGTGCCATAAGCTCAGACATTTTTCCGAGTCGGGCAACGATTTTAGTGGTTCTCTTTTTACCGTTGGAATTAGTATTCGTTTTTCTGCCGCGGACATCGCCGAGGTAGAAATCCTTCTGGATATAAACGGTTTCGGAAGGGGTATTGGCATTCAGCACAGCAACTCTCATAGATAGCTCCTAAACAATTATATCATAAACCGATGTGTAACGATAAATAAAAACACAAAATTTGACACCAAAAAAGTCAAAAAAACAGCGCCATTAAGCGCTGAATTGAAATTGATCATTTTTTTAAACTGTCAAACTCCCGAGCACAGAAATGTGCCCTCCTTTTTATAAAAAACGGCCGGGAAAACCCATGTGCTTCAGCCATGGGATGAAAGGCCGCTGTTACCGTATAATTTAAGCGGAAAGGAGGTGAAGTCATGTATCTGACGCAGACAAACTACATTCGGCATCTCCCGAAGGACCAGTACGAAGCGATCCTTGAGATGTGCTCGTATGCCAACAATCTGTACAACGTTGGACTGTATCAGATCCGTCAGTATTTCTTTGCGACGAACAAGTATCTGCGGTATGAAGAGAACTACCATCTTTGCAAAGATAATGAAAATTACAAGCTGCTGCAGGCCGGCATTTCCCAGCAGATCCTGCGGACGTGCGACCATGCCTTCCGGTCGTTCTTTGCGCTGCTGAGCAAAAAGAAGTCCGGCAGCTACGACAAGAAAGTGCGCATTCCGCACTACCGCACGAAAGGCGGAAAGTATCTCCTGGTATTGTCAACGAACGCGATCAACATCAGAAACGGCAATCTGATCGTTCCGATGAGTCGTACGTTTTCAAAGCAGCATCCGGATCTGGATTCCATACGCATTCCGGTACCTGAAAGAATTTCAGGCAGGCACATCGCTGAAGTACGCATCGTGCCCGTTCTGAACGGCAAGGCACTGAAGATTCAGTACTGCTACGAACAGGAAGAAGAGCCGCAGAATCTGAATGCGGACAATGTATTAGCCATTGATGTCGGTCTCGATAATCTTGCGTCGTGTGTAACAACCACGGGGACGTCCTTCATCGTTGATGGACGTAAGATCAAATCAATCAACCAGTGGTACAACAGGCAGATTGCACACTACGCATCGATCAAAGACCATCAGAACATCAAAGGCTTTACAGCCCGTATGAGCCGCATCACAGACAAGCGTAACCGGCAGGTGACAGACTACATGCACAAGGCTGCACGCCATATCGTTGATTACTGCATTGCCAATGATATCGGCACGCTCATTGTCGGACACAGCGTTGACCAGAAACAGTCGGTCAATATGGGCAAAGCGAATAATCAGAAGTTTGTTCAGATCCCGTTTGACCAGCTTCGCACGTATCTGAAAACGCTGTGCGAACGATATGGCATTGCGTACATCGAAACGGAAGAATCGTACACGTCAAAGGCATCGTTCTTAGACGGTGACGCGATTCCGGTGTACGACACAAAACATCCGTATGCCGGTACATTCTCAGGCAAACGCATCAAACGGGGATTGTACAGAACCAAAGAAAACACGCTCGTTAACGCAGACATCAACGGAGCGTGCAACATTGCAAAGAAAGGTAAACAGAACCTCAGCTTTGAGGGACTGTGTAGAGGGCTGTTGGCAAGCCCTTTGAGAATAAGGATTGCGTAAGCAATCAGACTTCTCAAGAATCCCACGTGCTTTAGCTGTGGGAGTGTCAACTGGTCTTATATTTTTATTCATTTCTGGATATTTCAATAGGATCAGATGTGTCCTACCATGACAAATAACGAAAAGAGGGGTTTACACATGAACACAGATAGCCACAACCGCACACTGAAGCTGGTACTGACTGCCCTGATGGCAGCCCTTGCCTATATCTCATTTACCTTTCTGAAGATCAACATTCCGACACCGGGCGGCTACACGGCCTTTCACCTAGGCAATACGTTTGATGTCCTGGCATCGTTGCTGCTGGGCGGATGGCTCGGCGGCATCGCAGGCGCGATCGGCATGGGCATCGGCGACCTGCTCGATCCGATCTATGTCACCGTCGCACCGAAGACCATCATCCTGAAGCTTGGCATCGGACTGATCACCGGCCTGTTTGCCCATAAGATTTTCAAAATCAAAACCCTGGAAGGAAAGAAGCTCACGAAGGCTGTCTTCCTCTCCTCCACGGCAGGCATGGTGTTCAATATTATTGGTGAACCTCTGTTTGGCTACGTCTATACGGCCTACATCCTCGGGACACCGGAAAAAGCAGCCAAGACCCTGATGGCATGGAACGCCATTACGACGACGACCAACGCCGTTCTCACCATCATCATCGCTTCGCTTTTGTACCTGGCAATCTATCCCCGTCTGAAAAATAACGGTACACTCCAGAAGATCACTCCCAAAGACTGAGGAAGTCAGACACCGCCGGCTCACTTTCAAGTGATGCGGCGGTGTTTTTTTAAGCAAATTATTATTTTGTTGTCCCGGCAACGTTAATCACTCCTAACCGCCGTTATTCTAGGAACAGATCACAAGGAAGGAGATCCCAAATGACCAAGAAGATTGACCTGAACAAAACTGTATTCGAGCTCACGGAACAATATCCGGAACTCATCGATATTATGGCAGACCTCGGTTTTACGGAAATCACAAAGAAGCCCGTCCTCAATTCCGTCGGCAAAATCATGACCATTCCCAAGGGCGCAAAGATGAAGAACATCTCCATGATGGATGTGGTAACCACCCTGATGGCAAACGGCTTTGAGCTCGAAGGCACCATGCCTGACATCAAAGCAGCACAGCCGGCTCCTGCAGCAGCACCCACTGCTGCACCCTCGGATGAGCAGACCGAACAGTTGAAGGCTTACCTGCGCCGGCTCGGTGAAGGAGAAGACCTTGAAAGTGTACGTGCCGACTTTGTCCGTGAATTCAGTGAAGTCGATCCCTCTGCCATCATGAAGGCGGAGCAGGAACTGATGAAGGAAGGGACGCCGCTCTCGCAGGTACAGAAGCTCTGCGACATTCATTCCGCTCTCTTCCACGGCAAAACCCGCCAGGAGCAGATTGCCAACGCCGAAAAGGCCGTTAACGAATCTCTGAAACGTCAGAAGATTCAGGAACAGATGGCAAAGCGTACCGTCTTCCCCCCGAAGGATTACAGCAACAAAAACGCAAAGGCAGCCGCTCTCGAAGCCATCGACGGACATCCTCTGCACACTCTGACCGCCGAGAACAACGTCCTCAGCCGCCTGATTGAAGAATACAGGAAATCGCCCAGCGACGCTCTGCTTGCGAACATCCGTGAACTGTCCATCCACTATGCAAAAAAAGGCGACCTCCTGTATCCTCTGCTCAAGGTAAAGTACGGAATCACCGGCCCTTCAGATGTCATGTGGACCGTTGACGATGAGATCCGCGACGAACTGGGCGCTCTTGCAAAGGAAGCGCAGCACGATGAGGCCTGGAACGAACGCGCCACTGCAGTTTTGAAGCGGACCGAAGAAATGATCTACAAGGAGCAGAATATTCTCTTCCCGATCTGCGCCGTCAACTTCAGTGAGCAGGAATGGTACGGCATCTACCGCGACGCCAAAGATTATGCCGACTGCCTCACAGTCACGAAGGAAAGCTGGCCCGACGCAGAAAAGGCAGCCGCCCCGGCACAGACACCTGTTCAGGGTGAAATTGTCATGCCCGGCGGACATTTGACGCCTGCGCAGCTGACTGCCCTTTTGAATACGATTCCGATGGAAATTACCTTTGTCGACGCTGACAATATCAACCGCTTCTTCAATGAGGGGCCGAAGGTATTCAAGCGTCCCGGCATGGCCATCGACCGCGAAGTATTCTCCTGCCACCCGCCGAAGATCGAGCCGATGGTGCGCCAGATCATTGACGACTTCCGCAGCGGCAAGCGTGATGAAGTTCCGGTCTGGATGGAGAAAGGCGGAAAGACCATGCTCGTAAGATATTTCGCCGTCCGTGATTCGGAAGGAAATTATCTCGGAACAGCCGAACTGGTCCAGGATATGGAATTTGCCAAAGAGCATTTCATGAACCGGACCAATTAAGGAAACGGTTCCCCATACCCGGTCTTCAACCATTGAAGACCGGGTATTTTTTTATCTCTGCGTTCTGTTGTTTAAACAACGTACTCATCCGCCGGAATATCCGATACTGATCATGCAGTAAGAATAAGGAGAACGCAATGGAAAACAACGTAATTACAGGAAAATCACTGGTAGGCGATCTGGTGAACAACTATCCGGAAACCGCCGAAGTATTCTACGGCATCGGCATGTACTGCCTCGGCTGCCCCGCTTCTCAGGCAGATTCCGTCGAAGATGCCTGCGCCATTCACGGCGTTGATGCGGCCGCGGTTGTTCAGGCGCTGAACGACAAAATCGCCGAAGTCAGAGGGTAATCCGCATGAGCGCAATGTTAGGCCCCATTCATTTCTGGCTCTACGCAAAGATCGGAAACCAGGAACAGCTGACCCGCGAAATCGCCAATGCTGCCGTCGGCAGCGGCTGGATCGATACCGCGGAACCGTATGTAAAAACGCTGCCGCCTCTGGAATCCGTCATTGACGAAGGAAATATCCACGGCTGGCTGCAGGATCAGATCACAGATGCCGAAACCCGTTACGCCGCCCTGGTGTCATTGATTCTTTCCAAACATGAAAAGCGTCTGGAGCAGCTTTGCCAGGCTGCATACAGCTTCGGTCAACAGCATGCCCTGCCGGCAAAATCTCCTGAAGAAGTATACAAGGCCTTCGAAGATTTCTTTGTCAACGGCATGCCGTGCGACCGCGTTAATGCAGTAACAGATACAAGTGCTGACCATCTTTCCTGGGAAATGACGCAGGATATTCATGCGCCTTACTGGAATGGTGACACCGCACCTTACTATGCCATCCGCAAGAGCGTCATGGAAGGCATGCTCAATGGCAGCGGCTATTCGCTCGAATCTCAGGATGATTTCCACTATTCCATTGTCACAAAATAAGGAGGAGTGAATATGGACAGCAAAATGTTTTGTTTTCAGTGTGAACAGACGGCCGGCGGAACCGGCTGTCAGGGATGCGCAGGCGTCTGCGGAAAAAGCTACGAAGTCGCCGGCCTTCAGGATGAGCTGACCGGTGCCCTCATCGGCCTTGCGAAGACGTCAGAAAAGAATGGCAGCCACGAGGCAGGAACCTACCGTCTGCTGATCAAGGGTTTATTCACAACCATCACCAACGTGAACTTCAATGAAGAGACACTGAAGATCCAGATCGATGAAGTTCATGCCGAGAAGGCAAAGATCAGCGCCATCGGCGAGCCTGATTACAACATGAAAGACCTCTGGAATGCGGATGAAGATATCCGTTCCCTGAAATCTCTGATTCTCTTCGGTATCCGCGGCATGGCTGCCTATGCCTATCATGCCGGCGTTCTTGGGTATACCAGTGACGAAGTGAATCAGTTCTTCGTCAAAGCACTGTGTGCCATTGGCGAAAATCACACGATGGATGAGCTGCTTCCGATCGTAATGGAAGTCGGTCAGGTCAACTACAAGTGCATGGAGATGCTTGACCGCGCAAATACCGAGACCTTCGGCAACCCAGAGCCGGCAACCGTCTCTCTGAAGGTGGAAAAGGGACCGTTCATCGTCGTCTCCGGCCATGATCTGTATGATTTGAAGCAGATTCTGGAGCAGACCCAGGGTAAGGGCATCAATGTCTATACCCATGGTGAAATGCTGCCGGCACACGGATATCCTGAGCTTCGGAAGTATCCCAATCTGAAGGGCAACTTCGGTACCGCATGGCAGAACCAGCAGAAAGAATTCGCCAACATTCCGGCGCCGGTTGTATTCACCACCAACTGCCTGATGCCTGTTCGCGCCAGCTACAAGGACCGCGTCTTTACGACGGAAGTCGTTTCGTATCCAGAGCTGGTTCACATCGGCGATGACAAGGACTTTACGCCTGTTATTGAAAAGGCTCTGGAACTTGGCGGATACACAGAAGACACCCAGTTCACCGGCATCAATGGCGGCACCACGGTCATGACCGGATTTGCTCATCATACGGTGCTCGGCGTTGCGGACAAGCTCATCGAAGCTGTCAAGAGCGGTCAGATCAAGCGCTTCCTGCTGGTTGGCGGATGCGATGGTGCGCGCCCGGGCAGAAATTACTACACAAATCTCGTAAAGAATACGCCGTCTGACACAGTGATTCTGACGCTCGCCTGCGGAAAGTACCGCTTCAATGATCTGGATCTTGGTACGGTTGCCGGTCTGCCCCGCATTCTTGATATGGGCCAGTGCAATGATGCGTTCAGCGCCATTCAGGTTGCCCTGGCACTGGCAGATGCCTTCGGCTGCAGCGTCAATGAGCTGCCGCTGTCCATCATCCTTTCCTGGTATGAGCAGAAGGCGGTCTGCGTACTGCTGACGCTGCTGTCGCTCGGTATCCGCAACATCAAGCTGGGGCCGACGCTGCCGGCCTTCATCTCGCCCAATGTTCTGGATTATCTGGTAAAGACTTACAACATTGCGCCGATCGGGACCGTCGATGATGATCTCAAGGCCATCTTCGGATAAACGGAAACATCCATGAAAGAAAAAGTTGGAGAAGTATTTTCGATCGCAGTCGAAAACCCTCCGGTTACGGGCTGCACGATCTCGCGGGAGGTTCAGGGTGGTGACAATGCCATCACCTACTTCTCGCTTGCCGCAAATACAGATATCAGTGCCGAGATTCATCCCTACCATAAGCTGCTGATCGTCGCTAACGGCAGTCTGGAGGTATATGGAACCCCGGAAGTTCAAAAGACGCTGCAGGCCGGTGAGAGTATCCTTACACCTGCCGATCAGCCCATCGGGATCCAAAGCTCTGCAGGAGCTGTTTATACAGAAATCGCAATCAGGAGGAATGACATTATGAATGAAGCAGTAAAAGCCGGCGAAGTATTCCGCCTCGCTGACCTTGTCCCTTATGTGGACGGCAAGATTGTCAATATGGACGTCGTCCATAACGAGAAGATGAAATTTGTCGTCATGGCATTTGACGAAGGAACCGGACTCTCGGAACACGCAGCCCCCGGTGAAGCAATCATCTTTGCCCTCGATGGGGAAGGCGTAATCCGCTATGAAGGTGTAGATCACCCGATCAAGGCAGGGGAAAACTTCCACTTTGCTAAGGGCGGCCTGCACGCCGTAACAGCAGTGAAGAAGTTCAAGATGGCACTGCTGCTGACGCTGGAATAAAACCAGACAGACAATAGAAAAGAGGAGAACAAAATGAAGTACCATGTCAATGAAACATGCATCGGCTGCGGCCTTTGCGCAAGCATCTGCCCCGAAGTATTCTCTCTGAATGATCAGGGTGTCTCAGTCGCAATTGACACTGACGTCCCGGAAGAGGCACTCGACCGTGCCCAGGAAGCGATGAACAGCTGCCCAGTCGGTGCCATTGAAAAAGGGATATTTAAAAATTTGAGGGGATGGTGACCTGCATTTCAAGGTGATGGGGTTGCCATCTTTTATGTATGTCTGTGAAAGTTTAAGACTCTGGGGTTTGCTTTTTTTGTACAGGTATTGTTCGAATTGGATGAAAAAGACTATCCTTCAGGTAAAGGAGGAATGTTGAGCTCCTGGCAATAATAAAAGCTGGCATCCCCAAACCCTTCGCAGTCCAGCACATGCCAGCGACTCCATTATAGACCTGTCTGATGATCATGATTCATTGTCATTTGCACAAGCTCGTGGAGTTTGTTAAGAATCGCCTGATTCATTCCTCAAACGATTCTTCCACACAGGAAATCATTACAAGAGCTGTTCAGGTCTTTTATGATCAGTCGGTTTCCGAACTGATTGTGAATAATGGCTATCTGTATTACGCAAAGTACAGCAGAAGATTTACCATTCTTGATCATACTGTGCCACTGATCATTAAGCGTGTTTACCGGAAAGGCTCGTCTGCAGATGCAGTTCTGCTGTCTTTCATGATCCCCTACAGCAGCCGCACCGCGGACGATTTTACCGCTGTTCTTACTTCATGCGGGGATCGTTCCTTTACCGTTGAAGAAAGCGGTAATTCCTTTGACTATGACGCTGTACGGCTGATCCGCTGGAAGTTCAACCGGTACTGGCAGAGTATTCTCAATACCAGGCGCATTTACCTCAATACGGATATAACCACGAATTGTATTACCCTGCTTGGCAGGCAGTTCCTGCAGAACAGAAAGCTGCGCTGCCAGCTCGTTTTCACATGACCTCTTTTTCTCACAGCAGGAATATCAAAGAAGCCTCTGCGTTCCTATTCTGAGGGCAGAAGGGATGAAAGCCGATCAATACCGAACGAAGGAACGTTTCACCTCATCATTTTGAAGAAAAGCCCTTCGTTCATCATTTTGATTCGGCTTTCCGGAAAGGAATTCATGCATGGTATACGGTATTCAATCGATTCCCTGCAGAATCAGAGGTCATCGGTATGTCTCTTAACACGAATAAAGAGGACATCATGGAGCTCTTCGGCCTGGAAGACAGTGATGTGGAGGACTTCCAGTATCAGAACTTGAATGGAAATGCACAGATCTCAGTCCGGCTCGTTCCGCACTATGAGCCCTGCCCGGAATGCGGCTGTAAAACTCCAAGGATCAAAGATTATTACTGGAAGAAGATTACGCACAGTGTTCTTTCTGATCGTAAATGTACGCTGCTTTACCGGGCCAGACGATATGTCTGTCCGGTATGTCATCGAACCTATGCAGAGAAGAATCCATTCTCCTTTGGCAGTATGAGTATCTCCGCATTCACGGTTCAGAGAGTGCTCACGGATCTGAAGAACTATAACGAGACATTCTCTTCCGTTGCGCGCAGGTATCATCTCTCTCCTGCCACAGCTGCCTATCTGTTTGATGATCACGTCAGTCTTCCCAGGAAACCTCTGCCGGAGATGATCAGCTTTGATGAAGTCTATGCCTTCCGCAACTACAGCGAGAAATTCGTCTGTGTTCTTATGGATTTCCAGAGACAGACGCCCATTGATTTCCTGAACTCCAGACGGGAAGATCGGCTGCTCAGCTACTTTATGAAGATCCCGCTGGAAGAGCGGAAGAAAGTCAAAGCCTGTTCCTTCGATATGTACGATACCTATCGAACGGTCATGAAGAAGTGTTTCCCGAACAGTATCGGTATCGTGGACAGATTCCATCTCTGCCAGGAACTGGGACGCCAGACCGACAGTGTTCGAATCCGTGCCATGAAAGGAACCACAAAAGGTTCCGATGAATACTATCTTCTCAAGAAGTTCAACTGGATTCTCTACAGGCATTCCGACAGCAGCACAAAAGATGGTAAGAAGCTGTTCGATCCAAACGGACAGAGAAGATATAACAATCATTTCAAATTTCCGATTAACTACTATGATCTCCGCGAGAAGCTCCTGAAAATAAGCCCTGAGCTGATGGAGTCATGGAATCTGAAAGAAAAAGTATACGACTACTATGAGACCGCCACGCCCAACGATAGGGAGCAGAAACTGAACGAACTGATTACGGAGTTCAGGAAGTCTCAGGTACCGGAAATGCGTCACTTCGCCAGCACACTGACCAAATGGCGGACCGAAATCATCAATTCTCTTACTACCTACGGCTACATCTACAAGGTCGATTCCAAGACCGGCAAACCCAATGCCTATCATAAGCGGATGACCAATGCGATCATTGAAAACCGAAACTCAATCTGTAAGTGCATCAAGAAGAATGCGAACGGCTATCACAACTGGGACAGATTCCGCAACCGCCTCATGTACGTTCTGGACAAGGATGCGACCTACTCATTGAACCCGATACACTCGAATGTCACAAAAACGGCGAAATAAAAACTTGGCCTCACAGCTGTTCAAACCAGTTGTAAGGTCATGTCTTACTTCAGATGACTCGGGCGCTGAGTTCATGATTATGGGGCGCCAGTTACCCCAGAGATTTATCGCTCCGGTTTGACTCTAACCCCACACATTTCAAAAGCGCCTGAAAAAGCCTGAAGACAAACATCCCCAGGCTGCTTCTCAAAACAGATCCGTTCATCTGACCTTCGCCCGCCCGGCGAGGGTCTTTTTCAATCTGCCGTATCAATGTCACCGGTGATGGAAACTGTGTAATCAGGAAACGCCGCTTCAATTGATTTCTGCAGCTTATCCATCGTCTGTTGATGATCCACATCAAAGCTGATGGTAGCGTCAAAGCGAAGCTGTGTGCCGGCATCGTTCATATAAAAGCCATGGATGTCAAATGCCCCGGATTCTTCTCCCCAGTTCTCAAGCATGTTGCGAACTTTCGGCATTGCCCGACTATTCGGAACTAACAATCGCTTCCCGCGCCGCTCCGCTTGCCAGAATCAAATTGACGCAGTGTAGAAGAAAATCAATAATAAATATAGAAAATACCCAACGCAATTTCTAACAGTTTCAATTTGTTAACCATATTTTGTATTCCTTGCGAAAGGATCCGTCATCTGGTTTTATTAGAGAATACATGTACATGCATTGCGATATAGCTGGATTGAATTCTCAGCTTTCTTAAATATACCTACATTATTTTTATTCTTACCATCAAAAACTCTTAGGCATGGGCGAAAAATAAGTTATGAACCTAACTGTCAGGAAGATAAAGGAGGTGAGGAAGGGAGAGAAGTATCAAACAGAGAAACTTTTCAATAATTGCGAAATGAATTTTTTACCGCCAGTAAATATGAAGGAGACTAATATGGAAACTAACAAGCTGAAAAAGCCTTCTTTAAGATTCATCTGTCAAATAGTAATAATCGTCTGCGGCGGATTAGGACTAATAGGGATGGATTCCCAAAACAAGCTTGATATCTTAATTATTGAGATTCTCGGATCGTTTGTTGGATGCTTACTTCTATATCTATATTTTAAATTGTCAAAGAGTAGTGATATTAAGCAAAAAATCAGGTTAATTTTAGATCAGGAATTCAAATTTTTAATGTTCGTTGTTTCACTATACTTTTGGCCATTTTAGCAGCTTGGTGAATTGATTTCTGATGGGTACCAAATACAGTACAGTTGTTTTTCTGTAATCAGCTATCCTTGCCATACAAGAGGATGGATAACTTTATGGAAGACAACGTAAATTCTTGCGAATGCTGTGACGTATTTGAAGCTGCTGCGCTGAAAGAGCTTCTTCCCTGTCAGGTGGATCATCTTCGTCGGAAATTTGGAAAAGAACCCCTTTTTGCACAGTGTTGGTAGGTTTCAGATTAGAGTAGTTTTATCTGACTCATAAGGACTGTAACAGTTGACATGTAGCTGTTACAGTCTTCTTCTCGTATTTACCGTTATCAGTAAAGAAAAATACACTGCACCGTGGCCTCATGACTTAATCATGTCCTGCTGGTACATCCCTTTTCAGTCTGCCGTATCAATATCACCGGTGATGGAAACTGTGTAATCAGGGAACGCCGCCTCAATTGAATTCTGCAGCTTATCCATCGTCTGTTGATGATCCACATCAAAGCTGATGGTTGCGTCAAAGCGAAGTTGTTTTTTCGCTTCATCCATATAAAAACCATGGATGCCAAGGACGCCGCCCGTCTGCTCAGCGATACGGCGAACCTTCTGCTCCGCTGCTGCGGCCGCATCATCCTGCGTATTGTAGGAATAGACTCCAATGCCTGTCATCAGCACACCTGTCTCTTGATATACAGCCTTCTGAATCTTCCGGTCCAGAATATCCACATCCTTGACCGACATCGTATCCGGAAGCTCCACATGAACAGACCCGATGTAGCGCTGCGGCCCATAATTTGTCAACACCAGATCATATACACCGCGCACACCCGGCTGGTCCGCCACAATCTTCTTCACTTTTTTCGACAGTTCCGGCGCAGGGCGCTCACCAAGAATCGCATTCAGCGTATCTTTCAACAGTTCAACGCCAGACTTTACAATCATTGCCCCGATCACGACGCCAAGCCACGCTTCCAGAGAAATATGCATCACTGCATACAAAATTGCCGCACCAAGAACAGAGGAAGAAAGAACCGCATCCGACAGCGCATCCGCACCCGATGCCTGCAACGACCCGCTGTTAGTTTCAATGCCTTTCTTTTTCACATAGCGGCCAAGTACGATTTTCACAGCCACACCGATCGCCAGAATCACAAGCGACAGCGTCGAATAGGAGGCGGCTTCCGGATGAAGGATCTTCTTCACAGATTCAACCACAGATGAAACACCGGCATAAAGAACCAGTGTACTGACAATCAGCTCACTGAAATACTCAATGCGCCCATAACCCATGGGGTGTTCCTTATCCGGTTTCTTAGCGCCTAGCTTTGTTCCAAGAATCGTAATTACAGAACTCAGTGCATCCGAAAGGTTGTTAACCGCGTCCAGTGTAATCGCAATCGAATTTGCAGCAGCACCAATCACCGCCTTCAAACCCGCCAGGCCAAGATTAACGCCAATTGCCGTCACGCTGGTACGAATAATTACTTTTTCCCGTATATCTTCTTCAGCCATTTATTTCACCTTGGCAATTACTCTCTCATTGCCATCCGCGTACCAGTCTACATCGATCTTGTCGCCAGGAGAAAGGAAAAGGAACGTCGACGCATTTTCCTGCGTCAGCTGCACACGATACACATCGCCGTCTTCCGCTTCCAGATAAACAATCGTATTACCGTCAATGACGGCACTCTTCCAGTCCGCAACCGTGATCGTCGCCGAATCCGTTCTGTCAGCCGCCGCACTATTCGTCCCCAGAAACGAGGCGATCAGCGCATTCAGAGCCGTTTCCGAATTCTTGTCCGCCTTGATCGTATACACCTGCTGGTAGTCGCGGGCATCGACCATTGCATACATCTTGACCAGTCCCGCACTGTCCTTTAAGGAAAGAATGTAGACCGGCCGGTTCTGAATGTTCACCAGCACCGGGAAGGTTGCCGTATAGCCGTAGTTGAGCACTTCGCCCTCCGCCGAAGCCATGACCGAATACTCATCAGCACCCGAAGTCGCAATGAACTGTGCCTCATGGGTCCGCAAATCCACCAGCATGAACCCGATGTTCGAATCATCCGAAACAACCGAAGTCATTCCCGTATAGAGCCAGATATCACCATCCTTTGAAATATAGTTATACCCTTCAGATGTCTGGATAACGCCTTCCTGAGAAAAGATGGAATTGAAGAAACCCTTCTGATAGCGGCCGTAGTCATTCAGTTCTGTTTCTACAAGATCTTCCGGAAACACCCGGTCCACCCAGGAAGGAATATCATCGAGCCCATAGCGCGTACTGGAGCCATCCACCGGATCCACCAGAATCAATCCCGTCACCCGCTTCAAAGACCGGAAGCCGGTATAGGTATATGTCGTACATACATACCATGGTTTCCCCTCATCATCGATTTCAAAGGTCGGATTGCCAAAGAGCACCGTCGGATAGCTGAAGCGAAGATGCCGGTACAGATTCTCATTGAACCATGCGCTTGGCACATAGCGCATCCTCTCCTCAAGGCGCACCAGCTTCGCACTGCCTGTCGTCGTATTGACCAGGATATAACCCGGAATGCCCGCCTTCCGGTTGCGGAAATACTTGATGATGCCATCATACGCAAGCGGCGTCACACGGTAGGTTCCTTCCTGATAGGAAATCTGTGCATACTCCTGGGACACATCGAACTGAGAAACAAGATCGCTCATCTCGCCCATCACCTTATCGCCAAGCTGCTCCGCCGAGTCGCGGTCAATGATCGCCGTCCTGTTGAAGCTGTAGGCAGGAATGGAACTGAACTCGACATCCATCACCTCAATACGCTGCGCATATATGCCCGAACGAAAGAGCGGCGACTCCACCAGCATCAGGATGCCCCAGAAACAGACACACGCAAACACCATGATCTCCACCTTCCGCAAAGGTGTATGATTGCCAATATCCCTTCTTCTTTTCGATTGTTTCGATGCGTGAACAGACACCACGTCAGTCGGGTTCTTTTCCTTTCCAAACAGCAGAATCCCGGCACTTACAACGACCATTGCATAGATCCAGAAGCCGAGGCTGTGAAAATTCACCGCCGGATAATAGGCATAGAAAAGCAGGACAGCCCCAATCACAAGAAGACAGATGCGAGTTACTTTCTGCTTGATTGTCATGATATTTTCCCCGTTCCAATCGATATTAAAATTTTAGCATAGGGGCCGGAAATTCCCGAGGCGCCAGCCGTTTCCTTACATACTCCATACAACCCCTTTACATGAATCGATGTTCTTTTTGCAGATTTTCCCTGTGAAGTTCACATTTCTTTCACATTGACGCCCTAGGATATACGTGTCTTCCAAAAGAAGACAACAATTAATTTCTTTCCCCCTCCAATCAAAGAAATTAAAACATTGCATTGATGAAAAGAACTCCTTCCCCGGGAGTTCTTTTCGTTACTCGTTTGCACCATCACCGGTTTCAGGAACCAGCTGGTAATACTCTTCCATTGTCAGACCGGAAGCCTTGATCTTCTTCGCCTCCTCGACGCCGACATACCGGTAGTGCCACGGACTGTAGACAACGCCGGTAACGGACTGCCTGCCCTGCGGGAAGCGCTCAATCCATCCGTAGTCAGCCGCATGTTCACTGAGCCAGCGATAGGAAGAATAATCCTTGAAACAGGTCTGCAGCTCACATGCACCGTTGTAGTTGCCAATATCCGCCGCCAGTCCCAGCTGATGTTCCGAGGCACCGGGAATATCATCAATCTTGTTCACATAGCCCGAACCGTTGGCGTTGAGATACGTATGGTACAGAGAACGCTGCTCCTTATAGCTGCGATAGCCGTCAACCAGCTTCAGATACACATCATCCGCCTGAGCGGCCGCAAACATCTGTTCCAGTGACGCAGCCGCCTCATCGCGCAGCTGAACATCCTTTGCCTTATATACGTCGACTGACCTCAGATCTGCAGGCACATAGTCTTCCGACAACGTATGGTCACGGTTCACGATCCGTGTCAGGGAATCATCCGATGTAACATCCACGACTTCGGGTGTGGCTGTCGGTATCGGGGTTGGCTGGGGCGTAAGCGCAGGTGTCGCCACAGCAGTGGGCGTCGCCGTCGGCGTAGGTGTCGCAGCAGCCACCGGGTGCAGCGAAGGCAGAGAGATACGGCTGCCGAACTGCAGAAATGCCAGCAATCCCAGGATCACAGCCGAAAGGATAATGACCACAATAACTTTCCAGCGATACTTCGTTTCCATGAAATCAGTATAAACGAAAATGGAACGACCGCGTTCAAAGGATTACCACGCCCGACGAAGAATCGTTTCCAGATCCGAAAGCGAAAGATCCATGAACGCAGACGAGTAATCGCGTGTCTCATGAAGCTCCATGGCAATATCAGAAAGACCCTCTTGATTAACGATGCCAAGTTCACGCAATGAAACCGGAAGGCCCGCTTTTTTCCAGAACGACCGCAGCGCATCAATCCCCGCCCTTGCATTCGTCATCGGATCCCGATCTGAAAGAGCGAACACATTCCGCGCAAACTGATCAAAGCGCCTCACCGTCGCATCATTCAACACCTGTTCCATCCAGAATGGCGTAATGACCGCCAGTGACTCACCGTGGTTCACCCCATAGTGGGCCGTCAGCGCATGGGAAATGCTGTGGCAGCTCCAAGTCCCCTTCTTTCCATACGCAGTCAGTGACTTGATCCCGATGTCCGACGCATACAGAAGATCCGCCCGTGCATCATAATCATCCGGCTTTGCCAGTACCTTCTCCAGCGAGGCCATCACCGTCCGCAGCAGCACTTCCGCAATGCCGTCCGCAATCGGCGCATCAAAGCCCGGCTTGAAATAGTCTTCCAGAATATGGCTCATCGTATCGGCCGCTCCAGCCCGCGTTTGTCGCACAGGTACGCTGAATGTATAGGAAGGATCCGCGATACAGGCGATCGGATACAGCAGCGGATGCGAGAATCCTTTCTTCAGAACCAGCTTCGCATTGGAAATGACCGATGTACTGTTGAACTCCGACCCCGTCGCTGCCGCTGTCGGAATGGCGATCAACGGAAGCGCACGCTGAATTTCACCTGCATGCGTCACCATCTCCCAGAGATCACCTTCCCAGTACACCCCGGCCGCAATGGCCTTGGCACAATCAATGACACTGCCCGCGCCAACCGCAACAATCACGTCACTTTCGCTGCTTCTGGCAGCTTCAACGCCACGCGCCACTGTCTCAATCGAAGGATTGCTTTCAATGCCGGAAAATTCCGTCAACACTCCGTGACAATGCCGCAAAACGTCGTCATAGATTCCGTTTCTTCTGATTGAACCGCCTCCATATACCAGAAGAACCCGCTGATACGAAGAAAGAACAGGATCCAGCTGAACGATCTGTCCCCGCCCGAAATAATACGGAACAGGCATCTGCAGCACAAAGTTTTCCATCGTAAAACCTCCTTACCAAGCTTGACACTCCCACAGCTAAAGCACGTGGGATTCTTGAGAAGTCTGACTGCTTACGCAATCCTTATTCTCAAAGGGCTTGCCAACAGCCCTCTACACAGTCCTTCAAAGCTGAGGTTCTGTTTACCTTTCTTTGCAATGTTGCACGCTCCGTTGATGTCTGCGTTAACGAGCGTGTTTTCTTTGGTACTGTACAATCCCCGTTTGATGCGTTTGCCTGAGAATGTACCGGCATACGGATGTTTTGTGTCGTACACCGGAATCGCGTCACCGTCTAAGAACGATGCCTTTGACGTGTAAGATTCTTCCGTTTCGATGTATGCAATGCCATATCGTTCGCACAGCGTTTTCAGATACGTGCGAAGCTGGTTAAACGGGATCTGAACAAACTTCTGATTATTCGCTTTGCCCATATTGACCGACTGTTTCTGGTCAACGCTGTGTCCGACAATGAGCGTGCCGATATCATTGGCAATGCAGTAATCAACGATATGGCGTGCCGCCTTGTGCATGTAGTCTGTCACCTGCCGGTTACGCTTGTCTGTGATGCGGCTCATACGGGCTGTAAAGCCTTTGATGTTCTGATGGTCTTTGATCGATGCGTAGTGTGCAATCTGCCTGTTGTACCACTGGTTGATTGATTTGATCTTACGTCCATCAACGATGAAGGACGTCCCCGTGGTTGTTACACACGACGCAAGATTATCGAGACCGACATCAATGGCTAATACATTGTCCGCATTCAGATTCTGCGGCTCTTCTTCCTGTTCGTAGCAGTACTGAATCTTCAGTGCCTTGCCGTTCAGAACGGGCACGATGCGTACTTCAGCGATGTGCCTGCCTGAAATTCTTTCAGGTACCGGAATGCGTATGGAATCCAGATCCGGATGCTGCTTCGAAAACATACGACTCATCGCAACGATCAGATTGCCGTTTCTGATGTTGATCGCGTTCGCTGACAATACCAGCAGATACTTTCCGCCTTTCGTGCGGTAGTGTGGAATGCGCACTTTCTTGTCGTAGCCGCCGGACTTCTTTTTGCTCAGCAGCGCAAAGAAAGACCGGAAGGCATGGTCGCACGTCCGCAGGATCTGCTGGGAAATGCCGGCCTGCAGCAGCTTGTAATTTTCATTATCTTTGCAAAGATGGTAGTTCTCTTCATACCGCAGATACTTGTTCGTCGCAAAGAAATACTGACGGATCTGATACAGTCCAACGTTGTACAGATTGTTGGCATACGAGCACATCTCAAGGATCGCTTCGTACTGGTCCTTTGGAAGATGCCGAATGTAGTTTGTCTGCGTCAGATACATGACTTCACCTCCTTTCCGCTTAAATTATACGGTAACAGCGGCCTTTCATTCCATGGCTAAAGCTCATGGGTTTTCCCGGCCGTTTTTTATAACAGACTCCCGGCTCAAAACCGTCTGGGCAGCTTTGAAAGGACCATGATGTTGATGCTTTGTGCCATAATGTAGGCATGATCCGAAACATCGTCTTTGATCTTGGCGGCGTATTGATCACCTATAATCCTGAAGCCGCTCTGTTGATGGCAGGTTACAGTAAAGAAGAAGCCGACCGGCTCAATCATGCCGTCTTTCTTGATCCACTGTGGAGAGAACTGGATCGCGGAACGTACCGTTCCATGAAAGAGGCACTTCCCCTCTTCGTAAAGGCGCACCCGCAGGATCAGGCACTGATCCAAAATTTCTTCTCCAAAGACTGGATGAAGATCCTGTTCCAGCCGATTGAGGAAAGTGTCGTATTTATGAAAAAGCTGAAACAGGAAGGCTATCGCATCTACTTCCTAACGAATTACGCTGCCGACACCTATCAGGAAACCTCGAGCCGCCTTCCATTCTTCAGAATGGCCAACGGCACGGTTGTGTCCGCCGACGTAAAGCTGCTCAAGCCCGATCCCCGCATCTATCAGACACTGCTGGAACGGTATCATCTATCCCCGGAAGAAACCGTCTTCTTCGACGACAGCGAGATCAACGTTCAGGCCGCCATCGCCTGCGGTATTCATGCCTGCACATTTCATAGCGTGAGCGACGCGGAAGAATTCCTGAACCAGCTGCAGTAAAAAGGCACAGAAAAGCTGTGAGATCCCATGTACATATCAACATGGACGCTCACAGCCGTTTTTTCTGCTTAACCTTACTGCTTCATCGTCTGAGGATCATACTCCAGATTGATGCCCGTCTTCTTGTCAAACACATGCACCATCGATCCCGGGAACGTAAACTCAATCGAGGATCCGATCCGGAAGCTGCTTCCCTTCAGATCCAGCGTCGGCACAATGATGATGCCGTCCTTGCCCATCGCATTCACATGCAGATGCTCCGAAGCTCCCATCAGCTCCGCAACATCAACCGTTCCCTTAACCATCTTTCCTTCGGCTCTGGTCAGCGTAATGTGCTCCGGACGAACACCGATCGTCACTTCCTGTCCCTCAACGCCGCGCTCCTTCAGATGCGCACACTTCTCAGCCGAAAGGTCAATCACCGCATCCTCTACCTGCACCGCATAGCTGCCGTCTGCCTTCTTGATCAGCGTTCCATCATAAAAGTTCATCTGCGGAACACCAATGAACCCTGCCACAAACAGATTCACCGGATTATCATATACCGTCTGCGGCGTGCCAATCTGCTGAATGACACCATCCTTCATGATCACTATCCGATCGCCAAGCGTCATCGCTTCCGTCTGATCATGGGTAACGTAGATGAACGTCGTATGGATCTTCTGACGCAGCTTGATGATCTCGGCACGCATCTGGTTGCGAAGCTTCGCATCCAGGTTCGACAGCGGCTCATCCATCAGAAGAACCTTCGGATTACGGACAATTGCACGCCCGATCGCAACACGCTGCCGCTGGCCGCCGGACAGTGCCTTCGGCTTACGGTCCAGATATTCCGTGATGCCAAGGATCTCGGCCGCATCATTGACGCGGGCATCAATCTCTTCCTTCGGCATCTTGCGGATCTTCAGCGGAAATCCCATGTTCTCACGAACCGTCATATGCGGATACAGAGCATAGCTCTGGAATACCATCGCAATATCACGATCCTTCGGTGCCACATCGTTGACACGCTTGCCGTCAATCAGAAGGTCGCCGTGTGTGATCTCTTCCAGACCCGCGACCATGCGCAGTGTCGTCGACTTGCCGCAGCCGGACGGTCCGACAAGGACGATGAATTCCTGATCCTTGATCTTGAGATTGAAGTCATCGACCGCAAGGACACCTTCCTCGGTCACCTTGAGATTCGACTTCTTCTGCGGCTCATTCCAATGATGCTTTTTCTTTGTACCTTCCGCATTGGGATAAACCTTGACGAGATGATTCAGTTCTACGGTTGCCATATATGTTTTTTTGCCCCTTTCCTGGCCGAAAGAATTATGAAGCAGTCCGCGACAGAAGCCCTGCATCCTGCTTGCTGGCAGAGGTTCTTTCCTACCTCTTACTTCCCTTTCTTTAAATGCTGCGCAACAGCCGCAATATGTCCAGCGCTGCGCTTTAGATCCTGACGATCCATGGATCCGTCCTTCAGATGCGACATAAGGTCATCAAGATCCTGCCGGCAGCCCGGCATCAGCAGATCATTGCCTGCCCGCATCGCTTCATGCGCGGTGCATTCCGGATCATTCCAGGTCGTCGTCCAGTCGGTCATGATCAGACCTTCAAAGCTCCACTCGCAGCGTGCCGCATTCATACATAGATTATAGCTGTTTGCCGCATGGATGCCATTGATCTTGTTGTAGCTGGTCATGATGGCGGCAGGCTGGCTTTCCCTGACTGCAAGTTCGAAGCCCTTCAGATACACTTCCCGAAGCGCATGTTCCGACACCATCGCATTGTAATGGAACCGGTTGTTCTCCTGATTGTTGCAGGCAAAATGCTTGATCGTCGCCCCGCAGCCCGGCAGCGACTGAACGCCTCTGGTAACGGCAGCTGCCGTCATCCCCGACAGAAGCGGATGTTCCGAATAATATTCAAAGTTTCTTCCACACAGCGGATTGCGATGAATGTTCATGCCCGGCGCCAGCCAAAGCTGTACATGGAACAGCTGCATCTCCTCTCCCACCGCAATGCCTACCTCCTGCACAAGTTCAGGATCCCATGACGATGCCAGAAGTGTACCGATCGGAAATGCTGTACAGAACTGATAGCGCTCTTCTGCATTTTCCGGCTTCCCGTCACGATCCAGAACACCATCATCCATGTTTTGCGCCATGCCGGTCTTCACTGCCTTGCCATCAACGATCTGAAACTTCTTGCTCAGTCTGAGGCCGGCGGGACCATCCGCCATGGAGAGGGACGCAATGCCCTGTTCTTCAGCGCAGCAGCTGCTGAAGCCGGCGGCTCCCGGAACGCTGCTGTAGACATCCGCCTCCTCATCATCCTTCGGCATACCTGTCACAAGATGAATCAGCTGCTGATCCGAAAGGTCATGAACCGTTCTGCGGATTTCTTCCGGAACGGCTTCATATCCCCTGTCATAGACAACCGTATGCGTAGAGACGCTGATATTCCATTCCACATCATTGCCTGAATAGGACGATCCGGCAAAGCTGGAAATCGCTTCCTGACGCCGCTGTTGTCTGCGCTGGCGGGGAGGTTCGATTTCCTTTGGCTTTGTCTTTGAAACAAAGAGATTCTTCAGCTGTTCCAAAACAACGGACGCGGACAGACGGACTCTGGCCTGGACGCTGCTGCCTTCCAGACTGTCTCCCACAAAAAGCAGAATGTCACCAGCATCGATAACCCACGAAGCCGAAGCCTCGTCATAGCGTTCAAATCGTTCTTTCGGAAGGTGGATCGTTACCCTCTCTGTTTCTTCGGGCTGAAGAAGCTTTGTCTTCTGATAACCGGCAAGCCGACGGTACTCTTCCTGAGGACATGGAACGGACGCATAGATCTGTACCACATCCCGTCCCGAAACACGACCCGTATTCGTCACCTCTACGACGACATCGATTCCCTCATCAGACGCTTCAACGTTCTTCGTCGACAGAGCAAACTCCGTATAGGAAAGGCCATAGCCAAAGCCATAGCGCACCGCCTTCTCAAAGGTGTCAAAGTAACGGTAGCCGACGAAGATTCCTTCCGGATACGGCTCTTCCTTCACATCGCCATCCTGATCGGAGAAAACTGCCGAACCCGGATAATCCGCGTAGTGATAGGCCCAGGAATCCGTCAGCTTTCCCGAAGGATTGACCCTGCCCGTCAAGACATCGCTGACAGCACGGCCCGCCTGCCCGCCCGGCTGACAAATCAGAAGCACCGATCGAATATGCGTGAATGGATCAAGGAACGAAAGGTCCATAACCCCGCCGACATTCAACAGCAGGATAATGTCCGGATACAGATCATTGAGCCTGGTAAGGAATGCCTTCTCCTGTTCTGAAAGAAGATAGTCGCCGGACGCATTTCTGCGATCGCCGCCTTCGCCGGACGTTCTTGAAAGAACATACACAGCGAGATCTGCTTCACTTTTTTCCGGAGCCTCTCCCTGCGGCATCACGAATACGGTTCCGTTATAGGCTTCAAAGAACTGCTGCCCGTAATCCCCTTCGGGATTTCTGGTGCGAAGAACATCCATCGTATCCCAGAAGGCATCTTTCCATTGAGCCCGGGAAGCCTGATACAGCTTCTCGTAGTTATCGAGCCACTTCCCGTTGCACAGATGAATGCCGCCTTCTTCCAGACCCCGACGGACGGAAACCGTCTCGCGCGCATTGACGCTTCCGGACCCCGTACCCCCGCGCACCGTTACAATCGCACCGGGCCCGTACAGATCCACCTTCTCCCCTTTCTTTAAAGGAAGAAGATGATTTTCATTTTTCAGCAGAACCATGCCTTCGGCAGCGGCCCTGCGGCTGAGATCGCCGTGTTGGATTTCGTAATCGCGGATCGACGGATCCGGAAATCCCGGAAGCCCCATATTGCAGATACTCCTTCCAACCTGTTAACCCTTCACACTGCCGGCCGTAACACCGCCGACAATCTGCTTCGACAGAATGAGATAGACGACAATGACCGGAAGAATCGAGAACGCAATCATGGCGTAAACCTGTCCCATATCGAACTTCAGCCAGTCGGCTGCACGCAGCTGCGCAATCAGGATCGGGAGCGTCTTCATACTGTCCTTATGCAGAATCAGGGACGGAAGGAAGTAGTTGTTCCATGAAGATACGAAGGCGAAGATTGCCTGCACGGCAATCGCCGGCTTCATGATCGGAATCACGATCTTATTGAAGATACGGAATTCGCCCGCCCCGTCAATACGGGCACTTTCGAGAAGTTCCTTGGGAAGGTTGCTGTCCATGTACTGCTTCATGTAGAAGAAGACGACCGGTGCCGCAATCGAAGGAATGATCAGCGGAATGAAACTGTTCTCCAGTCCCATGTTGCGGACCAGCTGCTGGAAGCCCAGCGCCGTCACCTGCGTCGGAATCATCATGACCGCCAGAATGAATGTAAAGATCCCTTTACGCCCCTTAAACCGGTACGCATGAATTGCATAGGCAGTCATCGTCGAGAAATAAGTTGTCAAAGCCGCTGTTGCCAGAGCGACAAAGAGCGAGTTGAGCATGCCCCTGCCGACGGGCAGTGTACCATGGAACAGATTATACAGGTTTTCGCCGAGATGATTGCTCGGATAAGCCCTAAAGCCGCGGCTCAGATCGCCATTGGAACGCGTCGCATTGATAAACAGAATGTAGAACCAAATCAGGCAGAGAACCGTCAGGAAAATCAGGACGACATAGGCCAGAATGCGGCGGCCATGGGATTCCGGTTTCATTGCACTGTTGCTGGTGTTTTTCGCAGCCGTCATATCCTTCTCCTCCTTAGTTGTTGACTTCGTCGGCCGCTGTGAAGCGGAAGACGATCAGACTCAGAATGCCCGTGATGATCAGCAGCAGCACGCTGAGAGCACCGCCCATTCCAAAGTTCTTGCTGTAGAGATACTTGTTGAGCCACATGATCAGTGTCATCGAGCTGCGCATCGGATCGCCCGATCCATTGGTCAATATCTGCGGCACATCGAACATCTGCAGGCCGCCGATCAGTGAGGTAATCAATACATAGATGAAGATCGGCTTTAATAACGGCATCGTGATCTTGCGGAAGATCTGTCCCGGGGTTGCGCCGTCGACTTCCGCCGCCTCAAACAGTGACTTGTCGATGCCCATCATGCCGGCCATCAGAAGAATCGTCGTGTTGCCGAACCACATCAGGAAGTTCATCAGAGCAACCAGGAACCTTACACTGCCGACATGGGACATGAACTGATACGGCTGCGAGATTATTCCCAGCTGCATCAGAATCGAGTTTATGGGGCCGCCGTCCGCAAACAGCGTAAAGAACAGCATTGCGAACGCCGACGCCATGATCAGGTTCGGCAGATAGATGATCGTCTTGAAGAAGCGCTGCCCCTTCAGCCGAAGCGAAGGATCCGTGAACCACGCCGCCAATAGAAGCGATACAAGAATCTGGGGCACAAAGCCCAGCACCCACATGATCATCGTATTCTCGAAGTACTTGAGAAAATAGCCCTGCAGAATAATGTTCTTGAAATTCTCAAATCCGCTGAATGTCGGCCCGATATGTTTCAGGCCCGACATATAGTTTTCGAAGAAGCTATAGTAAACTGTGCTGATCAGCGGAATCAGCTGAAAAATAATGAAGACCGCCGCAAACGGAATCAAAAAGATATACCCCCACTTGTTGTAGCCTTCAACGGATCCGTTTTTCTTTTTCGCTTTCATATTGGTTTGCCTCATTTCTCTGTTCCCTGATCGAGGGGCAGTGTCTGTCCGCCGATCACGGAACCTGATATTCCGCCTGGAAATAAGCAGAACCGGCGCACGAAGCAACGATGCCACTTCATGCGCCGGCCGCAGTATCTATTGCTGTAGTAGATTTACTTCGTTGTAACTGTGCTTTATTCCGTCGTCAGATCCGGATACTTCTCAACAATCGCCGTATTGAACTGAGCCAGCGCATCGTCATAGGAAGCGTTGCCATCGAAGTAGTTCTTCATAGCACTCTGGAACTCTTCATTGCAGCCCTGATCATACGGAGAGATGTTAGACATATCGACCTTCTCGGCGCCGGCTTCCAGCTGTGCATACGGGTTCTGGCCGCCAAGGATCTTATTTTCAAACTTCGGATTTGTCGCAAGGTCATTGAGAACGGACTTGGAGTTGACACAGTCAGAATCCTTTTTCGCAATTCCATAGAGAACATCCTTATCCGTTGTCATCGTAAGAATGATGTCCTTGACCAGCGTCGGATTATCGGTTCCGGTCGCAGCCGCAATCCAGGTGCCGCCCCAGTAGAAGCTCTGCGGGCCAACAACCATGCCCCAGCCGCCCTGATGGGCAATCGAATCATCCTCGTCAGCGTGCATCGAGAAGTTGATCAGCCATGCCGGTCCAAAGTAGCAGAATACCTTGCCCTCCGGGAAGAAGCCCTTGCTCCAGTCATCGGACCAGAGTTCAGCCGTCGTCGTTTCGCCGGCATCGACCATTTCCTTGGAGTTATCAACCCATGCCTTCAGGTTCGGATCCACAACAACCTTGCCGTCCTGAACCCACGGAGCAGATACGTTGTTGGAATAAACACGGTATGTATCGTTGACAGTCGAAGTCATCTTGTAGCCGGCTGCTTTTGCCTTCTCAGCTGTTGCCATGAAGGTATCCCAGTCCTTGACAGCTTCCTGAACCGCTTCCGGATCATCCGTTCCAAGGATGTCTTTCGCCGCCTGACGGTTGTAAATCAAACCGGCCGAGCATGCCTGCCAGGACGAACCCTTGATGTTTCCGTTTTCATCCTTGACGATATCCTTCGTGTAATCAAACTGATCCGACAGATCTGCATCCGTGATGCCAAGATCTGCAAGGTTCATGGTCACATCGCTGTTGACATACTTCAGAGCATAGTCGGCTTCCATCAGGAAGATATCGACCTTGTCATCCGGCGAAGCATCCGCATTTCCCGGAAGAACAGCATCGAGGTTGTTCTGGTATGCGTTGTCATCACTCGGGGTGATTGTCCACTTAACGGTGACATCGCCGATCTTGCCGGTCGTATCATCAACCTTCTGATATCCGGGGTAATGATCCTCCATGCGGCTCTTGAACTCTTCGTTCCATGCCTGAATGTTAAGGACGGATCCCTCCGCAGATCCTGACGCATCAGAAGCTGCCGAGCCCGCTGCCGCTGCGGCGGTTGAAGCTGCTGCTTCGGACGAGCTGCCGCAGGCTGCCATCGGTACGACCATGGCTGCCGCTGCAAGTGTGCTGATAAATCTTGAGATGTTCTTGTTCATAATCTCCCTCCTATATGGTTTTCTTTATGCTTCTTTGCAACATCTCATTGCAATTTAGGCCGCATTAAAAACATCTTCATATGCTTCTCTTTTTTCGAACTTTCCGCAGCGTCTATTCTGTGGAAATCCGTTTCACTGTTTCGCCCTTGAGAAGAGTGCCTTCCACAACAATCTGTTCCACGATCTGCGAATCCTTGTTTTCAATCAGATCCACAAGCTTCGCCGCCGCCTTGGCACCGATCGCCTGGGCATCCTGCTTCTCGGTGGTCAGACACGGCCGCGTCTCCTGCGACAGGGGAATTCCGTCATACCCTGTGATGGAGAGGTCTTCCGGAATCCTCACTCCCAGCTTTTCAAACAGAGGCCGGCATCCGATCGCCGTATAGTCATCCGGGAACATCAGTACGCTGGGCCGGTTCGGCAGAGCGAGAACTTCCTCTGCTTCCTTCATCGTCCTTTCTATGTTGTGATATCTCGATTCGCGGATGTATTCCGCCGGGATGTTCAGGCCGAACTCACGTACCGCCTTATTGAATCCGCTCAGACGCTTGATGGTTACAGAGGTCTTCTCGCCATGGATGAACGCAATCTTACGATGCCCCATGGCAACGAGGTACTTCACCAGATCGTAAGCACCCTGCACGTTGTCGCTCATCACGCAGCTGTGGGAATCGAACTGGTAATCGATCGTGATCGTCGGAATCTCGCTGTTGACCAGTTCAACGACCTGCGGATTGTGGAAGTCTACCGATGCGATCAGTACACCATCCACCTTCCGGTACCGGCAATGCGACAGGAAGGAGTTCCCTCCGACCTTTCCGCCGATGAACGTAATATCGTAACCGTGGTTTTCCAGTTCGTTCTTCGCACTGTTGAGGATGTGCGAGAAGTATTCATGGGTCAGTCCGGATTCGGTTCCATCCTCGAAGACGATGCCGATATTGTAGGAACGGTTCGTTTTCAGAACCCTGGCTGCTGCGTCCGGCAGATAATTCATCTCCTGCGCTATCTTCCGGATTTTCTCGGCTGTCTGTGCGCCGACGTCGCCATATCCGTTCAGTGCTTTGGAAACTGTGGATGTAGAAACGCCTGCTGCTCTGGCAATGTCCTTTATTGTCTTCATGGTTTGTTCACCAGTCGAAATCGTTTTCGCAAATTCAATATAATTCGGCTTCCATAGCCTGTCAATATGCTACAGCGCCTATTTTTTAAAAAATGTAAGCGCTTGCCTCTTCAAATTCATGGAATAGAGCTTATAATAGGCTCGAAAGTACGAAAACGTATTCGTATTGCTTTCTGTTTATTTTTACATGCGTTTTCGTCATAAAAAGGAGGCATTCATCATGAAATTCGGTCATTTTGACGATACGGCAAAGGAATATGTCATCGAAACTCCCAAAACACCCCTTCCCTGGATCAATTATCTCGGCACAAAGGATTTCTTCAGCCTGATTTCCAATACCGCCGGCGGCTATTCCTTCTATAAAGATGCCAAGCTTCTTCGTCTGACCCGCTACCGCTACAATAATTGTCCAACCGATCAGGGCGGACGTTATTACTACATTAAAGACGGTGATACGGTCTGGAACCCCGGCTGGCAGCCGACCCGGACGCCGCTGGACAGCTATGAATGCCGCCACGGTCTTGGCTATACCAGGATCACCGGCCGAAAAAATAATGTCAGGGCCGATCTGCTTGCCTTCGTCCCTGTAGAAGATGCCTGCGAAATCAACCGGATCACACTGACCAATGAATCGGACCAGGAAAAGCATCTCGACCTCTTCAGCTTCGTTGAATTCTGTCTCTGGAACGCCATGGACGACATGTCCAACTTCCAGCGCAATTTCTCAACCGGCGAAGTCGAAGTCGTCGGCAGCGTCATCTACCATAAGACGGAATACCGTGAGCGCCGCAACCATTACGCCGTCTACGCCGTCAACAAACCGGTTGCCGGCTTTGATACGAGCCGCGACGCCTTCATGGGTGCCTATCGCGGCTTTGCCGATCCGGAAGTCGTCTTTTCCGGCGAAAGCCGCAACAGCATCGCCCATGGCTGGGCTCCTGTAGGATCACATCATCTCAAGGCCGACCTGAAACCGGGAGAATCCGAAAGCTTCATCTTCGTCCTTGGCTATTGTGAAAATCCCGTCGATCAGAAATGGGAAGCGCCGAACATCATCAACAAGGCGCCGGCAAAGGCATTGCTGAAAAAATACGAAACCGATACCCAGGTCGATGCCGCATTCGCTGATCTGCATGCATACTGGGACCATCTGCTGTCCACCTTTACAGTCCATACTGCCGATGAGAAGCTGAACCGGCTCGTCAACATCTGGAACCAGTACCAGTGCATGGTCACCTTCAACATGAGCCGCAGCGCCAGCTACTATGAAAGCGGACTGGGCCGTGGAATGGGGTTCCGTGACTCGTGTCAGGATCTGCTTGGCTTCGTCCATCTGATTCCGGACCGTGCCCGGGGCAGGATCATCGACATTGCCAATACCCAGTTTGAAGACGGCAGTACCTACCACCAGTACCAGCCGTTAACCAAGAAAGGCAACGCCGATATCGGCGGCGGCTTCAACGATGACCCGCTGTGGCTGATTGCCGGCACCTGTGCCTACCTGCGTGAAACGGGTGATTATTCGATTCTTGATGAGCCGTGTGCCTTTGACAGTGACTTCTCGAAGGCCGTTCCTCTTCTGGAGCATCTGCGCCGCAGCTTCAACTACACAACGACGCATCTTGGGCCGCATAAGCTTCCATTGATCGGACGGGCGGACTGGAATGACTGTCTGAATCTGAACTGCTTCTCGACAGAACCGGGTGAAAGCTTCCAAACCTTCGGACCAAGTGAGGGTCCGGTTGCCGAGTCAGTGTTCATTGCCGGCATGTACGTAAAATACGGACGCGAGTTTGCGGATCTTTTGGAACATCTCCATCGGCATGAAGAGGCAGAAGACGTTCGGAAACATGTCAGTGAAATGATCCGTACCGTGAAAAGCGCAGGCTGGGATGGTGACTGGTTCCTGCGTGCCTTTGATGCCTATGGTCATCCGGTTGGCAGCCATGTATGCAAAGAGGGTCAGATCTTCATAGAGCCGCAGGGCATGTGCGTCATGGCAGGCATCGGCGTCGATGACGGCAAGGCAGAAAAAGCTCTTGAAAGCGTAAAGGAAAAGCTCGATTCGAAGTACGGCATCATGCTGGTGCAGCCGGCCTATACGGAGTATCACGTAGAGCTTGGGGAAATCAGTTCCTATCCTCCCGGATACAAGGAGAATGCAGGCATATTCTGCCATAATAACCCGTGGATCGTATGTGCAGAAACGACGCTTGGTCATGGCGATCGTGCCTTTGAAGTGTTCCGCAAAACGTGCCCGATCTATCTCGAAGACATCAGCGAAATTCATCGTACCGAGCCTTATGTGTACTGCCAGATGGTAGCCGGCCGCGATGCACCGACGTTTGGCGAAGGGAAGAACAGCTGGCTGACGGGAACAGCGGCCTGGACATTCACAGCTCTCTCTCAGTACATCCTCGGCATTCAGCCGACGCTGGATGGTCTGAAGATTGATCCGTGCATTCCTGCCGAAACAGATTCGTATACCGTTGATCGTCTGTTCCGCGGCGTCATGTATCACATTACCGTTAAGAACCCGAAGCACGTGCAGAAAGGTGTTGCAAAGCTCTCTGTCAACGGGACGCCCATCTCCGGTAATGTCATCCCTGCAGATGCGGCCCAAAAGGAAGCACAGGTGGAGGTGATCCTGGGCTGAGGAAAGATCGCACCGGATCCCATCCGGAGATGCAACAGATCCTGTTTATACTGATCGAAATACACCTGTTTTTGGTAAATAAGATAAAAACCGACGCTCATATGACAATAAGTGCCGGTTTTTCTATGCTATAGTTTCATTGTCAAAAGAAAGTGCGAGCCGTAAGGCTGCCTAAGGAGGTAATACATGATGTTTGGCAATCCGTTTTCTGCAAATGTTGAACGCAAGATGACAAAGGAAGAGCTGGTTCAGGCGATCCGTGCCGATCTCTCCGGAGAACTGGAGGCGATCTACGGCTACGACGCACATGTTCAGGCGACCGATGATCCGGTTGCCAAGGCCGTGCTGGCAGATATCCGCGACGAGGAAAAGACGCATATGGGCGAGCTTCTTACGCTGCTGAAATATCTGGATCCCAAGGAAGGCGATCTTTACGCAAACGGCGAGAAGGAAGTTCTCGAAATGCTGGAGGAGCTCGGCATCAAGCCGGCTGACGTTCCGGCGATCAATGGGTCAACGGTCGGAAGTTTAAAGGAGGAAAAGTAAAATGGATTTTCTGATGAGAAGTGACAGCAAGCTTTCCGATGCACAGTGGAAAGCGATGGATGAAAAGGTAGTTGCCGCAGCACGTTCGGTGCTGACAGGAAGAAAGTTTCTGAGTATCTATGGCCCGCTGGGCGCAGGTGTTCCGGCGGTGGAAATCAAGTCGAACGGCTCGAAGAAGATTGCCGTTCTGCCGGAGCTCTCTTCAGACTTCACGCTGGCCTGGAGAGATCTTGAAACAGCGGAGCGTCTCAATGTTCCGACGTCCTGGTCCGAGGCTGTATCGGCGGCCGTTGATACGGCTCTCAAGGAGGATTCGTTGATCTTCCTGGGCGACAAGGACAATGGTGTCACGGGCCTTCTCTCTGCACCGGGCAAGACGATCAAAATGACGGGCTGGGACAAGGATGAAAATGCCTTTGCGGCAGTTTCTTCCGGACTTCAGTACATGCTTGAAAACCGGACCTACGGGGCAAAAGCTCTCGTTGTGAGCCCGGATGTGTACGCTCTTCTGCAGCGCATCCAGCCGGGTACCGGAACGCTGGAAAGCACACGCATCGCAGCTCTGATCGAAGGCAGTATCTATCAGACACCGGTTCTGCCGGCAAAGACTGCTGTACTTCTGGCAACAGATGAGCAGAACATGGATCTTGCAATCGGCCAGGATCTTGTGACGGCATATCTTGGATCTTCGGATATGAATCACGACTTCCGCATCTTCGAAACAGCTCTGCTGCGTCTGAAGAATCCCAATGCCGTTGTCGCATTCCGCGGTTAATCGTTCATAGCGCATCATACATGCAGGCAGGAAGCGGGCAGCGCCCGGCTTCCTGTTTTTTTTTTTTTACGGCTGTTCGGCATGAAAAATGCCCCCTTTCAATAGGAAAAGGGGACATGCGTCATTCACTGCCTGCAGACGCGCCGGCTTACTTCTTTACGCTGTCCTGATTTGCGACGGCGTTGATCGATGCCTGGATCTTTGCCTGATCGCCAAGATAGTAATGCCTGATGGGCTTCAGATTCTCATCCAGCTCATAAACCAACGGAACACCGGTCGGAATGTTCAGCGAGGAAATCTCTTCATCGGAAATATTGTCCAGATATTTGACAAGGGCACGCAGAGAATTTCCATGCGCCGCAATCAGCACGCTCCTGTCCGCCTTAATCTGCGGGATAATTTCCGCTTCATAGTACGGAACGACGCGGGCAATTGTATCCTTGAGGCTCTCGGCCAGCGGCAGTTCGCTGGGGTCCACATTTTTGTACATCGGCTGTCTGGCCGGATTGCGCTCATCATCCTCTGACAGTTCCGGCGGACGTACATCAAAGGAACGCCGCCACAGATGTACCTGCTCTTCACCGTATTTTGCGGCTGTCTCCGCCTTGTTCAAACCCTGCAGTGCACCATAGTGGCGTTCATTGAGCTTCCATGTCTTGATCACCGGAATCCATTCTTCATCCAGCGCCTCAAGCACCGCGTTGGCCGTATGGATTGCACGCTTCAGATAGGACGTATAGCAAACGTCAAAGCTATAGCCGCCTTCCTTCAGCAGTCTGCCGGCACCTGCCGCTTCTGTTCTGCCCTTCTCGGAAAGATCTACATCGGTCCATCCGGTGAAGAGATTCAGCTTGTTCCATTCACTTTCACCATGGCGGATCATTACAAGTCTGTATGTCATGTTTTCTTATCCTCCTTCTGCCTGCATCCGTCGCTGAACAGATGCCCGGGGTATGACTTTATTATAATTAGTCATAGCTAACTTTACCATAACGATGCTTCGAAGATACGCATGAAACCGGTCAAAAGATCTTACGAAAATAAGGAAAAACTACATTTTTTGTAAAATGACGGAATGGTAGCGTTTACATGTGAAATTGTTGTCAAATTGTTCTTGAATCCGTTTTGGAAAGTGGTAACGTAGTCAATGTGAATTCAATCACAAAATAGGAAAGAGAGAAAACTATGACAAAGAAAATCGTACTGGCAGGTGCCTGCCGAACAGCAATCGGAAAAATGGGCGGTGAACTGAGCACGGTCCCCGCCGTAGATCTCGGCGCTGCCGTCATCAAGGAAGCAGTAAAGCGTGCAGGTCTGAAACCGGAACAGATTGATCATGTCTATATGGGCAATGTCATTCAGGCCGGTCTTGGACAGAACCCTGCCCGTCAGGCTTCCATCAAGGCTGGGCTGCCGGTTACCTGCCCTGCCGTTACTGTCAACGTTGTATGCGGATCCGGTCTTGACTGCGTCAACATGGCAGCTGAAATGATTCTCGCCGGTGATGCGGACATCGTCGTCGCCGGTGGCATGGAATCCATGAGCAATGGTCCGTATCTTCTGCCGCATGCCCGCTTCGGCTATCGTATGAATACGCCGAAGGACGGGCTGGTAGATGCGATGGTCCATGATGCCCTGTGGGATGCGTTCGGTGACTACCACATGATGATCACGGCTGAGAATGTTGCTGAGCAGTGGCATCTGACCCGTGAAGAGCTCGATGCCTTCTCCGCAAACTCCCAGAACAAGGCATGTGATGCCCGTGACAACGGCCGTTTCAAGGATGAGATCGTACCGATCGAAGTCAACCTCGGAAAGAAGAAAGGCATCGTCACTGTCGATACCGATGAAGGTCCGCGTGAAGGCCAGACTCCGGAAGTACTCGCCAAGCTGAAGTGCTGCTCCGGCAAGCCGAACGGCGTCGTTACAGCCGGCAACGCATCCGGCATCAACGATGGTGCTGCCGCCCTGGTTGTCATGTCCGAAGAAAAGGCAAAGGAACTCGGCGTCAAGCCGATGGCAACGTGGATCGCCGGCGGACTGGCCGGTGTCGATCCTTCGATCATGGGTGTCGGTCCGGTTGCCGCAACCCGCAAGGTCATGGCAAAGACGGGTCTTACCATTGATGACTTTGACCTCTATGAGGCAAATGAAGCCTTCGCTGCTCAGAGCTGTGCAGTAGCCAAGGAACTGAGCTTCGATCCGGCAAAGCTCAACGTCAACGGCGGTGCCATTGCCCTGGGTCATCCGGTCGGAGCTTCCGGCGCAAGAATTCTCGTCACCCTGCTCTATGCAATGCAGCAGCGCAATGCCCACCGTGGACTTGCAACACTGTGCATTGGCGGCGGAATGGGATGCGCAACGGTTGTTGAACGCGAGGACTGAGCGAAATGTCATTCGTCACATATCAGGCAGACGGTGCGATCGGAACGATTCTTCTGAACCGTCCCGAGGCACTCAACGCCCTGAATTCCAAGGTACTTGATGAACTCAATGCAGTACTCGACCAGGTGGATCAGAATGTGATCCGCTGCCTCATCCTCAGCGGAAGCGGCGAGAAGGCATTCGCTGCCGGCGCCGATATCGGTGAGATGTATCACCTGAATGAAGAAGAAGGAAAAGCCTTCTCGAAGAAAGGCAATGATCTCTTCCGCCGCATCGAGACATTCCCTCTTCCTGTCATCGCCGCTGTCAACGGCTATGCGCTGGGCGGAGGATGTGAGCTGGCCATGGCCTGCGACATTCGGATCGCTTCCGAAAATGCTGTCTTCGGTCAGCCGGAGACAGGCCTGGGAATTACACCCGGCTTTGGCGGAACCCAGCGTCTGGCGCGCCTGATTCCGGCCGGCTATGCCAAGCAGATGATCTACACCGCCCGCAATATCAAGGCGGAAGAAGCGCTGCGGATCGGTCTTGTAAACAAAGTCGTACCCATCAGTGATCTGATGAACGAGGCAAACAAGATAGCTTCCCAGATTGCTGCCAACGCACCGATCGCCGTCAGAAATGCAAAGGCCGATATCAATGAAGGCCTGGAGCTTGCAATGGATCTGGCCATGACCGTTGAAGAGAAGCGCTTCGGTGCCTGCTTCAACACCAATGATCAGAAGGAAGGCATGGGCGCATTCCTTGAGAAGCGTAAGGAAAAGACATTCAAGAATAACTGAAAAGAGGAAAAGAAAAGATGAAAGTAGCAGTTGTCGGAGCCGGAACGATGGGCCGTGGCATTGCCCAGGCATTCGCTCAGTGCAAGGATGTTGAAAAGGTTTATCTCTGTGATGTGGAAATTGAATATGCCGAAGCCGGTCTGCACCGGATCGTCAGCTCCCTGTCAAACCGTGTTGCCAAGGGCAAGATGAAGCAGGAAGAAGCCGGCAGTATTCTCTCGAAGATCCAGACAGGCAAAGATGAAATTGCCGAAGATCCGGACCTTGTCATCGAAGCCGTTCTTGAAGACATGGATCTGAAGAAGAAGCTGTTCAAGCACATGCAGAACGAAGTTGTCAAGAATCCGGACTGCATCTACGCAACCAACACTTCTTCCCTCTCCATTACGGAAATCGGCGCCGGTCTCAAGAAGCCGGTCGTCGGCATGCATTTCTTCAACCCGGCACCTGTCATGAAGCTGGTCGAAGTCATCGCCGGCCTCAACACTCCGGAAGAGAGCGTTGAAAAAATCATCGAAATTGCCAAGATGCTCGGCAAGACACCGGTACAGGTTGAGGAAAGTGCCGGCTTCGTCGTCAACCGGATCCTGATTCCGATGATCAACGAAGGCATTCAGGTTTATTCCGAAGGCATCGCTGACATCAACGGCATCGATACAGCCATGAAGCTCGGGTGCAACCATCCGATGGGACCACTGGAGCTGGCCGACTATATCGGTCTCGATATTGTGCTCGCCATCATGAACGTGCTGTATACGGAAACCGGAGATTCGAAGTACCGTCCGGCTCAGCTGCTGAAGAAGATG
This sequence comes from Galactobacillus timonensis, assembly GCF_900240265.1. Taxonomy (NCBI): domain Bacteria; kingdom Bacillati; phylum Bacillota; class Erysipelotrichia; order Erysipelotrichales; family Erysipelotrichaceae; genus Galactobacillus; species Galactobacillus timonensis. The sequence continues at coordinate 148,853 of NZ_LT964739.1, forward strand.
GTCCGTGCAAATCATCTTGGTGTCAAGACAGGCATCGGCTTCTACAACTATGCCGATGGCAAGAAAGTACCCGTCGACGCAAAGAAGACGGAAGAAAACGCATAATCCAATTCTCAAGCATGAAAGCGCCGGAATGATTTCCTACACCGGCGCTTTCGACTGAATAAAAATATAACGGAGGTCATTGCAATGGATTTTCAGCTGGATCAGAAACATGAAATGGCGCGCAGACTGTTTCAGGAGTTTGCCGAAAATGAAGTAAAACCGAACGCAATCGAAGTCGATGAAGATGAACGCTTCCCGCGCGAAAACATCGAAAAGATGGCAAAGTACGGATTCCTCGGCATCCCGTTTGACCGCAAATACGGCGGCCAGGGATGCGATCCCCTCACCTATGTGATGTGCGTCGAAGAGCTTGCCAAGGTATGCGGCACAACCGCTGTTGCCCTGTCGGCTCATACGTCGCTGTGCGCAGACCCGATTGCCCAGTTCGGCACCGAGGAGCAGAAACAGAAGTATCTCATCCCTCTTGCCAAAGGTGAGAAGCTCGGCGCCTTCGGTCTGACGGAGCCGGGTGCCGGAACGGATGCACAGGGTGTTCAGACGCGTGCCGTCCTCGATGGTGACAGCTGGGTGCTGAACGGCTCCAAGTGCTTCATCACCAACGGCAAGGAAGCAGACATCTACATCATCATCGCCTACACCGATGTCGTGGCGGATGCCAAGGGAAGAAAGAAGAAGCTGTTCTCTGCCTTCATCGTTGAAAAGGGAACACCAGGCTTCACCTTCGGCACCAAGGAGAAGAAGATGGGTATCCGCGGTTCTGCAACCTATGAGCTGATTTTCCAGAACTGCCGCATTCCGAAGGAGAATCTGCTCGGTGTACAGGGCAAGGGTTTCCCGCTGGCCATGCATACGCTGGATGGTGGCCGCATCGGTATCGCTGCCCAGGCACTGGGTCTTGCGGAAGGCGCCTTCGATCGTACCCTTGCCTATGTCAAGACAAGAAAGCAGTTCGGAAGACCCCTTTCCATGTTCCAGAATACGCAGTTTGTTCTGGCAGATCTTGCGACGGAGATCGAAGCTTCCAAGCTGCTGGTGTATCGCGCCGCTGAAGCCAAGGCGACCAAGGACCGCTTCTCGGAAGAAGCTGCCATGGCCAAGCTTTCCGCAGCCCGTACCGCAATGGATGTAACAACCCGCTGCGTACAGCTGATGGGCGGCTACGGATATATCCGTGACTATGAAGTGGAACGGATGATGCGTGATGCCAAGATTACCGAGATCTATGAAGGTACATCGGAAGTTCAGGAAATGGTTATTTCCGGAGCACTTCTGAAGTGAGGAGGACAGAACAATGAAGATCGTAGTTTGCGTAAAGCAGGTTCCGGATACGATGGGCGGCGTCAAGTTCAAGCCGGACGGAACCCTGGATCGGCAGGCAATGCTGTCGATCATGAACCCGGATGATAAGTCTGCCCTCGAGGCGGCGCTTCGAATCAAGGACAAGGATCCGGACAATGTTACGGTCACGGCATTGACCATGGGTCTTCCGAAGGCAGAGGCTGTTCTGCGGGAAGCGATGGCAATGGGCGCCGATGCAGGTTTGCTGATTACGGACCGTGTGCTTGGCGGTGCAGATACATGGGCAACATCATCGACAATCGCCGGCGCTCTGAAGAAGATGGAGTATGATCTTGTCATTACAGGCCGTCAGGCAATTGACGGCGATACGGCACAGGTTGGTCCGGAAATTGCGGAGCACCTTGGTCTGCCGTGCATCTCCTATGCTTCGGAAATCAGTGTTGAAGGAAACACGGTAACGGCAAAGCGTCAGTTCGATGACCGCTATCATATCGAGCGTGCTCAGCTTCCTGCGCTGGTTACAGTGCTTGGTGAAACCGTGACGCCGCGGTATATGACGCCGGGCGGAATCTTCAAGGCATTCGATACGCAGGTGACGGTATGGGGCCGCAAGGATCTTGATGTGGATGATTCCAACATCGGTCTCAAGGGTTCGCCGACCATGATCACCAAGGCAAGCGACAAGGTTGCCAAGGGCAAGGGTGTCAAGCTGACACCGGAAACGGCAGAAGAGGCAGCCGACGATATTGCGTCACTGCTTCTGGAGAAGCACATTCTGTAATACTGATGCACAAAGAGAAAGGCTGGAGATAATCATGGATTTATCAGAATATAAAGGCGTATTCATCTACGCACAGGAAACAGATGGAAAAATCTCTCCGATTGCGCTGGAACTGCTTGGCAAGGCAAGAGAACTTGCGGATCAACTGGAAGACAAAAGGGTTACGGCAGTGCTGCTGGGATCCAATGTTGCAGGGCTGACGAAAGAACTGGCAGAGTATGGTGCGGACCGCGTCATCGTCGTCGATGATCCGGCTCTGACGGAATATACGAATGAGCCGTATGCGCATGCTCTGACATCGGTCATTGAGACCTATAAGCCGGAGATCTTCCTCATCGGCGCAACGGCGATCGGAAGAGATCTTGGTCCCCGTGTTGCGGCCCGTGTCCATACGGGTCTGACGGCTGACTGCACGGCTCTGGATATCGGCGATTATCCGCTGACTCCGCTGCCTGGACATGAAGCGGAACAGAAACACGGTCAGCTGCTGATGACGCGTCCTGCCTTCGGCGGCAACACTATCGCTACCATCGCGTGCCCGAACTTCCGTCCGCAGATGGCAACGGTCCGTCCGGGTGTCATGAAGAAACTGGCACCGAAGGAAGGTGCACAGGCGGAAATTGTCAACTACAATCCGGGCTTTGAGAAGAACCACTGCTGGGTTGAGATTCTGAAGGTCGTCAAGGAAGTATCCAAGGCGGCAGACATTCAGGATGCTAAGATTCTTGTATCGGGCGGCCGCGGCGTCGGCTCCAAAGAGAACTTCAAGATTCTCGAAGATCTGGCGGATGCGCTTCATGGTACGGTTGCCTGCTCGCGTGCTGCCGTTGATGCGGGCTGGATGCCGAAGGAACTTCAGGTCGGCCAGACGGGCAAGACGGTTCGTCCGAAGGTGTACTTTGCGATCGGCATTTCCGGTGCCATCCAGCATGTGGCCGGCATGGAAGAGTCGGATCTGATCATCGCCATCAACAACGATCCGAATGCGCCGATCTTTGATGTGGCGGACTACGGCATCGTCGGTGACCTGAATCACGTTGTTCCGCTGCTGACGAAGAAGATCAAAGAGACACTGGCAGAGAAAGCTGCCGCTTAAAGGAGAACAGAAGACGTATGAGTGAGAAGGTCTATCGTATATTCGTAATCAATCCGGGATCGACTTCCACGAAGCTGTCGCTGTTTGAGAACGAAAAGAATGTATTTGAGTGCAATGTGTTCCATGATTCGACGGTTCTGCGGTCGCTGGGCGATATCAACAATCAGCTCAGCTACCGTATGGAGGTCATCGAGCAGTTTCTCAAGGAACATAACATCGATCTGACGGGTCTCGATGCCGTCGTCGGTAGAGGCGGCCCCTGCTATCCGCTGGAAAGCGGCACCTATGAAATCAACCAGCAGATGATTGATGATACGCGCAATCACGTGGCAGGCCTCTACCATGCATCGATGCTTGGCGTACAGATGGCCAACGAGATTCACAAGAAGTACGGTGCCCGCATGTTCACGGTGGATCCGACGGTCGTCGATGAGTATTGCGATCTGGCGCGGATCACGGGGGTCAAGGATGTCTATCGCCGGCCGGCTTCCCATGTACTGAACACCAAGGAAGCAGGAAGACGCTATGCAGCTTCGATCGGGAAGAAGTATGAGGATCTGAATCTGATCATCTGCCATATCGATGGCGGTATCACGATCTCTGCCCATGCGCATGGCAAAATGATCGACGGCAATAACGGCGGCGGCGGTGAAGGTCCGTTCACTCCGACACGGATGGGTTCGATGCCGATCACACTGATGCTGTCGGATATGCCGGATGTGACCCGCGATCAGCTGAAGGTGCTGTGCAGTGCGGGCGGCGGCTTCTCGAGCTGGTTCAACACTTCGGATTCGGACAAGATCCATGCCAAGGTTGATGCCGGAGATCCTAAGACTACCCGGATCTGGAAGGCAATGGTGTATCAGATCTGCAAGTGGATCGGTGCAATGGCAACCGTTCTTAAGGGACATGTGGATGGCATTGTGCTGACGGGCGGTCTGATGCGCTTCAATGACATTACGGAACAGATCAAGGATTCCTGCAGCTGGATTGCGCCGATTGCGGTGTATCCGGGTGAATTTGAGCAGGAGGCTCTGGCCTACAACGCTCTGAAGGTGCTGCGTGGGGAACTGGTTCCGAAGCACTATACGGGCAAGCCGGTCTGGACCGGTTTCCATGACGAGGAAACAAAATGAGCCGCAGCTTTGAAGAACTGATGAACCGCCTTTCTTCCTGTGAGAAGAAGGTGCTGTCCGTTGCCTGTGCGCAGGATGAGCCTGTGCTTGAGGCGGTGAAGGAAGCGCATGAAAGAGGCATCGTCGATGCCATTCTTGTGGGCAGGGAAGACGAGATCAAAACCATCGGAACCAGAATCGGAATGAACCTTGCCGATTACCGGATCATCGATGTGCAGGACCCGGCAGAAGCTGCCCATACAGCTGTTTCTCTTGTGCATGACGGCAAGGCTGACATGTACATGAAAGGCATTCTTCCGACGAAGGTTTTTCTGAAGAGTGTTCTCGACAAGGAAGTCGGTCTTCGCAAAAACAAGGTACTGTCGCATGTGGCGGTGTTCGAGATTCCGGGCATTGACCATCTGCTGTTTCTGTCCGATGTGGCATTCATTCCCTATCCGTCTCTGGAAGACAAGAAGGAAATGATCCGCTATTGTGTCGAGATCGCCAATGCCTGCGGCGTAGATATGCCGAAGGTTGCGCCGCTGGCCGCGGTGGAAGTGGTCAATCCGAAGATGCCGGTGACGGTTGAGGCTCAGCAGCTTCATGAAGCAAATGTCGCGGGTGAAATTACGGGCTGCGTCGTGGATGGTCCCCTTTCGCTTGACATTGCCCTCTATGAGCAGGCGGCCATCGAAAAAGGTGCACAGGACAGGCCCTGTGCAGGCAAAAGCGATATTCTGATCTTCCCGGATATTCATGCCGGAAACATCACCTACAAGGCGATCCAGCATATGGTTCCGGGTGTCAAGGCCGGCTGTATCCTGACAGGTACAGCGGCGCCGGTCATTCTGACGTCGCGTTCCGATACCAAGGAAGTCAAGGTCAACTCGATCTGCCTTGCGGCGATTCTCTCCGAGCATCAGAAGAACCGTTAACGAAAATCAAGACCGCCCGTATAACGGGCGGTTTGTCCTAAGCCTATAAGGCTTTATTACTAGCCAGCGTCTTAAGGCGCTGGCTTTCGCATCTTCAATGTTCAAGCCACGATTGCAGTTTAACTCTCTCGCATGCCCGTTAAACGGGCTCTTTTACTCATGGCTTCGCTGTTGTCTTCCGATTCGGATTCGGCTTTCTGTTTTCTTTATCCTCTCCGAACGGATCTTCATATTCCTTTACGCTTAACTTATCTTTTGCGATATCTGCACTTTCCTGTTCACGGATATATTTGCGTATTGTGGATTCATTGATCCCCACTGTGCTCACATAGTATCCTTCTGCCCAAAAATGTCTGTTCCCATATTTGTATTTCAGGTTTGCATGCTTATCAAAAATTTCAAGCGAGGACTTTCCTTTGATGTATCCCATGATCTGTGATACCGAGTACTTTGGAGGGATGCTCAAAAGAAGATGTACGTGGTCGGGCATCAGATGCCCTTCCAGAATCTCCACTCCTTTGTATTTACACAGCCGTTTTATGATATCCCGGATATCTGAGCGCAGTTGATTGTAAATTACTTTTCTTCTATACTTCGGAGTGAACACGACATGATATACGCAGTAATATTTCGTGTGAGCTAATGAATCATATTTGTTAGCCGTATTTGGCACCTCATTCTTTCTAGAATCGTGACTTGGACAATCACCATTCTAGATAGATGGGGTGCTTCTTTCTATAAGAAGCACCGGCCCTCCTCCCGCATAGCGGGAGGTTTTATGTTTCGCACCTCTTCGGTGCTCAACAGCGCTCCTACGCACAAAAAGACCTGCTGCCGGTCAGTATGACCGGTAACAGGCCTTTTTGTTTTGTCAGTCAGCGAGTGCCTTCTTGACTGCGGCAACGGTATCATCATCACCATCCTTGTTGAAGGTGATATCCACCGGAATGCCGTAGCTGTCGCTCAGAACCTTGGCCGCGCCGACGAAGGTATCCGGATGACGCTCCTTATTGCCGGAGACAGCAGCCGCCTTGATATACGGCTTGTTCTTCTCGACAAATGAAGCGACAACCCCCGGCAGTACGCCCGCCCCGTCAGTGTAGGTAATCAGGAATACAGGCTCCGCTACGGTCTCATCTCCTGTTGTGATCTTCAATACGTTATCCGTTCCAAGACGGCTTACAAGCTTCTCAACATTCCCTGTCCGGGATGCATATACAAGTTTCATTTCATGCGCTTCCTTTCTTTAATTGCATAATAATAAGAATCTGAGTGCCAATATAGCATGATTCTTTCTGATTATTGCACAATATGCCACCATGAATTGTGAAAATATATACGAGAGTATTTGGCTTCGCATTGTCCTCTCTCTGTGATAAAAAAGAAAAGTATGAACTTTAAAATTCAGACGTTGACATTATCGGCAATGTTTCTTGCGCTTGGCCAGGTTCTTCCCTTCCTTGTACTGCAGATTCCGACCATCGGTGCGACACTTCTGCCGATGCACTGGCCGATCTTTCTGGCGGCATATACCTGCGGGCCAGAAGCTGCTGCCCTGATCGGTTTCCTGTGTCCGCTGCTGCGCAGTGTCCTCTTCGGCATGCCTGCAATGTATCCAAATGCGATTTCGATGGCTTTCGAGCTTGCCGCATACGGTGCCGTTACGGGACTGCTCTACAGCCGGGCGAAAAAGAAAGATCTCAAGGCAATCTATGTTTCCCTTCTCTGCGGCATGCTGGCGGGGCGGATTGTATGGGGAATTGCTGAGACACTGCTGCTCAGCACAGGAGAGAATCACTTTACCTTTCAGGCGTTTCTTTCCGGGGGATTCATCAACGCTCTGCCCGGTATCATTCTGCAGCTGATTCTTCTTCCATTGCTGGTGAATCGTCTGCGAAAAGCCGGCCATTTTCACTAATGCTGGCAGTAATCGAGTAGGAGGCGGTGATTAACCGCCGTCCTCTCACACCACCGTACGTGCCGTTCGGCATACGGCGGTTTCAGTACTTAGAACACAAGTTGCAGTTGAACTGCAGAATATTTAGGATGAACAGACTCGAAGTATCTGGATGCAGATGGGCATCCCCATTCTTCGAGTTTTCTATTTGACAGCGCGCGCTTGACAGTCGTTAACTGCACTGCCCTGCATGTACCTTTTCGGGTGTTTGCCGCCATGAATGCGTACTGCTTCGGAATGCCAAGTTCTATGAGCTTCCTGTATTTCGTTCTCGGCTTCTTCCAATGCTTCCATATAATCATTCTCATCCTTGTGCGAAGCCACTGGTCCATTTCTTTCAGCCAGCTTCCCAGCTCCGCCACGCCGTAGTAGTTGATCCATCCGGTGATGCTCCGCTTAATCTCCCGACAAATATCGGAAAACTTTCCCGGACGTTTCTTGTTCGTCATGATTTTGAGCTTCTCTTTGCATTTCTTCTTGGATTTCATGTGCGCATAGATGTGATAATGCCCATCCGCTCTTCTACCCATTCCGAACCCCAGATATTTGAACTTCCCACCGTTGGACGCCAGATTGACGATTTTACTCTTCTCCCTGTTTACCTTCAGCTTCAGCTTCCCTTCCAGCATCGTGATACTGCCTTCCAGTATTCTCTCTGCGGCCCTTCTGCTCTTGGCCAGTAGAACAATGTCATCCGCATACCTGATTTCCGGTACTCCTCTGCGTGCATACTCCTGATCAAATTCGTTCAGGTATATGTTTGCCAGCAGCGGACTGAGATTCCCGCCTTATGTAGAGCGAGATATTATGCGGAGTTAATTCTATGACATGATCAATTGATGCATGATATGAATTAAACTACTCCGCATAATGTCATTTAGAACTAATGGGGAAATCCGGATGATCCTGATTTTGCGAACAATCCACAAATGTGTTTTCTGCTGCCACTTCTGGTGCTAGGAATGTAATCGCTTCAGCTTCTGACCGGTAATCTGCTACTGCACATTTCAATGTTGAGCAGATAAAATCGATCAACGGATATGCATTATGCAGAGAGATTAATTTGAAAAACCTCTTAAAATGGACAAATCCGTTAATTAACTCAGCATAACGCCATACTCCACATAAGGCGGGTTATGCGGAGCTCGGCATAACCCGCCCTGAGGACTACCCTGGTCTGTTTCGACGACTACTCCGTTTTCCATCACTCCGGCTTTCAGAAACTGCTTAATCAGCTTCATTACCGCTTCGTCCCTAATTGTCTTTCTCAGTTCCCTGATCAGACGATCATGGTTCAGGGTATCGAAATACTTGGACAAATCCAGAACAACTGCCCAGCAATACCCTTCCTCCGCATATTCTTTTACCTTCATAATGGCCTGCTGTCCACTTCTTCCCGGTCGATAGCCAAAGCTGTTTTCCGCGAATTGTGGCTCATAAAGAGGCGCCAGCACCTGAGCTATGGCCTGCTGTACAACACGATCCTTAACCGTTGGAATCCCCAGTTTTCTCACTCCTCCATCCGGTTTCGGTATTTCCCTGCGTCTTACGGCTGTAGGGTGATAGTAGCCACCCATCATCTGTGCCTGAACCTCGGCGAAATGTGTCTCCAGCCATTCCATTGCCTCCGGGATTTTCATCCCATCGACTCCGGCTGCTCCTCCGTTCCTCCTCACACGCTTCATGGCTTCCTTCATGTTCGGGATTGAACTGATCTCTTCCATGAGGTGCTCGGCCCTGCAACTGCGCTCCCTTTCCTCGTCTTCCGAATGGCAGATGCTCGACGCTTCCGCATGCTTTTCGCATTCCGTGCTATTCCTCTGTGGACAGCCCATATTCTGGTTTTCTGTTTTCATAGCATCTCCTTTCTTTCAATCGGTTACTCAGGATTCATACTGATTCGGCCCTTCACCGCAACTCCCTTTCGGGTTTTCCGGCTACTACGGCCTCGGCTGACTTCCGCAGAATCAGCACCGCCTTCAATGTATAGCGATGGTTCCCGTTCCCTTCGGTACTTCTGCGGATCTCCCCGGGTAAGTACGACAACTTTCGTTCCATCTACCTGCGCCATTTATACCCATGCAATCCGTGCAGTATTGGATTTCTGCCTATATTGCGGCTTCATCCTTGCATGACTACCTCATATGGCGTTCCTGTTCGTCAGGCCAGAACTTTGCCCACGCAGTTAGTATGTTCCTGCGCATCCGGCTTCTTTCAGATTCCACCTTGCGATGGACACCCTTGCCTTCGGCTAACGATTCCTACTGCCAAGTTCGTAGTGGTCTTTCACCACCTAGTTATCGCCCATGCCGGGCACACGAACAAAAGGCCATGCAGGCACAGAAGTTATCTGTGTCCCCATGGCCTTGTTTGTTAATGATGTCAGTTAATCTCGGTTGCCAGCTGTGCCAGCGAATTATTGATGTGCGCCATCGTCTGAATGTAATAGTCATCTTCCTCCGGCGTCAGTTCGCTTTCATCCACCGCATCCAGCTTGTTCATCGCATCTGCGTACTTGCTCATGAACTCGGCATACCTTACCGCCATCGTCAGGTCAGATTTGTCATAGCTGCGCATGAAGTCACAGTATGAATCGAAGAACGCCGCATAGCTGTCCATCGCCTCCTTGAACTCCGGGCGGATGCCGGAGGCTGCTGTTGCCGTGGCTTCCGGTGTCGGCGTCGCTTCCACCGTCGGGGCGGGCGTTGATGTTGGAGTGGGGGCAGCTTCTTCCGTCGCTTCGACAGCAGGTGTTTCTTCTGCCTGCACGTCGATTTCCATCACATTTCCCATTTTCCGTCGTATGTAGACTCTAACGCCATCGGTTAAAGATCCGCTGAAGTAATCGTCATCGTTTCTGTAATCCTGATCAAAGCCGGCATCCTTTACCGCTGCCGCATAGGCCTTGAAGGCATCTTCGTCCATATCTGGAACAGTCATGATCAGACGGTCGGATGTATCGATCTGGATATTACCGCGGGTCACAGGAGGTTCCGGAAGCTTAGCCGCAAGATCACTGATCGGCCACGTGAACTCTTCATAGTCAGCCGGTGCCGTAAGCTCAATCTCAACGGTGGAATCGGAACTCTGCGTAACATTAAGAATGTATCCATCCTGGTCCGCCGCCGCATAGGAATCAGTATCATTTTCTGCATCGACCGTGAATCCCTTGTCTTTGCAGGCACGGACATAAGCCTGATACTGTTCACCATCGAATTTCTGAACAACGACATCCAGCTCCTCATCGTCACTGGTAATTACATACCCATACTTCGAATCCGGCTGCGGAAGACGGGCGGAAAGCTCCGTATCGGGCCAGACAAGCTTCTCCTGCTTTTCTGCTTTTACTGTGGTGGCATACGGAACCGCAAGAACCAGAGCCAAAACGATGAAGATCACTTCCGGAACCTTGGCAAGTGCCGGGACGCGATCCTCTCCCGAAAGCAGTCCCAGCACCAGCAGCACGATCTGGGCAATCGCGATCACAAGTGCCAGCGTCTTTCCGGTGAATAATGCGGCGGCGCCGCCGATGATGGCAAGAATCATGAGGAAAATGATTGCCTTGTATCCTTTGGTGTGACGGAAGGCACGGACAGCTTCCTTCTTCTTCTCTTCCAGGCTGTCCTGGTACTGCTGCTGTTTGAGGCTGGCTTCCTGAAGCTTCGCCTCATCTTTCACGGTAACGATTGTTTCCTTCTTTTCGTCGTCGACCGCGACATTCTTGCCGCAGTACGGACATGTCGCAATCTTCTTTCCCTCTTCGACCTGCAGCTCTGCGCCGCAGTACGGGCATTCCATCTTGATAAGCTTCATAAATTTTCCCCCTCTTTCTTCTGAATGAGCTGATCCAGTTTCATTACCTGCGTGTCGATTCTGTTTCTGGAACGGATGAGACGGTTTCTGGCGCCCCGAAGGACAGCTGCCGCATCCGCCTGCTCTTCATTGATCAGTGTCCTGATTTCCTTCAGCGTCAGACCCGCCTCCTGATAGGTGAGTATCAGTTTCAGCCGTTCAAGGGAACTGTCGGTATACATCTTTTCCTGCTGTTTTCCCTTACGTGCCGCCGGCTTCAGCAGATCGATTTTGTCGTAGAAATACAGTCTCTTTCTCGTGATGCCGAAAGCGGCGCATACTTCATGAACACTCATCATCTGTTCGCATTCTCTGCTATTGACCTTACCCCCGTTCCCTTGGGGAACTGTCAAGCCGTGTTCGTCGCAATCTGTCATGGATTTCATGTGTTTTTCCCTCCATAACAGGACCTGTTTATTTCGCGAACCCTAAAAGCCATGCAGGAAAATGCGGCGCACAAAAGAAAACCCCTGCACCAGCCGGGCTGGTTCAGAGGTCACAAACACAATGGAAATCAGATTAATCAGGAAAGCTCAACGGCACCGGTATAAAGCCCGTAGTACATGCCTTTTTTGGCCATGAGCTTCTCATGGCTGCCACGCTCGATGATTCTTCCATGATCAAGAACCATGATGACATCGGCATTGCCAACCGTAGACAGGCGGTGGGCAATGACGAATACCGCTCTGCCCTTCATCAGATTGTCCATACCGTCCTGAACAATCTTTTCGGTACGCGTATCAATCGATGAAGTTGCTTCATCAAGGATCATGACGGGCGGATCGCTGATCGCAGCTCTGGCAATGGAAAGCAGCTGACGCTGTCCCTGCGACAGACCGCTGCCGTCGCCTGAGGAGTGCCGAAGCGGATATTGTCCATCACGGTGCCGGTGAAGAGGTTGGCCTCCTTAGCGACAAAAGGAGAATTTACTTCACTCCTTTGGAATACTCTTGTTCCATCTGCAGCAGATATTTCTTGGCTTCGATGCCCGCCGCATATCCGCTCAGGCTTCCATCTGCACCGATCACGCGGTGACATGGAATCAGAATCAGAATCGGATTGCAGTGATTCGCCATTCCGACAGCGCGCGAAGCCTTCTTGTTTCCTGTCACTTCTGCCAGCTCGCCATAGGTTCGCGTCACACCATAGGGAATATCGCAAAGATGTTCCCATACATTTTTCTGAAACCCGGTTCCTTCCGGGCGAACCGGCAGATCAAAGCTGCGCCGTTTCCCTGAAAAATACTCGTTCAGCTGCGCCTCGGTGTCCATCACGAGACTGCCCGAAGTATGATCCGCAAGAATCCGGTCCGCCGGGATCTGATCAGCTTCCGCCCCGGCCTCCCTGCGTTCACGGGATGCCTGCTCCACACAGAGGACAGCATCCTTTGAAGCAATGATCCGCAGTGGGCCGATCGGAGTATCCAGGACGCTGCGACTGATGTTATGTGCAAAAATCTGCCGGTATCTTGCCGGGGTCATTCCTATCAGTCTGCGGAAATGATCATAGAATTCTGACAGATTCTCATATCCCGCCATGCCGGCCGCATCCACAATCTCACTGCCGTCCTCCAGCATCTTCCGTGCCGCGCCGATTCTTACCTGAATCAGATATTCCGACGGCGTAATGTCATACTGCTGCTTGAAAACCTGCGTCAGATGCTTGCGGCTCACGCCCGTTTCCTTCATGTCTCTTTCAAGCGTCGCACGGTCATTGTAATGCCTCTCCAGCAGTTCTTTCGTTCGCTGTGAAAGTTCCAGGGCCGGATCATACTGCAGAAGATCGGGACGGCAGCGTTTGCATGGCCGAAACCCGGCCTTTTCTGCTTCTTCCCTGGTTCTGAAAAAGACAACATGATCTCTTTGGGGGAGTTTTGATTTACAGGATGGCCGGCAGTAAATGCCGGTCGTCTTCACACCGTAGAAAAACTGCCCGTCACAGGACGCATCACAGTTTCTTACCGCTCTCCACATTTCTTCATCATTCATAGTCGTGCTCCTCTGCCCAGCTCTGCTCTTTCAGAGGCAACTCTACCATATGACTCATATTGTATTCTTCCAGAAAAGGCGGATTCAATTTTCAAACGCAGGACGCAAAAAAAATCCAAAGAAACAAGCAAAAAACCGGCCCCACATTTCTGCAGGAAACCGGCGTACAGATAGCTGTCTGCTAACGTATATGCCTACCCCTCTTCCGTGGTATTCTGGCATCCGGGTGCGGCCCGCTGAATCTGATAAATATACAGTAATTTACTGTGCTGCAACGGCGATGGCTGCTCCGAGATAGGTCACCGCTTCATCGCCAGTCAACGGCTGCCCGGCATAAATGTTGCCATTGATGTCATAAACGTAGCAGGTTCCATCTTCCGGCTCAGCCAGGCCAATCACAATCGGGTCACCCGTATAGACATCTGCACCGCTGAATACCGTAAGAGAAACGGTCGAGCCGTCTTCAGCTTCCACATCTTCTCTTTCAGTTCCATCCGCCGTCACCTGAATCGTCCACAGGCCACTGTTGTTTGCATCAACCAGCGTTGCGTAGGTATTTCCGGACGGAGCAGTATATGTCGCAAGCACAAGCTCATCACCGTCAGCATTCTGCGCATATACGGCGGCGGTGACCATGTCACCCGTCACATCATTGAGCGAGAATCCTTCCGAGTCTGCAGATTCTTCCGATTCCGCTGTTTCCTCTGAAGCATAGGCATCCTCTGTCTCAGCCGGTTCAGAATATGTCGCAGTGTCATCTTCCACTGCGCCATCGGAAGCGCTTCCGCAGCCCGCCGCCATCGTAGCTGCCATCGCAGCAGCCATCATAATACCCATCAGTTTCTTGTACGTCATTCCTTCTCTCCTTTTTCTTTTGGTTCCATATCTGCCAGTCCATTCGAGCGCAGTTCTATCTGCAGATTACGAACAGACAGCAGCGGAGCCGTTTTTTATACTACCGTTGCCTTAGAGTGCAAAATAGTGCGAAAAAATGGCTGAAGTGAAAAGTTAAATTCCACTTCAGAAGATCGGTGGAAATTAATCTTACAGAAGCGATGAACAGAGGAAAATTTGGCTCTGCGTCATCGCTTTTTGCTTGTATTTCCACTTTTTTGACCCCAAAATATAAGTGTAAAGAGATCTAAAGAGACGCATTGAAAACCAGTGAACTTTTAGCAGTTCATTGTCGTGAAAGAGTAATATCCACTGGCGGATCGACGGCTTTCGCTAAATTATCGTATCTTTAGAACGTATGGCTTCAGAATCACTTCGTCTGGATTTGAAATGTTTTGAAGCCCAAATTCATAGAATTTCTTTGCCGTTGCCGGGCTAAGAAATTCAAGGAGCTGAAAGGATGATTTTCCATTCAGCTTTTCTTTTAGGTAAGAATCGATATTTGATGAAATGATATTGCATGCATACTGATCGATAACACCAATCGCTTTCAGATCGCATTCCTTGGGACAGATTTCCCGAAGAAGCAGGTGCACGTTCTCGAGAGAGCCTTTCTGCCATGAAGCCATCGGGTCGCAGAAGAACATCCTTGTCCTTCGAGTTCCGTCGGATCTGATTTCAGCCTGGTTGGCGCATGTAAATTCTGTGCCTCGGTCTGTCTTAAGAACTTCAACTTCCTTGTTGAACAAATCATGTCCAAGGATTTCATCAAGAAGATTAATACCTGCAAGCATATTGAGCGATGTTTTCGTTTCGTGATACAGGCAGAGCAGCAGATCGTAACGGAGAAACTTGAAGGTTTGAATGAATGGACCATTGGTTGGATCGTTATATACGGTATCCATCTGTACAACCCGGGCATAAGGATTTGCGTACATGTATTCGTCGTATTCCTTACTGGTCCGGCCTTTCGTATAGGAAAGATCTTTGCGAGGCTTAAACTGCCGCTTTTTGGAGGGGACTCTTCTCACCTGCTTTTTCAGATCAAGACAGTTGATGGGAATACCGGCTTCTGTAAACACACCGGTTTCGATATATGTATAAATAGTTTTTTCGCTCAGGCCGATCTCCGGATGGGCTTCCAGGATAGCGTAAACGGATTGTCCTTTATCAAGCAGGGGCTTGATCAGCTCACCGAGTTCCCGTATCGTGCTTGCCGTGGCGTTAACACCAGCCCGCGATTCCACGAGGGTATCACGGTAAGCAGAGTGCGCATGATCGGCATAATATCTGAACTTATCAAATCGACAGCTGCTGTATTTCGAGCACCCGTTGCAGGCCCCGGGGGAACGATCTCTTCTGGTACAGGTGAATTGAACATAGCCCTGGCATTGAATTGTGCAGATCCTGTTGAACCTGCAATGTGCATAGGAGGCACATTCAAGAGGAAGCCTGCACTTGTATGTAAGCTCCCTGTGCAGCTTAATCTCTTTGCCGATTGTAGACTTATCCTTGCCGAGAAGATCAGCCATGGTTTTCTTACTGGATCCATTTTCGATGCCTTTTTGAATGATCTGACGATCGCCAAAAGTAAGATGCGATTGTTTATTGGCGGCTTCCATATAGGAACCTCCTTTCGTGAAGAAGCCGTCGACCCTACGAATATGATACAGGGAGAATGAAGGATTTAATTCAACTGGAAGTTACTGAAAGACATACTTCTACTTAGCACTCCCTGAAGTGGAATTTAACTTTTCACTTCAGAGTGCGAAAAAATGACGTATTTTGGAAAGAATGGTACTTGACAGCCGGAGAAAGGACCACTAAGAAAAATTACCCTGCGGTTCACGTTCGTTATATTCTCCAGGAAACAGTTCCATGTAGACATCCGAAATAAACACACCGTTTTCACCGTGAAATTCAGCATCTCCGCCATGCATTTCTGCAATATTGGAAATGCTGGTAAGACCGATTCCGACCTCCTGCCTTTTGCTGGAAATATAAAATTTTCCCCACTTTCTGATCTTTCCATCCATGCTGTTCTCCATATGGATGATCAGATTTCCCCTGTGTTCCACAGCCGAAAGACGGATAAACTTTCCCCGCTCTGTGCCTTTTTCTACAGTGTCCGCAGTGTCGTTTCCTCCGCAGTCCAGTCTTGCCAGTGCTTCACAGGCATTCTCCAGAAGATTTCCGAATACTACGCATAGACTCTGCTCCATATCCATCGAAAGCATCTCTGGCAGCTGTATGTCAATATCCGTTTCTACGCCCTTTTTCTTTGCCAGAGAAGCATAGTAGGCAATGACCGCATTAACCGCAACATTCTGCGTATAGCGAATATCGCTGTTTTTTGGAATAGCCTTCATCATCTCAGAAAGATATGCGGACAACTCCTGTGTCTCTCCGTTTCTTACAAATTCCTGCAGAACCATGATCTGGTGACGGTAATCATGACGCAGCCGACGAAGCTGCCTTTCATGGTCGAGCACCGTATCCTGATACTTCTTCTGCTCCAGGATTTCCTGATTCATCAGCATAAGCTGACGCTCCTGCTCCTGTGCCTTGCGTCTGTACTCATATGACCTGCGGATCTGCAGCGCACCGACGATGCACATATAGAGGCAGAAAATGCCCGTGCCCAGAAGAAAATAAAACGAGCTGTCATACTCCAGGCTTCCGTTGTAATTGAGCAGTTCTGCTATAGTCCCCCAGCTCAGGATCAGCATACCCGGAATCATCTGTCCGGCAGGCCTGCTGCGGTACCGGAACGCTTCCCATATAACACCGCCTGTAAAGACCAGGACAGAAGCGGGAACAAGGAACTGATATATGCGGGCACTCTGCGAAAACATGACCGTCCCGCTCAGCTGCAATATCACGGTCAGCGGCACCATGACGCAGAGCGCATAATGCAGCGACTGCAATAACTTCCGGAAATGGAAATGCACATATTCCTCAAGAAACATCTCCAGCGGAACCAGGAGGCTGAAAAAACAGACATAGCTGACGATGTACCAAAGATTGGGATCATTCAGAAAGAAAAGCGCAAGATCGCAGTTGGATATGCCCCACAATCCGGTGACGGCCGTGAAAATGCCGATACAGAGCAGAATGACGCCCTCGTGGATCATCTGGATCACAAAAACCGATATGACTGCCAGAAGAATGCCCCCGATCAGCAGGACAAGGCTTTCTCCCATGACATATCCAAGCTTATGCCCATCGTACCGCAACAGGCCCGCCTGATTGGAGATCAGCGGGGCCGCAACGGTCAAGGAGCTCCGGGTCGTCGGCGAAGTGTAATGCAGCGTAATCTCCACCTCACCCTGCTCCATGATCTGAACAAACTGGATCATCGTGCCCGGATCCTTCATGAACGAAGGACGTGTATTCTGTGCGCCGAACGCATAGACCTCCACGCCGTTTTCATAGACAGTAACGGGGGCGAAAGCTGTGCGGATCTGCATCCATGTATCATTGGACGTATTGTTCAAAATAAATGTGACATCCACCGGCGTCCCTTGGGCAAGATGTTCCAGCTTCGTTGAAAGACTGTATGTCTTCGTCTCTCCGTTCACCGTGATTTCGGCAGATTCAATTTTTGTTACGGGGATGGCCTGTCCCGCCAGTTTTCCATAACTATGATAAGCCAGTGTGCGAAAGATCATGAAAATTGTACAAAGAATAAAAAGTCCGATGCAGATGGAATGGAAAATGATCCCGTATCTGCCGGAAATATGAAAAGGATTATGAGAACTCTTCACGTCTGTTTTGCCTTCTTGATATCTAATATGCTTTCATGCCATTGAGCGGCAAATACCAGTATACGACCGCTGCTGCTTTTCATCCCGCAGGGAAGCTCATGGATTTTCCTTACCATGTCCAGAAATATATATTGTCTCTGACAGAAAATGCAGCTTGATTATTCCGCAATTTGATAAACAGTATCGCCTTCCACCTGCATGATGACCGGTTCCGTGTCATATTCCACGCCGAAAATATCTGTAATTTCAAACATATACATATAGTATCCGTCCCCCATATCTTCATCTTCCATGATGATATCGTCGGACCATTCTACGGCGTCAGTGTAATACCAGTTTTCTTCCTCCGAATCCGCCTGAAAAGCCGGCAAAAGGAATACGATCTCATCGCCCTCCTGCAAAGGAGTAATACCGCGGCTCGTCATGCTTCCGATCCCGTCACTGCTTTCAACGCCATCATAGGTACCAAGCACCCGGTAGGTCTCTGTGGAATAGTCGTAAATAGCCCGGATGTTCGTCTCTTTCCCGTTGACCTCCGCCGGAATAGAATACCGATTGTAACTTTCTGTTTCCTCGATCAGCTCTGCATTTACATACTCGCCGCCGATCGTCATCCACTGACCGAAGAAATTATCTTTGAACCTGCCGTTTTCCCAGTCGCTGTCGATATTATTATCTTCGCCGAGGTAAACAAATTCCGAAGCAGATCCATCTTCAGATCCGTCGGTCATGTACCAGAGGAGGAAATGAACGGATTTCACAGCCTCCAGTCCGGAGGTAATTGACAAGTGCAGATAGCCATCATCACCACTCGTCTGCTCATATTGCACATCGAAATTGCTTCCGGACACCGGCTGCATATCGGTCAAGAGCTCCTGCACATCCTCCTCGGATGAACTCCACCATACGGACGAATCGTAGTCTGCCCATTCCTGGTCCCAGTCCACATCTCCATAGGTATCCGTAACCGCTGCAATGTACTGCAGATAAGGCGTGTTGTCCGAATTCTGGATGTAGACTGACAGCTCGTCCTCTGTCACTTCGATCGGATAAAACACCGAGATGCCATGTGAATTCTCTCTGCTGTCTCCATGTACGCTGTATACGACCGCTTCATCGATCGCCCTCAGAAGGCCGCTACCATCCGTCTGCACATAATCCTGCGTGTTGCTGACCAGATCAGCGACATCGACCATGTTGCAGTAGCCCTCGGCATCTGTATTGCCGCCATAGGATTCCGTCTGATCAGCAGCTGATGCCACGCTGTTCAAGGCTTCCACATCGTCGGCCGCCATCGCCATGCCGCTGGTATATTCATCAAAGGTGCGGTCCAGCATATCGACAGCCGACAGATCGATTACGGACAGCGTTGCCTCGTCCGCGCAGTCCAGGCGGAGACATTTATCCAAAAAGGCATCGCAGATGACCTTTCCCAGCGCATCGCCCTGCATGGAAGGGTCCTCCCCGATGGCGTTCAGCATCGACTCGTAGTCCCATCCCTGGCCCGGCTCCGTCTCTTCGGATGCTACCATATAATACCCGAAGCCGCTGATCGCTTTGGCTGTTTCGAAACTTGCCATCAGGCAGGCATCAAAACCGATGAAATCCAGCGTGACACCAGTATCGTTCAGAGCCGATCCCAGTTCCGGAAGCGTCAGGTTGTCACCGTCATAGAGTTCGTCATAGCATACGCCGTCCGCATTGCCGCCGCCATGATCCCACAGGATTAAACCGTAATGTTCCGAGGGATAAGTTTCTATGCCCCACTGTATAAAACCAGTCAGCGTAGACGGATCTCCCATCGAAGCCAGTTCCACGGTCTCCGCTTCCTCCAGACTGCCATCCATCACCTGGTAGCGGCCGAGTACATCTGTCTCGATACCGTCCCAGTACCATGTGGAGGTTCCACCTGTTTCCACCAGAACGTTGACATCTTCCGGAAGCACGGCACTGCACATTTCCTCCAGATTCAGCGAGGCAAGGCCGCCGCTGCTCTCCAGATCAGACCCACACAGGTAGACCATAATCGTCCAACCGGACTCGCTGCTTCCGACACCTGGCCCGGCATTCGTCATCCTGTTCATTGGATCTGAAACAGCGGTCTCTGTATCTGTGCAGCCGGAGAGGATCGCTCCAACCGTGAGTAGTCCTGCCATGAGCAGTGCCGAATGTTTGGTCTTCATCATTGCTTTTATTCTCCACCGTCCGGATTCTGTTCTTCCAGATTCTTACGCACCATTTCCTGAAAGTCCTTGTCAAAGTCTGCAGACGCTGCCCTGCCCAGCTTTCTCATGAGAAACAGAAGCAGTACGTTTAAAACCAGCAGGAAAATTCCAGGCGCCGGTGCGCCCGTAAAGGTGGCGGCTGCACCAATCATCAGGAAGATGATAACCACGGTGTACAACACGCAGCGCAGAAAAATCAGAGAATCCTCCCAGAGGATAACCAGCTCCTTCCATATCGTCGCAAGAAATTTGTTCATCCATACCTCCATGTATCATCCAGGCAGAAATCCCTGCTTCCGGTTTTATTCGTTATGATCGTCCTGTGCCTGTTTTTTCCAGCCTCCCGCAATCGAATACAGATACTGCTCATACGCACGCTTTGCGGCATAAAATCCCTGCCGATGAATATGAACATTCTGCCCATCCTCCATGACAAAGGTCAGCAGTTCTTTGTCGATGCGGCAGATATTGGACAGGTTCACCAGATAACTTTTGTGGCACCGGTAAAAATACTTTTCCGGAAAATCCACCTGTACTTCATCCAGTTTGCCCCGCACCACCAGCTCCTGTCCGTTTTCCACATGGATGATCAGATTTTTTCCTCTCTGCTCCACGCACTGAATGCGATCAAAGGGAACTCTCACTCGTCCCGCGGCTGTCTCACATTCATAATGAGGCTCGGATTCCTTTCTGCTGATCACCAGCTGAATGAGATCCCGGATCTCTTCTTCATCCACCGGCTTTTCCAGGTAGCGGGCCGCATGCAGACGGTACGATTCGAGCGCATAGTCCTGACTCGTTGTAGCAATGGCGGCAACGACATGCACATCCGAGTGCCGGATCTGCTCCAGCGCTTCAATGCCCGTCATGCCGCCCATATAGATGTCAAAAATGATCAGATCATACTTTCCAGGATAAAAAGCAGCAAGAAGATCCTCTGCACTCTCAAATGCTTCCACGGACAACTCGGCATACGAGTCCGATACCAGCCTGAGCAGCCTTACGCGCTCGTCTTTGTTGTCTTCACAAATACCGATCTGAAGTTTTTCCAAAGTCAGTGTCCCTCCTTTTCCGTTTCAGGGAAATATCTGATCCTGCAAGCAGAAAGCGGCGACGCATCCCGGAAAGGATCGGTCGCCGCTGCCCGCAACATTCTGAGAATCAGAAAATTACATAAATGCCGCAATGAGTCCGCCTACCACAGCAAAGGTAAGGATAAGGAATATAATGCCGCCGATGAACGAAATGCGGCCGAAAATCTTTCCTGCAGTGCAGACACCTTCGGTGTTTCCATCTCTTGCCGCGGCCTTTGCAAGCTCCACGGCAACAATGCCAAGTATAATCGATAGAACAGACGAATAACCGTAAAACCAGCAGATAACGCCGATAATGCCAAGTACAAGACTTACGACGGCTTTCCCGTGCGAAGGCTGTTTCATATCATAATCCCCTTTCCAGCAGCACTCCTGTGCCGCATACTAAGTGCCAGATGAATGGCGGAAAACAGATCTTAGCCCGGCATCTGGCTGCCGAATTGTTCCAGGATTAATTGGAAGACTTATCCGGGAGGAACGGCTTAACGGCATCCGCCAGAGCATTGATGTTCCGCGTCTGGATCAAAATTTTGCCTGATCCGGTAAATCTGTTGACAAGGCCCTCGCCGGTTGTAAAGCCGAAAGATCCGGATGCCACTTCAATGCTGTAAGAGAGCGACGCATCCCAGGCAACAACATGCTCGTTATCGATAGTAACGGGCTTTGCCGGCGTGCACTCTACCTCAACGAGGTCACCGTACGCAGCAATCAGCATATCGCCCTGTCCCTCCGTCTCCATGACGAACAGACCGCCGGAGCCGCCGAAGAAAGCCTGACCTAGATCCTGCTTCTGCATCTTGTAGTTTACCGAATCATCGCAGGCAAAGAATGCACCGTCATTCAGACGGTACTGGCGAGCGCCAACCTCCAGTTTAGCGATTGTTCCCGGCACCGTGGGTGCGATGGCAACCACACCATCAGCAGCTGTTCCTGTTACCTGCGTGATGAAGATGCTCTCATCGCTGACAAGGCTCTTCGCCATCGCACTGAGGAATCCACCGAATCCCTTCTTATTGCTGTTGAGTTTTCCCTCCAGGTTCACATCCTGCATATACACCATGGCACCGTTTTCGATCTTGGCTGTTTCCCCGTTGCCAAGATGAATCTTTGCCAGCTGAAAGCCTGCACCACCCACAAGTTCAAAATTCATTTCAATATTCTCCTCTACTATGATTTTGTTTAATAGCTGTTATAGTCTGCCCGCTGATTACAGATTCAGCGCATTCAGTTCATCGACCGTCAAATCCACCAGTTTCTCAGCCTTCTTGGCATTTCCGCCGGCTGCGCTGCGCAGATTTGTAAGTCCCCCGGTCAGGTCACTCAAAATGCCATTGACAGCCATGTTTCCGACACCAGCCGCATCATTCTTCGAAATCTGGAACTTAGCTGTCGCCGTCTTTTTGAAACCCAGGACCGGTACGATCCAGACCTGGTTATGACGATCCAGCGGCGGGAACGTGATGATGGTCGCAAGACCGTGCTTTGTCAGCGCCGGTGCACCAGCGGAAAAGCTGTGACCATTGATCGCATCATAAAATTCCTCAATCGTATACTCTTTCTTCGTGTTGATGTTTTTGACTTTTACTCCAAACATAACCTCCTCCTTCTGACAAAAAATATTGCAGCGCTTCTGTGCCGGCACAGTGGCTGCGACAGATTTCCTGAAGCTGGAATCATCATAAAATCCCAGTCATTCTGAAAAAAGGACGGGAAAAGTGCGAAAGAAGGAAAAATCGGTACTTGACAAAATCTGACGCAATGTACTCAAGGCCCTGTTTCTCATTCGAATACAAGTCACTGTCCGCACATATAGCCGCTGGGGAAGCCGCTTACTCCCCCAGAGGGGCATGTTGGATAGTTACTGCCGCAAGCGCACAACAGCAGCTCTTGCCTATGTGAGCTTAACAGTTTCTTTCATGAATCCGTTCGTTACTGAAAGGAAGCGGCGATGATAGATATTTTCGAACGGTCCCTGCCGGCTGGTGCTGCACTATCATTAACGCATTGGGTATTTCAGATGACATACGTTTTCCCGAGATGCTGCAGGAAGCACCCTGCGCGTATGCGTGCATACCTCTCAAAATGATTTTTCGTGTCCTGCCTATGATTCGAATCCGTTTCAAACCGGCGCAAGAAAAAAACAGTGACCGCACAAGCCACTGCTTCATATTGTTTTATAGAGATACTTTTTTCTTCATCGTGAGTGCCACCGTGAGAGCTATTGTCACTCACGCTTATCCTCCAGCCTTCCCGCAGTGGCGGTGAAACCTTACCGTAAATCCGTAATCATCTCCACGATATTCCACTTTACAGCCGACTTAATCACAGACATCCTGAATCCGCTTTAATCCGGTTGCAAAGCTCTCCATATCTTTTAGTAATATGTTGCCGCAGCTTGTTCTCATTACAGCTTTGTGCGGTAATTTTCCAGTATATGGAAAAATCCTACAAGATATACGGTTTCCCCATCCACTCTGTAAATGAACAAATAATGATGTTTCTCCAATGCCAGTTTCCGGTATCTCTTTGATCGCAGATAGGGATCATTGCAGAAGGCAAAGGACTCTGCCATTTTCTCCAGCTTACTATATGTGTGTTCGATATCATCCAGAACAGCTCCCGCTGCGGAAGGGCTTCTCACAGTATTGACAATATAGCTGATGCATTGATCGATCTGGTGCTCTGTATGTTCCGGAATCGCGAGCTTATAAGCCATAATTCTTTCTCACATCAGCCAATGCCTCTCTGGCCTCTCTGGTTTTTCCGCCCCTGATCTCGTTTTCGGAAATCTCCAGTTCACGGTAAAGCTGCTCCTTCTGATATATTTCCTCATAGGCCTCCATGCTCATCAGTACCATATCGCCATATCCATTCTTCGTCACAAAAATAGGTTCAGAACTCTTATGGCACATTTCAGAAACTTTTGCTGTATCTTTTAAATCCTTGATGGGAATGATTTGTGGCATATTATCACCTCACTTTACTGTCGATCATGACATATTTATACCATAATTATATGTATTCCGCGATGCCATCTACACTTCCAAAACTGACTTCAAATCGACGCAAAGTAAAAGGCAGCGGCCGCAAAAGCCACTGCCTCATATTTCACAGCAACACTATTTTATTCGAGCTCGATTGTTCCAGGCGCATGCTGGCAGATGGAAGGATTCCAGAAAATTGATATTTCCTCATTCTCATATGTCTTGAATCCCTGAGCTTCAAGGTCTGTTCTTCTGGACATGGCTCAACCTCCTTATGCTTTACTTTTCCCAGGAAAAATCTACCAGGCTGATAGCCATTTCCTTCGTTCATGTTCCTTTCGCTGTTTCCCGCCCGCTCATATTTTTCTTTTTCTATGATTGTGGCCGGCACATCCGCTTCGCGGTGGAAGCATTATATCCTGATCACCTGGTATTGTTCCTGTACAGTACGATTCTTCCAAGCACAAGGCAGATCACCGCGATTACAAAGGAACATCCTTCTACTACAGCCAGAGATGTTATGGCTCTGTACTGATACATGGCTGCCGGTGCATCCACCAGGGCATGAAGAAGAATCGCGACCGGATAGAGCCAAATCTGTTTCCGGTTTCTTGCCGCCGTATATACGAGCATAGAAAGACCAATGTGTATCATCATGGCAGAAATGCGTTCAAACATGGCAATTCCTGCTGTAGCAAACGTAATGCTTTGTGCGTTAGCCAGTATTTGTGCTGTTGCCTCTGCAGTGCCGATTTTCACTCCGCCAGCTGCCAGAAGCATGGTCAGATAAGATACTCCCAATATCAGGATTACTTCCATTCCGCCGTGCCCGATTCCATATGCAACTGCGCAGGAATTTTTGTTATTTTTGCGCAGAAGCACTTTGAATCCAAACAAACGACCGGTTTCTTCAAAAATGCCAGCCGCAAATGCCGCATACAAAGTATACAGAACCGGCGAAGCCAGTATTTTGGATGAAACAGCATTCCGGCTTCCCAGACATACCTGATGCATAAGATTTTCCAGCACCATGGCAAACAGGACAAAACAGAGAGCTCCAGCCGCAAAGGACCAGATGGATTCTCCTGTACGCCGCTTCCACCAGATCATCATCCCGACCGGAAATGCGATAGCGAAGACAAAGGTAATAATCAGAACAGCATTTCTGTCCATTATCATGATGCTCTCCCTTTACTCTTTATTGTTTCTATATCATATCATCCCAAAGCTACGCAAAAGTGAATTATTTGTCACATTTATTGCTGACAAGTAATTTTAATGTGATATATTTATAACGCAAAGTGATAAATATATCACACGGGAGGCATTATGAATAAAAAAGTCAGTATTACAGAATTGATGACAGAAACTGCAGTTCTTACCATTGGTTTGACATTCTACTATTGGTGCTGGGTAAGAACGGATTGGAAAGAATCCTACACGTATATTCAAAATGCTGTCGCAGGAGGGATCATATGTTTTATTTTCCTGATATCATACAGAGTCCGGAAATTTCACAAAGAACCCATCGATGAGCTTGCAAGAGCAAATTTAAAAAGATGTGACTCCATCTGTCTGAAAATATTTGCAGCAGCAATGGTTTTGACTGCATTTATTGGCGGCACATTGGGGCATGTAGCTAATACTGCATCTTTCATGGGCTGGGTTATTATGTTTTCGCTGATCATCATTTCCATACTGCGAATTATCATTTTCAAGGTAATGGATCAGAAGGGAGTATGAGGTGGCACTTGTTACAAAAATAAAAGAATTCCGTGAAAAAGCAGGATTAACGCAGGCGGATCTTGCGGAGAAAGTTGGTGCCCGGAGGGAGACAATTGTTCATCTGGAAAACGGTAAATATAATCCCTCATTAAAGCTGGCAATGGATATCGCAAGAGTATTTGACGTTACTGTCGAGGAATTATTTACCTTCACAGACGGAGATAAATAGGTGGTTCCGTTTTCAGGCAAAAAGGGTGGTCGGTAAACGCCGAATCTTTTTTGAAAAATGTACACCCGATGCATAGAAAAAGTCCGGAAGCCCAGTGTTTATACCGACTATCTAAAAATAGATGGGGTTTGGGGGTGCCTCTAAGAAATCCTGGGATTGATGATCCGGGAGGAGTTAAAGAGCTGTAAACCCTCATGGGGAGGCACAAAGACCTTCTCCTTTTCGTATTTACCGATTATCATGCGGTTAGAGACATCAATAGAAAGGAAAAGGTTCAGAGACTAGTTTCCAGCCATCTCTGAACCCATAACCAAAACCATGGTTAGTGTACCACATTCACAATACAAAATTGTTAAACATCCTAATCATCTGAATGATTTTTGATGAAATGCAGCGAACCTGTTTTGGATCCTGAAACAGGCCTGCCAATGAGATTCTGCGGAACTGCCAGAAGGTGCGTTAAAACGCCAAAAGGTTCTTACTGGATCTGGATTCCTGTCGCCGTCTCTTCCAACGGAAGACATCACCGTGTTCTCCCTGATTTCCTTGTCCCTTACAAGCACTACTCGGTGCAGACCATCGAATCGGCTCTGGACAATGATCTGGATCTTGATCGTTATTCGCTTCCTTCCGATTCTTCCGTTTACCGTTGGAACAAATGGCTCGATAAGCTCATTGTGCAGCTCCGGATTTTCCTGAAGCTGGTTGATCCGCCTGATTCGCTGCTTCAACAGCTTCGTGTTCTATTCCGGCGTGATGTCCGCCGGGCTCCGGAATATGATTCTTCCAGTGGCTGGGTGGCCGGAATCAATCTCTGCCTGAATGGGCCAAATGACTTTGACTTGGGCCTTTCCTGATCTTCCCCTATGCTGGGCTCAAAGGAGAAGATCTATGTCCGAACAATCTGATAAACAGGCCATTCTTGAATTCTTTAACCTCGATACAGGCAGTGTGGAGAATGTCATCTTCCATAATGACAATGGCAGTGCGTCTGTCCATGTTTTACTGCGGCCGGATCATCCGCCTTGTCCCGATTGCGGCTGTACCCTGCCAAGGGTTAAGGACTACATTGACAAGAAGATAAGCCACGGCGTCTTTACTGATCGTGAGTGCACCATCTTCTATCATGCCCGCAGGTACATCTGTCCTGTCTGTCATCGAACGTACTATGAGAACAATCCATTCTGTTTCAGGAAGCAGCACATCTCCGCCCTCACGGTTGAAAACATTCTGAACGATTTGAAGATTCAGACCGAGACCTTCGCTTCCGTCGCTAAGCGGTATCACATCTCTCCCACAACCGCTGCCTCCGTCTTCGATGCCCACGTAAAGGAGGCGCGAAGACCTCTGCCCACATTGATGTGCTGGGATGAGAACTACGCATTTTATCATCCGGGAGAGAACTCAAAATATGTGTTCGTTATTCTCGACTTTGAGTCACAGGAGCCGGTGGATATCCTGCCAAGCAGAAGAAAAGATTATCTGCTCAGCTACTTTCTCAAAATCCCAGTGGAAGAGCGAAAGCGCGTCAAAATGATTGCCACGGACATGTATAGTGAATACCGCGCCATCATACGTCAGCTGTTCCCTAAGGCCTATCATTCCGTTGACCATTATCATGTCAGCCAGGAGCTCTCCAGAAAGGCTGACAGCGTCCGGATCAGAGTAATGAAGCAGACTCCAAAATATATTGAAGGCACAAAAACACAAACCAACGAGTATTATCTGCTGAAGACATTCAACTGGATGATATTCAAGCGGCTGGACGCCAGAGACAAAGATGGTAAAAAGCTGTTCGATCCCGGCCATCCAAGGAAAATGAACCGCAAGCTGAACCGGTTCCTCAATTATTACGAAATTAAAGCCATGATCGAAGCCGTTCATCCCGATTTGAAAAAGGCATGGGACCTCAAGGATGACGTTGTGGACTTCTATGACAACTGCACTTACGATACTGCTCCCCAGGAGCTGAACAAACTGATTCAGTCCTTCGCAGCCAGTGGTATTCCGGAAATGAAAGAGTTCTCCCGCACCCTGATCAGCTGGAGAGAGGAGATTATCAACTCCTTCATTGTCGTAAAGCAGCGTCATACAGTCGATAAGGACACAGGCCAGGTGGTAGTGTCCGACATAAAACTGAATAACGGATTGATGGAGAACCGGAACTCAATCATCAAGACGATCAAGAAAGCAGCCAACGGATATACCAACTGGGACAGGTTCCGCAGCCGCTGCCTCTATGTGCTCAGAAAGAGCTCCAAGCCAATGTTGAATCCTGTCATTCCGCCAAAGAAGGTTAAGCAATGACTTCAACCAGCTTTCAGCCCCTGAGTCCCGAACAGGCATGGATCACTGCAGAAGGAGCCCGTTTGTATGGCAAAGAAGCAGAACAATATCTGCAGGCCAGCATTCGTTCCATGAACCGAATATGCCGCTCAGCACAGCGATTAATGCGCGGCATTGAATGTGAGCTGAAGCAGCGTAACCAAACGAGCAATATGACTCTGTATGCCATGAACACAGACGAGATGCTTGCCCGCATCGCCATCTATTGTGAGATGTTTCTGGACGAATACGAAGAACTTCAGGAGACGCAGCCGTAACAGGCGGTCTCCTTTTCCTTTCCATTCAAAAACCGCCTGTTTTACCAGACGGTTTCGTGGTGGGATAAACCTTCATGGGGTACCCCGACACCCCAAGTTTTTTTACTTCGTTTTCGAGGCATCCCTGTCATAGTTAAATGAAAATGTCCCACACGTGATCAAATGAAAATGTCCCATTGATTTCAAGGCATTCGGGGACTAATGCATTCATCTGGAGGTGATCCAGATGAAGAAAGAAAAAGATAAAGTTAAAGCTCTAAAACTACTGGAACAAAGGGATTCGAACCCTAAGATTACTTGTCAATGGATAGCTGATCAATGTGGATACAGCCGGAAGCAGATTGAGCGATTGTCAGCCGAGAGAAAGATAAAAGATACGTCTGCTATTCTCACTCACGGCAATACCGGAAGAAAGCCGGTAACCACTGCCTCCGACCAAGAGATCAGGTACCTTGAGGATTTAAAGAAGACGTATCCGTCAATCACCATAGCACAGTTCAGAGACATCTATCTTGAAGATGTCATTACAAACAAAGACAAGGAAGCCGATGTTGTGAGGTATGGATTGAAGAACCGCAGCAAGACCTGGTTCCGCGATCTGTTTGTAAGGGAAGGATGGACGTCTCCTGTAGAGAAGCCAGGCCGGACAGATGGTACACGCGTCACGCATTCAACAAGAGCCCCGAGAGACCATATGGGAGAGCTGGTGCAGATTGATGGAACGCCCTACGACTGGTTCAATGATGGCAGAGCTTACGCCCTTCATCTTGCGGTTGACGATGCCAGTACCGAGGTTCTTGCGGGATACTTCATGGCTGAAGAATGTGCGCGTGGATACGCCCGTATGATGAAGCTTGTTCTGGAGAATTACGGCATTCCGGAAGCACTGTATTCAGACAAGTTCTCAGTCTTCCGCAGCGTCAAAGCCGGAACACCAACGCAGTTTGCCAGCATGATGAATAAGCTTGGCATCACTATGATCTTCGCAAATTCAGCTCAGGCCAAGGGACGCGTTGAACGTTATAACGGTACGGCACAGATGCGGCTTCCGAATGACCTGATCCGATGGAAGGTACCCCACAACTATGATTACCTCAATGACTGGTTCAACAAGAAATACAGGCTTTACCTGAATGCGAAATTCTCATATCCGGTAAAGGATCCACATGAGCTGTTCACTCCGGTACCCTTTGATTTCAACTATTCAGAAGTCTTCAGAGCAGAATATCAGAGGCAGATCAGGAACGATGTGTTCTCCATGGGGAACTGCTTATATACCCCGGTGACAAGCAATGGAGAGATTGTTCACCTCAGCCAGAAGCAGAACATTACTGTTTACATAGACGCAATTACAGATGAGATCTACATCGAAAGATACGGAAAACATTACACATGCATGAAGGTTGGAGAACGGAAGCGTGACAATTACTACACGGTAAGTAACGAGAAGGAACTTCAGAAGGTACTCAATGAAATGAACGCGAATAAAAACAAATGATTGTTACGTTTCAGAAGTTTCTAACAAGATGGGACATTTTCAAAAAATCTTAACACGTTTTCGAGGCATCCCCAGATAAATTTAGATCGCCTTTATACCTGATTCCGGACTTTCAATATTTATTCCATGCCGATAATTACGGAGTATTTATCGTTAGCTTCTATTATTTTTATTAACAATTCTTTGTTTTGAATACACAGACTATCTCTTGTATACGAGTTTTTATCCCTTTTTTGGGTCAATTTTTGGTCATCATTCAAGCATTCTGATTCTGTTGAATATTCTGGGCATCCTAGGGCAAGTGTTACGGATCTTCAAGGCCATTGATCCGGAGCGTCAAGGACGGGCAGTAATTACCAGTCGTTTCCGGCACCGAAGTCCTGCGTTCCGGAGCTGTAAGTCCACCTTCCTGCATGCATAACCCAGCTTGTTTTATTCCAAGACGGGTTTCGTCGTCTATCCAGGTTTCTATCCAGGTTGGTGAATGTCAGTCATTTCTGGTTCTCATTGACTTGTCGCTAAGGATAATGATCCGCTCTGCACATGCTGTGAGTCGGTCCATGATTGCTTCGGCAACTGCACCGCTTCCGAGACGTTCTCTCCAGCCGTCCTCTGCGTACTAAGAGCCGGAAATCGTTGCACTATGCCGATATCTTCCCTCAACAACATCAAGGACCTGTTCACATTGTCCTTCTTTGACAGGATAGAGGAGTCAGTCGTCAATGATTAGAAGGTCTCTGGAGTGGTACCTCTTCAGCCAGTAATTATGCATAGGTTTATTCGAATCATACGCAGCAAAGAATGGCTGATCAGCACTTTCTTTTATGTACTATTCTCTGGGTTCAGGAATTCCAAACCAGTCAGATAATGCCTCTAGGATTTCTCTGGCAATTCTTTGTTTCTGATTAATTTCTTCTCTTCTATAATTTTTATTTCTTTACTCATCATATATTCGTCATCTCCAATCCCTCATTTCAAATCCTTAATGAAATATAGCATTCTCATTGTTGCCAACTCATTGCGAGGCATTGAGCGCAATTCTTCTGCCGTTACCCACCTATATGCAGAGGTTTCACCTTCCTGCAGTACCACGCTGGTTTTATCAGCATCAGTCTCGCACAGATAGTCCACATATATTGATTTATGTAAGTGATGTAACACACGGCCGACTTCTGTAAGCTTATCTGCTTTAATTCCGGTTTCTTCAGAAAGTTCCCTTAACGCACAAGTCATCGGATCTTCTCCCTGAAGCGCAGACCCTCCTGCAGTGGCTTCCCACATTCCGCCCAGATGCTTTCCTGGATCTCTTTGCATAAGCAAATAAGTACCATCGGTATGTTTTACTATAATTTCACATACAAGATGGAAAACTCCGTCCGGGACTTCTTCTCCACGGACTAAGGTCATTCCCTCAATCTTATTTAGTTTTTCATCATAAGCATCCCATATTTCCATAAATATCCCCTAAGATTTGCAGGACGCTGTCTCGCAAATCATTGGCATAATAGTGCAAACCGACTTCCACTATTAATCACATTTATATTTATCTATAATCCTTGATTCTATGTCATCTAAGCTAGGCACAGTATTCTGCAATTCCTTCGGAACATCATCAAATAACCTATATTCACTTACTCCTATCGGCTTAGTCATATCTTTAAGTGCATATTCTGCAACAATCTTATTCTTGTCCCTGCATAGGATTAAGCCAACTGACGGATTATCAGCCTCACTTTTCACCTGATCATCAAGAACGGACAGGTAGAAATTCATTTTACCCGCATATTCAGGAACAAACTTGCCAGTCTTTAGTTCTACTGAAAAAAGTAATGCCCAGAAAACAATCCATTCATTGTTGGATTCTGCGCAGCATGGAAAAATATTTCCGTTTTTGTATTGCCTTGCCGATCGGATTAGATAGAATACCGGCTGCAACACCAATGATCCACACATATTTCCAGCTGAAAAGAAATCCGATCAGATTGATGGCGGCGATGATTGTTGCCCAGTATATGAAGTGGAATCTCACTGTCGTTTTATTCAGCTCACCGACAACATCTAATCCGTTCGATGAATGCGGTGCATTTTCGATAAACTCCGCTGCTCCGGCAGCACCGGTACAAGAACGAAAATCTGTACTGCACACTTCTGCGGCTTTTCCGTAAGCGGCGTTGCTCAGAATCTCATGCACAGACGCCCGGATTCCGTCAATGGAATCGTCATTTAAAGCCGTACCTGCGCCGATTTCCATTACCCTTCTCGCCACTGCTTTCTGCTCACTTGT
This sequence comes from Galactobacillus timonensis, assembly GCF_900240265.1. NCBI lineage: Bacteria > Bacillati > Bacillota > Erysipelotrichia > Erysipelotrichales > Erysipelotrichaceae > Galactobacillus > Galactobacillus timonensis. Next base: position 181,248 of record NZ_LT964739.1, read on the forward strand.
CTGGGGATAAAGCACCATCGGTGCAGCCATATAGAGGCTTTCGGAAACGCTGTTCATACCGCAGTGCGTTATAAAAACGTCCGCTTTGGAAAGAATGTCAAGCTGATCAACGTAGGGATACACATGGATGTTGTCAGGCAGCACTCCCAATGACTCACGGTTTACAGCATTCCCGCATGAAATGACGACGTTAACATTCTGATCCCGCAATGCTTCAATGCATTTAGTGTAAAAATCCCGTCTGTCGTTGATAACGGTTCCCATGGAAATATAAACGAGCGGGCATTCCTTCGTTTTATCCGGAACGGCCTTTGAAAATACAGAGGGCCCTACAAAGGCGTAGTGGTCAGAAAAGCTTTCCGCATAGGGCTGAAACCGCCGTGAAGTATAGACGATGCTGTCCGTCTGATTATCGCTCTGTACCAGTGACAAGGCGCCTTTCACATGATAGCCGTAGGGTTCGAGTGTTTTTAACTCCTTAGAAACCCTCGGCAGCCCGAGAATCATATCTGCCAGCTCTTTCGGCGTGTTCTTCATGTACTGTGATGACAGCTGGTTAAAGGCGAAGGTACTGGTGGAGACCACCAGTGGCACATGATGCTTCCATGCGTTCAGTTTGCCCCAGAAACAAACGGAATCCGAATAAATGACATCGGGCTTGAAGGTCTTAAACTCTTTATCAAGGAAGCTGTCCATACGAAGCGTGATCCGGATGTCCTGCAGTGTCATTTCTGTCGTGGAAATATTCTTTAGTCCAGCTTCTTCCTGCTCCGTGAGTTTAGGAAGATACGCATCGCATGAGATAAACTCTGCGCCTGTTGCATTGATCTTATCTTCAAATTCGTCGAACGAATAGAATCGGACGGTATTCCCTCGTTCCACCAGTTCCGCAGCAACCGGTAGCATGGGATTCGTATGACCGTGCGCAGGAATGCAGAAAAAGGCGACCTTTTTCATTCCTTGTCACCATCCCGCTCTTGGAATGCGATCCCGAACAATTCTGCAAACGCTCCTTTTGGGGGAATGGCGATCCCCCGCTTATCATCGCCAAGAAGAAGCAGAGTATCTCCGGGCTTGATCCCGAAGATATCCCGCGCCTGTTTCGGTATTACGATTTGTCCTTTCTCCCCGACGGTAGCCGTCCATGCATATTTCCCTTCCGGTGCTTTCATTAATATTGCCTCCAGAGTATGATTTGTATAACAAATTATACTCTCTTCGCGCGAATATGTGTCAAAAGGAAAAGAGCGGCGGGGATTTCCCCCCCCCCCGTTGCCAAATTGTTATCATAATGTTATCAACGCTGATAACGCAAAGCAGCAGGCACTCCGAAGAATGTCTGCTGCTTCAAGTAATTCAGAATAATTCAGCACATTTTGAGTCAAAAGCTGCATTATTCCAGCTCAACATCGAATCCGCTGCAGGTCACGCAAACAGCGGACATTTGGGGAGACTTCGACGGAACTCAGTGGAACCACTCCGGCGGGAAATTGGTACCGGAGCGACGGCGGTTTGGAACCAGAAGAAAAGAATAAGCTTATCAATTTTATTGCACTGGTTGCACATGCGATTTGAGTCCGGCAGTAAAGTCCATCAGTTGCATGACGTTTCCCTGTATTTCTATGTCTTGAGCTTTTTAAAACAGTCTGTTGATGGTGCTGTCTGTCAGGCTCGGGGATCTTTCCTAGTGCTGTATCTCTGACTCATGTGTTCTTCTTTCAGTCCCTAATCCGTCTTTGGATATTTCTTACGGTGAGGGATACGTAGTTCTTTGAGATATACTCAGCTGCAGCGATTTTTTCCCTGCGGCAGTTGTCCTTTCTCAATGTACCGTGAAGCCTTCAGAATCTTTCATCCTATTTCTGGCACCTTCGACACTTGATACTACCTTTTCATGAATGGAAAGCCGGATCATTGCTCTTTCATACAACTTCTCACTAGATTACCCATTGAATTTTCAGCCACGCCGCTTTGGTACCGTCGCGGTCTCCGTCGAGGCGGTTCCAAAAGTGCCGACGCTCCGCGTCCGCAAACCCGCCGTTTGCGGGTCATGAACCTGCTACTATTTCGTCCTATTTACGTATCATTATGATACGCTTTTACGTTTCATACACCTCATTTAAAAGCTGGTGTACCCAATTTGTACCCATTAGCTGTTAAATGGCATTGACTATGCTGCATTTGCATTAATCTGTTCGATTACTTTCCGGATCCCCATCCACACATTTAGGTCCGGGAAGATCTCCACGATGCTTCCATGATCTGTGAATGGTGCTTCCTGCAGAACGGACAGATCTTTCATCATCCCATTGTGAACAATATATTCCACGATCTGATTGACAAAATAGATCTGACGGCTGTCCAGATTCACATCATTCAAATACGCAGAGAATGCTTCCTTTGCCGCATTCATATCAAGGCCGACGATACTGCGGACAAATTCGCCGAGAGGCTTGTCCCCGTATTCCTGTTCGTACTCTTCTCTGGTGCCAACCTCACTCCAGAGCACTTCTTCCAGAATCTCGACGTCGTTTGCCGTTAATGGCTTGTTGGTTTTCAGCTTCGCAATCGTGATCATGTCCTGATGTGTCCGCACATAGTATTCTGCCTTTGCTTTATAATTGGCCAGTTCTCCATAATCCAATTCAGATTCATGAACTTCCATATTCAGGATATCGTCCGTAAAACTCGTATCGTAACGCACAGAAGGCGTGTGTATGTATACCATCAGGCCACGCAGTTCTTCCCGGATCTTTTCAAACTCATCAATCCCGGCATTTTCCAGATAATCTGTATGCAGAATCATACGGATCAGCTCAGACTTCCCCTGAATTGCCGGTATGTTGGCAATATCCGCCAAGGCTCTCACGTGTTTCATGAGATCCTTCCGGGCTCTTGCATACTTCTCCCCGGAAAGATAAGCCAGTTCTATTCCGTACATCAGCGCGTCAAAGCGGACGCTACTTGCCGTGTCAGGATCAGGCAGAATCAACGGAACAAGCTCATCCTGGATGGTCAATGTGTCTTCATAAGACAGGGATTGATACCCTTCCGGTTCCGAATAAAGATCTACATACTTGATATGCTGCCGGACCGCAAAGTTTTCCCGGTTTAATTCCGATACCTTTCCGCACATTACTTCAACAAGTTTATCCCGATATGCTTTTAATCTCTGCGTCTGATTTTCCAATGTCTGCAGTTTATATGCGATCTGAAATTCCAGGTTAAAGACTGCCCCTTGCAATGCGATCTGATTGGCGGATGGTTTTCCCTTGTTCATCCGGAAGAATTCGAAATTCCCGCAGAAATCAAAGATATAGAATTTGTCTTTATCCTTACCGTCCACAAGTCCCGGGCAGAGCCTTGTCCCACGGCCGATCATCTGCCAGAACTTCGCCTTGCTCATCACCTTCTTAAAGAACACAAGATTCAGAATCTCCGGTACATCAATACCGGTATCCAGCATATCGACCGAAATGGCAATCTGCGGGAGTTTCCGCGGATCGCTGAACTCATCAATCGCACTCTGCGCATAATTGATCCGGTTATCAATTACTTTGGCAAAGTCATCCGGCAGATGCGGATATTCCTCATGGAACACCTCAAGGATCTTCTCTGCATGAGCATGATTTTTGGCAAAGATAATTGTCTTGCCGATCTTTTCCCCGTAATCGATCTTCAGCCCCTGTGTCATCACCGTCTGCAGAACTTTCCGAATGGTATCTTCGTTAAAGATCCAGGTGTTCAGCGCAGACGAGCCAATAGTTTCCGGAAGATTTCCATCTTCATCAATGAAATCCTTCTCGTATTCCTCTTTTTCTTCATCCGACAGTTCGTCATAAACAATACCCTGATCAATGAATTTCAGAGTTGTCTCAACGGACTGGAAGTCAACCAGATACCCGTCCTGCACAGCTTGTGCCAGCTCATACCCATATGTCGGTACGCCGTTTTCCAGATCAAAGACCTCATAAGTATTCTTGTCAACCTCATCCTTTGGCGTTGCAGTCAGACCGACAAGCGGTGCATCGAAGTAATTGAAAATATCCTTGTATTTGTTGTAGATAGAGCGGTGTGCCTCATCGCAGATCACAAGATCAAAATGACCGCAGGAGAAAATCTTGCCATCTTCATCTTTGGCTTCGTCGATGAGATTAATCATGGTCTGATAGGTAGAGAAGATGCAGTGCGCACCGTAATTGTCTTTCTCTTCTGTGATATTGCTGCAGGAAAGGTCCGGAAGGAGATTTACAAAGTTCCGTTTTGCCTGCACCACAAGCGAAGTTCTGTCCGCAAGAAAGAGAATGTTGCGGATCCATCCGGCATTCATCAGCACTTTACAGAGTGCGATGACGGTTCTTGTCTTGCCAGATCCGGTCGCCATAACAAGCAGCGCCTTTCGGCGATTCTTGTTATCAAAGCTGTCGCAGACCGCTTTAATCGCGGCTTCCTGATAATATCGCCCTGCAATCTGCTTATCTACTACCACATTTCGTAGGCTTGTCCGCATGGACAGCAGGTTAAACCATTTCTCCAAGTCGCGCTTTGACCAGATCGCTGCACACTGTCGCTCCGGATACTGTCCGTCAACTATTCTTGTATCAAAGCCATTCGTCAGGAATACAACCGGCCTCCGATGATACTGCTGTTCCAGAATATCAGCGTATAGTTTTGCCTGCTGACGCCCCTTGGACACATCCACGCAGGTACGCTTAGCCTCGATGAGCGCAAGCGGACGATGCGCATCATCATAGAGCACATAGTCCGCATATCCCTTGCCGGAAGCATTCGGCATTCCGTCAAGTTCAACTTCATTCAACCAGTCTTTCCCCTCTGTCCAGCCGGCATCCACCAGCATGGAGTCGATGTAAATCTTTCTTGTCTTAAATTCAGAAAGATCCAGCGGCTTTGTGACGTAACCCGGTGCCAGCTCTTCCCGGCGTCTGGTCAGCTCTTCTTTAAGCGCCTTGTTCTCTGCGATCAGTACTTTCAGATCAACTTCAGCGACATCTGATGCCTTTTCAGAATCTGCTGCAGCTTCAGGAATCTCTGCAGGCTGTCCCAGCAGTGATTCATCATACTTACGTTCCTGATAATTTTCTCCATAGCAATAGGAAACAAAGTCCATAAAAAGGAACAGGTTCTTCAGACACAGCTTTGCCTGATCCAGCGTCACCGGTTTTCCGGTATGCGCCACCTGGTTTCCCATACGCCGGATAAAATCAAGACGCCGCCAAAGACTGTCATCCATCAAATCTTTGAATTCTTCCGTATGCAGGAGTGTAACCAGATTGTCCTGATAGGGCATGACGAGAGCCTTATCAACGGAATACATCCACTTAATGGCAAATTCCATGGCACGCCGGCAGTTGATAATGCTGGCTGAAGGATCAATCACCGCAATCTTCTCCGCAGAGATTGCCACTGGTGCAAATGTATGGAATTGTGGTTCTGAATTCAGATAATCAAAGTTTGTCATTCACACCATCTCCTTCCTCTGGTTGTTGCGCTTGCCAAGTAGCAAATATCATCCGAAATATTTTTGCATCAGACTGTTAAAGAGTAGTTGTGTTTCATCTAACGATTTCTGGACGGCAACTTTTGATTTGTCGACTTGTCTGCAGAAATCCTCAAACTCTTCCTGCAAGTGAATCGGCGGCACAATAATCTTTCTTTGCTGAAATGTCTTAAAGTCAATATTATCTGCCGTAACTCCTCGAACACCAGCAAGAACATCTAGTTCAATAGCTTTGAAATAGTTCCGTAAAAAGCTTGCAGTGATATTCTCTCCTGGGACAAACGCTTTCATATCTTGATTAATGGTTACAGGAACAGCGTTTATTGATACAGGAAGATCATGCTTCAAAATACCACTCCTAATAACCATTAATACGGAGCCTTCTGGAACAAGATTTGTAGTACTGTTTGCTATTGCCTCTTCTGTAATATGGTCGATACTATCAGTAATAACATCTGACTTCATATCCTTGGGTGAAACCCACGGAATTGAGCCTTCAAAATACTCGGGGTGGCTTTTAGACGGAGTCCCACCACCATATATTCTTGAACAAACAGCGGTTAATGGATCCGTGTTCCATCCTTTGTCATTACTGATTGGATCTCCAAACATCTCGACAAATCGGGCTTTGACAAGTTCATTAAGTGCTTTAAGCACTTTCCTTTTGCCAGTAATGATAGCATCGTTCTTATTCAGTATCGCTATAATACTCCTCTGCTCATCCACTGTTGGTACCGGAACTTCTAAGGATTTCAGAATAGAAAGATTAATGTTATTTTGCGCAACTCCGCGACCAATATTATTAACATACGTCTTTTTTGAAAGTAAATAGTAATAAATGTATTCCGGATCGATTGTTCTGCTATCCCTTACAGTCAATCCCGCTATAGCTTGGTTTGTTGATGCATCAATATCCAAAATGCCTGTTGCTCCCAACGTAGCAAATATTGAGAAAAGAATAGTACCTCTTGGGAGTAACTTAGCAGAAGACTCTTTTAATCCAGTTTCAGTAATTTTTTCCTCTGTTCCTTTTATATATTTTGAGGATAAATCACTGATTTTAACCCATGGTATTGTTCCATTTTCCCAACACTCTATTCTCGACCTTGCAGGTGTCCCCCCAGATACCACATCGCATAAATCGCTAAGCTTTTTGTAATCCATTTTCTCACCTACAAATATCAATTTGTCTCATCAGTCAGCATCTTCTCGAGATCATTCAGATCTTCCGTGATCTCTACTTCCAAACTTCGAATATTAGCCATTATCTCGCTTGTCGGCGGATACTCCACCGGCTTATATTCAACCTTCTTGTACTTGTTGATGGACAGATCATATCCGTTATCAACAATTTCCTGCTTTGGCACCATGAAGGACTGTTCTGTGCGTTCACGGTTCATCTCCTGATTCCGATGCTGGTAACGCTCAATAATATCCGGAATGTCGTTTGCTTCGGTCGGCGTTCTCTTATCATCCAGGCTGAAGCCATCCGCCTTCATATCATAGAACCAGACGTTATCGGTCCCGCCGTGGTTCGTCTTCGTGAAAATCAGGATTCCGGTAGATACACCTGCATACGGTTTAAACACACCGGATGGCATGGAGATTACCGCTTCCAGTCTTTGGTTTTCAATCAGCTCTCTGCGGATTGCTTTATGCGCTGTTGAGGACCCAAAAAGTACACCATCCGGAACGATGCAGGCACAGCGTCCGCCAACTTTCAGCATCTGGATGAACAAGTCCACAAAGAGCAGCTCCGTCTTTTTTGTCTTACACAGTTTCAGCAGGTCTGTTGAAACGATGTCATAATCAAGGCTCCCCTTGAAAGGTGGATTAGCCAGAATCAGTGTGTATTTATTCCGGTCAGGATTTTGATCGGAAAGGCTGTCCCGATATTCGATATAAGGATTGTCAATGCCATGCGTCATCATGTTCATGGCGCCGATACGCAGCATCGTCCGGTCCATGTCATAGCCATGGAACATATGATTCATGTAATGGTCTTTTTTCACCCGGTCAAAGAAGATCTCTTCCCTGTGATGTTCCTTTTCATATTCACCCGCCGCCACGAGGAAACCTGATGTGCCACATGCCGGATCACAGATAATTTCGTCCGGTCCCGGCTGCATCAGCTCGACCATCATTTTGATGATATGTCTCGGTGTCCGGAACTGTCCGTTCACACCGGAATTCGCCAGTTTGGACAGGAGATATTCATAGACATCGCCGCGGGCATCGGTATCCTTAAGACCGCTCATCTGATGATAAAGGTCATCCATCGCGTCCACAATCTTGGATAACATCAGCGGTGTTGGGATCTTGAAGATTGCATCCTGCATGTATTTTGCATAGGCACTCGCTTTATTACCATGCAGATCTTTGATGAACGGGAATACCATCTCCTGCATGACGGAATACATCTTCTGCGCCGGGAAATCATGAAAAACCGACCACTTGAGCTGCGATCCATCAACAATCCGGTCCCCAATCTTAACCTCTCCGGCAAATATGCTTTCATAGGGGAGCCCCAGCATGGCGCTTTCTTTAGCGTGCAGATTATCGCTGTCATCCAGGTCATGAATGAACATAAGGTATGTCATCTGCTCAATGACATCCAGCGGATTGGTAAGTCCTCCCGTCCAGAAGATTTCCCATAAACCATCGATTCTGTTTTTTAGTTCGCCTGTAATCATACCTTCCTCCCGGGTCTACTCTTCGTTATCCCAATTCCAGCGATACTTCGTATAACGACCGCCGCCGATCTTAATAATCTTGTTTTCCTTCTGGAGCTTCGAAAGCGTTCTCTGTATCGTAGCCTGACCGATATTCGGAAAATCTTTCTGTATCTCCGTCTTTGTAAAAGTCCCGAATTTTTTCTTAAGCATTTCTTCGATGCGCTCTGGTTTTGAAACTTTTCGTTCTTCCACAAGCTCCGTGCGTTCCATAAACTCACGGTAGGCAGCTGTGATGACGCCAAGCATATAGGTAACAAACGGCATATAGTCATTGCTTCCTTCATGCCATTCTGCTGAACTTGCCTGCAGTGCATCATAATACCCATCTTTCGTTGTCTCGATCAATTTCTCAATACTGATATACCTGCCTACGTAATATCCATTTTTATATAGCAGAAGAAGTGTAAGCAGTCTGCTCATTCTGCCGTTTCCATCAAGGAACGGATGAATGCACAGAAAATCAAGAATGAACATCGGGATCACAAGCAGTGGATCAACCTGTGCATCTGACAAAATCTCCTGATATGCCCTGCACAACCGCTCCATCGCCTCTGGTGTTTCAAAGGCTGAAACAGGCTGGAATCTCACTTTCCGATTTCCATCTTTATCCACTTCCTCAATCCTGTTTTCGGAAGATTTCCAGCTGCCGCCGATTCTTGTCTCCTCAAATTTATACATATCGCGGTGGAGCTGCAGTAGCAATGCGGGCTTGATGGGAATGTGTTCATAGTTCTCGTGGATGGTGTTCAGGACATCCCGATATCCGGCAATCTCATATTCATCTCTGGAATGCGGCGTCGTCTTATCCAGAACAATTTTCTTCAGCCGCTCATCCGAAGTGTAAATGCCTTCGATTTTGTTCGAGCTTTCCGTGCTTTGAATTTTTGCAATTTCAACAAGATTCTGCAGAACATCTGCATGCCTGGTCGCAATCAGTTCCTGTCTTCCCTTATACTCATGAATCGCTGTCAGGTAATTTACAATTTGAGGTGTAAGCAGTTTTGTCCACTTGTTCCGATAGGAGAAATCACGCATATCCCGATCCTCTATTTTGATCATTTTCAAACTATTGATGCACTTAACGTATCATATGATGCAATTGAAATCAAGCGTTTCAATATGATCATATTTTCATAGATGATCATATTGAAAGGATAATGATCAAATTACACCCCTGATATCAGCTCGATATAGAGTATGCCCCTTGCCATTCTACTGGCCTGTCTGAACGGATCTGAGAATGTCAACGCAGATCTACAGGCTGGCCTCTTTTCTGTATACTTTCGTATCGGCATGGTTTATATTTCGTTCTGACGTTTCTGCTTGCTTCTCCGCAAGTTGTTTCAGAACACTGAGTTTCTGTGTCCGCGGCTTTGGCTGCTCTATATTTTTCTCATCCTGAGTGATGATTCCATCCCATTTCGCCTGTGCTCTGCGCACCTGCTCCAGCGCTTTCTTCGCTGCATGGTATTCCTGTTCTGCTTCCCATACACTGGCAAATCCGTTTGCATCCGGAATCAGGAACAGCTGATTTCGACAAAATGTGATCTGACGCTCCAGCCCATCGATCCGTTCCTGCAGCTCCTTGCATTCCCTGCGATGAAGGATGGATTTCGGCTTATGATCCAGCGCCAGCTGGACCGTTTCTTTCCGTTTCTGCAGTGCATAGAGCTTGCGGTTGGTTTTGTAAAGCTTCTGATGAACCGATTCAATCCGCATGAATCGAAACTCTGCATCGCGGGAATCCGGGTGCTCGGATTTCTGCTTTTCGTGCAATTCGAATCCTGTCCTGCTGGAACTTTTTCCTGTCTCACGAACTTCCGGTTCTTCCTTCACGGACTGCATCAGGAGATCCAGAAATTCCTTCAGTACAGCGATCGCTCTCCTTAAGATTCCCGCCAAAAGTCCCGGCTGTGGCCCATGTATCTGCACGGATTCTGATACCTTCTGCACCACTTCTTCCCGCTTGAACGCCGTCACTTCCTCCTGGCTGCCGCCCGCATTCAAAACCTGATCTACCGTCTGGTTCCATTCCTACCGGAGCTGGTTGTCGCTTCGGATTTCGTCCTCCTTCGGATTGTTTTTCCCGATCTTCTTTGTGGCAATGTAGGGACCAGATGCATCAAAGATCTGCAGTCTGTCCTCCTCATGCTCCACGACCTTGTTGATCAGATCTGTGTACAGCACTTTGACATCATCGAGGAAGTTCCGGTCCTTGAACACGTCTTTTCTTCCGGAGAACCACTTGATGTCATAGATCTCACCTTTCTTTAGGATCCGGCATCCGGGTCTTATGTTGCCGTCCGCATCCAGAATTTCTTTTTTCGTCCGCACATGCCGGCCTGCTTCGTCGTAAAACATGTTCCGGGTTGCCCGCTTCACGTCTGTTTTCTCCAGCGTGTCCCGGTCCGCAAAAACCAGATGGATGTGATAGTTGGTCATGGTCTTGTTATGGTGGAGCGCCGCCGTGCACTGCACGCCGTATTTCTGGCGGAACGTCTCCGTAAACAGCTGGAGTAGAAGGTCCGGATCTTTTTTCCTGAGACTCTCCGGAAGGGCAATGATCAGCTCACGCCCCTCAATGCATTTTCCCGTCTTCTGATTGCTCTTCCAGAAATCATGCTGCGCCTGTTCCGACAGATACTGCCAGAACTCCGGCTTCACTGTGCTGTACGATGCATATAGATGCTCCTATCTTTTCGGGTTGCTGATGTAGTCGACACGCCCCCGAACGTCGGTCAGGCTACGATACAGAGAACGCTTGTCGAAGCCCAGAAGAAGCACGACGCGATCATGGATCAGATTGGACTCAACCCCAAGAATTCAGATTGATAACCGTGTGATAACAGGATGCATGTCATGAAAATCATAGCTGCATCCTGTTTTCATTTGGCCAGTCATAAATCACAGGCGAAAATCTCACCGGAATAAGGAGTTTGTACTCAAACCGTACCCAGCGGGTATAGAAAAATCCCTGTAAGCCTCATAAATTCAAGACTTACAGGGATTCGTTTGTTTATTCCAGCTCGATTGTTCCAGGAGGGTCTGTCATCAACACATTATGCTGGATGCACTGCCGCAGAGAATTCATCCGTGCAGCACGTCTTCTGAATTCATCAAAGCTCAGAGAAGAAGAACTGGAGACCTTTCCGGAATTCAAAGCGATAGAACTGATCCGCAGAATTTATGTGGAAGAGAACAAGCTGAAGGATCTGTCAGATGGAGAAAGACTCAAAGGACGCCAGAAACTGGTTAAGCCGGAAGTCGATGCCTTCTTCGGATACATGCATTCCCTGGATTCAGAGGATCCTGCTTTCAGCGAGCATCTTTCCTCTGCAATCAGATATGCCCTGAACCACGAAGAAGGACTGCGGGAGTTTCTTGATGATCCGCAGGTACCGCTGGACAATGGTTTTTCCGAACGAAGTGTCAGAAGTATCTGCCAGCTCAGGATGAACTCTCTATTCAGCTATTCCATCACCGGAGCAGAAGATAATGCGATCATCGAATCCCTGGCAGAAACGGCAAAGGCAAACCATGCCAATCCGAGAATCTACTTTCAGTATCTGATCGATCGCATGATGGACAGAAACAGATCTGCCTGAATATACCGATGTGGCGAAGCCGGGTTTCCGGTGAAACCAAGGCCACTTTTTCAAAGACTGATTTGATGTGATTCCGGGCCTCTAAGGCCACGCAGATTCGTCAGGATTCCTTAAGAAACCTTCTTTCTATAATGGCGATGAGGCTGATTGCCTCACTTGTACGAAAGGAGGTTTTTTTTATGTCAAAGTACAAGGAAATCCTGCGGCTTCTATCAACCACAGGACTATCGGGCAGACAGATCGCCAGCCAGCTTCACGTTGGCAGGGATTCTGTGGCTGCTGCCCGACAAGCGTCGTCTTCACTGAAATTGCAATGGGAGGAGGTGAAAGACAAGAGTGAAGACGAGATTCACCAAACGCTTTTTCCAAGGGAGAAACAGGAATCTATTCAGGTAAAGCCGGACTTTAACGAAATGCTCAAGGACTATGATCGTATTCCTGGCATGACCAAGAAGGTCCTCTGGGAAGATTACGTCAAAGAGGTGCAGGCGTCAGGAGGAATTCCCTATCAGTACTCACAGTTCTGTGAGCTGTTCGCGTGGGAAGCTGCAGTTAATAACGCCACCATGCATAAACAGCACAAACCAGGTGAGCGAATTGAAGTTGACTGGGCGGGGACGAAAGTGCCTGTCACAGATCCGGATACCGGGGAAGTTACCTATGGATACATGTTCGTTGCGGTCCTCCCTTACAGTCAGTACGCTTATGCCGAAATCCTTCCGGATATGAAGCTGGAAAACTGGATCGGAGCTCATGTTAATATGTATGAGTTCTTCCATGGCATTACGCCTATCCTCTTTTGTGACAATCTCAAGACAGGTATTCTTTCTCACCCGGAAATGGGCGACTGGATTGAAAAACCAGCTACCGTGAAATGGCAGATTACTATGACACCGCCATCCTGGCTGCGCCGGTGAGGACTCCGAAAGCCAAGGCATCCGTGAAAGGAACGGTAGGTAAACTCACTTCAAGGATCATTGCCCGATTATATAAGCAGAAACCCGGAAGCTTTTCCGAAGCTGGCAAAATGTGCCGGGAATACCTGAACCAATTCAATGCGACCAAATTCGAAAAACGAGAAGGATCACGACTCGAAGAATTCATAATAATTGAGAAGCCACTTCTCCACAGCCTGCCGCGTGAGCCGTATGAGTATGGAATATGGAAATCTGCCACTGTTCAACTGAATTATCACAACGCCGTTGATTGTATGTACTACAGCGTTCCATACCGTTATATTCATCAGAAAGTACGCGCACGCATTTCAAAATATAAGATTGACATCTATTTGGGTGATTCCAGAATCGCTTCTCATACACGCTTATACCGTCATACTGGCCAGTATTCCACAAATCCGGAGCACATGCCTGCAAATCACAAACAGGCTCCGGAATGGGACGATGATCGTTTCCGTAAGTGGGCTGAGTCCATTGGGCCATCGGTTTATAAGGTAATTAATCAGCTTCTAAAATCCTACAAAGTAGAAGAACAGGGATATAACGCCTGCATGTCTATCCTGAAATTCGCAGACAAATACACCCCTGAGCGGTTAGAAAAGACCTTTGCCAAGGCCTTATCTGTTATCACTGTTCCCCGCTATAAGGATATTAAGTTAATCCTTGAGCACTATCAAGGTGAGCCCGATCAGGAAGCTTCATTTGAAGTCAATGGCAGCCTCTTATGAAACACAGGATTCCGTACCAGGAATTATGGATATGACGTTCGATGAACGCTTATCTTTTCTCGTGGATGCAGAGATGGACTCCAGAGATAACCGAAGATTGAGCAGAAGGATCAAGGAGGCACATTTCCCGGATTCCAACGCTGTAATTGAGGGCATCAAGTATTATCAGGATCGTCATCTTAATCGTACCCAGATTACGGCTCTGGCGACGAATCAGTATATTCATAAGCCGAAAAACGTTCTGGTGACCGGTGCCACCGGCGCAGGCAAGACCTATATTTTGGCAGCACTGGGGAACAGAGCATGCCAGCAGAACTATAAAGTTCTGTATATCCGGATGCCTGAACTGTTCAATGAAATCGAACGGGCAAAAATCGAAGGCGAATATGACAGACTGTTGAAGAAATACCACTCCAGGGACCTTCTGATCATTGATGACTGGCTTCTCTATCCTGTCAAAGAAGGACAATGTGAACAGATCCTTGAAGTCCTTGAGGGAAGATATCGGCATAGCGCAACGATTGTCGGCTCTCAGTACGCAGAGGACGGTTGGAGAGAGCGCCTGGGAGGCAGTGCAGTCGCCGAAGCAATCATGGACCGGCTCACAGCATGTGCAGAGCGGATCATGATACTCGGAGACAAGTCAATGCGAACCAGAAATGACTGACATTCAGCAAACCAGATAGACGACGACACCCGGCTTGGAATAAGACAAGCCGGGTTTTGTGCGCAGGAAGGTGGCCTTATAGATGCGGAACGCTGGACTTCGATGCCGGAATAAACCGGTAATTTCTGCCCGGCCTTGGTGCTCCGGATCAATGGCCTTGAAGGTCCGGAATGATGGCCCTGGGAGCTCCGGAATATTCAATCTGCCCGCATTACAGAATCGTTTCTGAAAGAACTGATGCCCTGGAGCGATTCCTATCATGAATATGAAGCCGGTAAGAAGCGAGAGATCGTTGATTACATGGGAACCGGTCCAGACAAGCCTCCGAAGGTCCGGGTTGTGGATGGAAAGAAGAAATTGATACAGCCATCTGCGTAAATCAGATTCGCCATCAAAAGGCGATCGAGCTTTACTGACCCAGCACTGGGTTCTTTAAAGTCCGGTCGCCTTCGCGCTCATTATATTGTCCTGCTCTTATGAAATAAGTTCACCCTGTATTAGACGCTTACGTTCGATTGATGTCATGATTTGTCCTCCTCTCAGCCATTCAGGCATCAAAAAAGACATACCCATCTGCCCGCTGCTTATGCGTAAGCATTCCGCAGAAGTTCAGCCGATTCACGGCGTTCTGATCACACACGCAGAGAAATGGTTGCGTGCGTAACTTCAATGGAATGACCTGCAATGCAGGGCTTCAAAGTATGTCTTTATCGATTAAATGATAGCATGGTTCAGAAAATATTAGCGAGATTTCAGATTTTAAATGTGAACCTCCCCGCCTAAGTCCTAACGTACTATAGACGGAGCTTCCAAGGGCTTGTGTGCCCTCAGACTTCCGTCTGCTAAACGATTCGGTGACAGCACAGCACACAAGCCGAAACTTATGTACCCATCTGCACTAACGTTTCTCAGACTTATGTCAGGATCGTCAGACTGCCATAGGAAGCAGAGGGTACAAGACCCTGTTGATCTTCCACAGGTCAGCTAACGTCCTTTGGGTTCCACTCCCGATCCCAGAGATTTTGGTCATAAGATCGGGTGATTCCATAAACAGCCCGCGGATCTACAGGGACCACTTTATGCAAATACGGCTTTTTTAATTACATCAACGATTCCAGATTGTTTGCTCGTGAATTAGGAATCTGCATCAATCAGGTTCCATGCTTTTTATTGACAGTAAAAGTGTATTCTTCCTTATCCCGGGTTTCATAAAATCTTCTGACACACTTCAACACGCCTGTGGCTTTGGTATATTTGTACTTTTCGTATGGTTGGTACGAATTGTCAGATGAGTTTTCATTCGAGCCTTCACCAGTGAATGAGACGTCCGGCATGGATTGTGCAAGCACCATTGCCAGCAGTGTAGGAAAATGAATTTCGTCTTTGCCTGTCTGTGTCCCGAACCACAGGCTGATTTCCGCCTGCATGGCATCGTTTTTGCAATAATAGAAATCGAGGAAATCTTCGCAGGTTACATCGTTGGCTGGCATGATGTAGTTTCCTATTTCAACCTGCACATCGCTCAGATTTTCCATCGCAGGCCATCCCCAATCCTGATGCTCCCTGGCGAAATCAGAAATAACCTTGGCAGCTTGTTCTGCGTCTTCCTTGTTCTTGTACTGAATTTTGAAAAACATCCATTCCCGCATATTATTACTCCTCCTAATGGTTCAATATACTGATGAGCCAAATGACTACGATTGCGATAAACTGTATATCGTCAAGTAAGTATCCCTGAAAATATTACAGACTTTATATCAGATTATCTGTCTCAACACCCTCTCATAATATTCTTTATAGTTTCCATTGAAATGATCCGGTGTCATGATTCTGACACCATAGTTCTGCATCAGCAGTGCTTTTCCTTTACCGTAAATATCATCTTTGCTTGCTTCATAAAATACAGTTGATGCATCCGGAAAATTCCTTTTCTTGCAGCAAAGAAGCCACCATAAATCCATTTCCGCCGGATCCATTCCGAATCCGATGATATGCACATCACCAAGCAGAAAATAATCAACCCAGCTCAATGCCTCTATGGTTTCTTCTCCATTTTTCTCTGCTATGCGGCAACGGCGGATCAGCGATGGTACATATTTTTCAATTTCATTCAGTAGCTTTCCATAATAGTAATGCCCCATTACCATGGAAGACGGCTGCCACGCATTGCCATGAATATGCCAGATTGGGGCTGAAGCACCACCGTCAGATAAATTCTGATATTGGAATAGAAGACGGCGTATGCGATTGTCTTCTTTACGTGTCATGCACCTATGCATGCGATATTGATAGGAAGTGTAATTATCTATAAAAGACTGTTCAATTTCATTGGAATAATTAGCAGTCAGGATTGCATCAGCACTGCCGCTTTCAAGAAGTCTAAACAAGCTGCAGCAGTCTTGATCCAGATGAATCTGTGTCATAAGCATGCTGATTTTCTTAATGTAATCAGTCACTTTATCATTTGTAGCTGCTACGATCTGCTGTGAAAACGGAAGCTCTTTTAAAACTGCAGCAGAAATAGCCGGGTTTTCTTTCTTCCTGATCTTCTCTATAAAATCATCACAGGAAGATTGGCCCGCTGCTCTGCAGAATCCATTTCCAATCAGAAAAACAACAGGTCTTTTCTTCAATTGAATCATCAGATGATTTTCTTCTGACTTTAAATGCTCTTTCCCGGACATAAATGTTCTTTCTCAATTTGCTTCAGCTGCAGCAGTTGATTCAGGCTGCTCTTTTATTTCAATATACTCGCATTTAAGTTCATCCGCCATTTGCTTAGCAATGGAGTTTTTGCTGCCATATACCTTTTTTACAATAGTACCACCATAGTTATATGTATCGGCAAGAACGTTGAGATTATCTATCTTTTTCAGACTGTCTGGAATTGTTATTTCTGTTAATTTACTGCATCCTCTGAAAGCCCGTGCATCAAAATCCGTCATACCTTCAGGAAGAACAATGTTTTTAACTCCACTTGCCAAAAAAGCAGCAGGATGTATTACTCTTATTGAACTTGGGAGAGAAATATTTTCAAGACTACTGCATCCATAGAATGCTCCTTCTCCAATTTCAATCACTCCTTCCGGAATTTCAATTTTCTGGATGGAACAGGACTTAAAAGCACTTTCTCCAATAGAGATAACATCTGCAGGAATCACGGTATTTCTGCATCCGGCAATCAGCTTATTTGTTTTTGTTTCGATTACCGCATTGCAGTTCTCTCTGGAATCATACACCGGATTGGCAGGATCTACAGTGATACTTACAAACTGATCTCTTTCCGTTAATGGTGCATGAATACTATCTGTACTTGCAGGAATGCAGATACTACGGATTGACCAGCATCCATCAAAAACATCCGAACCGATATATTCAACAGTTGAAGGAATACTGACATCTGTCATCTTTGTGCAGTAATCAAATGCATTATCACCAATTCTGCGCAGCCCTTCATTCAGCTTTATCGATGTTAATTCCGTGCACCTTGCAAATGCACATTCAGGAATTTCTTCTATTCCTTCAGATAATTCAACTTTGCAGATATCTATGTTGTCTGTAAAAGCAGCTCGTAGGAAAACAGAATATCCTTCAATTCTGTCCGGAACCTGAATTTCTTTTTCTTTGCCGATGTATTTCCAAAGATAGATCTTTTGTTCATAGATAGAGAATTCATAATTCGAAATACTTCTGTAATTATCTGTACCGAAAAGATTTTCAAAATAGTCATCCGCATGTTTCAGACATTCTGAAGCCTTGATAATAGCAACATGTTTTCCTTGCTTTCCTGGATGCATTGCCTTTTTTGTAATGGCGTTTTCTATGAATTCATAATCCGGAATAATCAGATAATCAACATCTTTTCCAAATCTGTTTTCAATTATTCCTCCTGCACTGCTTATTCTGCTTTCAACAAGTGAAATCATTTCCCTGTCTTTTTTATCCATTTCCAGAAATTCCATGACGAAGAAATGACTGTCTGAAAACACAATGGAATTAACAGTTTCCGCTTTGACGGAATTTATATTGGCTGCAGCTTGACTGGTTTTCTGTTCCTGTGCAATTCTCTGTTTCAGCTGCGGATCAGTAATTATACTTGCATCAAAGTCAGAGACAGTATGGAACTTCTTTTTATACCATCCCTTGTAATTATGCATATCATATATAACAAAGCTCCCATTTGTATAAATTCCTTCAGGAGGAGTATCAAATAATCTTACATTGCTTTTCAGGTTGCCCAGAGCAAGAAGATTTGTTACTTTGGCGCCTGCAAACAACTTGGATGGATACTTTTTCTCTGGTGATTCCAGAACCAATGTATTGATTACAGCTCCGTTAAATGTATTATGACCTGAAAAGGATATTTCTTTTGCTAGATATAATTCTTTTAAATGCGTGCATCCTTCAAAAGCCTGTGATCCTATTTCCCGAATTGTTGTAGGAAGCGTTATGTATTCAAGATTCTCACAGCCTGAGAATGCTTTGGCTCCGATTGTTTGATATCCTTCCGGGATTGTTATGGTCCTGATATGCTTATAGTACTCAGGAGCACTGCCTGCTGTACCTGCAATGCCATTGATCTTTATGCCGCCTACCTGTTCAGGGAATACAACATTTTCCTCATTTCCATGATACCTTGAGATAAGATGTGTGCCTGCTTTCGGCTTCTTCCAGGGGTCAACGTGTTTTGGAGATGCAGCGCTTTGTGCCACAGCAATCTTTTTTCTGATTTCTTCAGCTTTTTTTATATTCTCTTCAGGTGTATATGGCTTTGTTAATGAATAACGATAATGATGCTCCTTGAAATATTTCTCTGCAGGAGAGTCTGCAATAAGCTGCCAGTTGGTTTCTTTGAATTCGCCAAAATTTCCAGTTGGATGCGAAAGGCTTTCTGGAAGCTTTACTGTGAAACCTTCTGAATGCTCATCCGGTAAAAAAGCATCAAGATTCAGCTCTGTTATGCCTTCCTGAATATCAATCTCAACTGTATGGTAAATGTGACCAAGTGAATACGGTTCAAGTATAGAAAACCATCCAGGCACTATGATCTTGCTTACGCTGCTGTCAACATAAAAGGAATAAGAAGCATAATTTCCGATACCGATCACATACTTGTCACCGATTTTTTCAGGGAAAGTGACAACTGAATCATTTCCGTGATAACCCGTAATCAATACACAGCCATTTTTATATTTGAAATCATATATTTTTCTCCAGTCTGATACTTTCATTGATCGCTTAGAAGATTTATCATCCATTTTCCCAAGTGATGGCATGCTGGATGTCTTGAAATGCTCTTTCTTGTAATCCAGCAGCATTGCAGTTACTTCCAGCATTTCATGTTCTGATGCATAAGTGGTCAGCTGCTCCGCTGCCTTCTCATTGAATATGGCAAGATCGCATAAAAAGCCTAGCAGTGATATATCTTTCCGTTCAATTGCCAGCATACCAGCCTTTACAGAATACCTTTTCAGATAGGAAAGATAAAGATTCCTGAATTCATCAGAAAGCATATATGGATACTGCATGCGGACTGCAGCCATCCGCAGTTTGTTTTCAGGTTTTGAAATGACAGTGAACATGGAATCATAGCCAGCAAAATCAAATCCCCCATTCTTGTTGCTGCGAATTGCAAGAATAAAAGCACAGGATTTCGGCTCTGTTTCATCTTTTATTGCAAGAATGATTCTTGCAATTACTTTTCCTGTCTGATCCCGAAAACTGATCATTGCACCATCAATTCCAATTATGGAATAAGCAGATGCATATGTTTTAGCTTCTCCACTGGTCTTCCAGCGAGGGCAATGGATTGACATCTCAATTTCGCCTCTGCAATCTTCAAAAGCATTTGCATCGACTGATTCACAGCCATCAGGAATTACAATTTTATCCTTTTTGGTGTCAGAGGTAAGCACCCGTTTCCCCTGCATCAGTACTCCTGATTCACCTGTAAGTCCATCGCATTTCTGAAAAGCATCTTGGCCTATTTTCAAGGAATCCAGCGCAGGACCGGTGATTTTCTTAAGATCATGACAGTAGCTAAAAGCACCACTTCCTATTTCATCAAGACTGTCTGGAAGATTGATAGACTCCAGACCGCTGAAAGAAAAGGTGTCTGCTTCAATCTTTTTAACGCCATCTGGAATCACGATTGTTTTTAAAGCAATGCAGCCTGAAAATGCGTCTGCACCGATTTTCTGCAGATGTCTGGGAAGATGTATCTCTCTGAGTTTTTCACAAAGCTGGAATGCGCCGGGCATAACAGTTGTTACTGTTTCCGGCAGCTGGATCTGTTCAATGATGGTATCGGAAAAAGCACCACGACCGATTATTTCTGTTCCTTCCTGGATAATCACTTCCTGGATTGAATTATATCCTTCAAGAAGACCATCCGGAATCTTCTTTAAGCTTGCTGGAAATACAATTTTTTTAATATGCTCATTTTCACAATTCTGAAACACATCGGAGCCAATGGAGATAACTCCTTCAGGAATAATTACAGTATCACTATCACCGTTATATTCTTTCAGGCATCCTGAACGATCTATTACAAAATCTTTGTTGTCCATTCCTATACCTTCCTTCTATTTAAGTTCCAGCTGATCCAGCTGGCTGATGATTTCTTTCTGCCTGTCATAGAACAGAAGATCTTTATTATGCTCAAAGTATTCCTTGCATCCAAAGTGGCTGATGTAATCAGCAGTATAGTAATTTGCTGTAAGTTCTGTTACCAGAATAAGCATCTCCTGCCCACCCTTGAATACTTCTTCTACAAAGTGGAACACATTGGATAATGCTTTCCCGCATTGATCTGCTTCTGCTTTCAATTCCTTATTTCCTTTGCTGTATTCTTTCTTGATCAGTTTGAATGCTTCAGAACTATTAGACGGCTTATCTTTGACCAACTGCTCTTTAATTGCAGACAATGACGCCACGGCACTGTGATAAGCATGCTGCTGATCTGTGGATAAGGAAGATGCCCTTTTTGCTGTCTCAAGCTTTTTCTTAATGACACCAATGCGCTTTTCAAGCACCTCTGCTGCATCGATGTTTCTGGCAAGATCCTGCTTGGCATCCATCATCTGATGCATTACCTCCAGCTGGCTCTGCTCTGTGTAATAGACATTTCTTGCTCGAGATGATACTGCATCAATCAGCAGTCCAAGCAGAGACAGTCTTTCATCAAACGGTGCATTTTCTGCACGCTGCTTGATCTCATCAGAAGCCTTTCCTTCCATGATCTTATCTACCTGATAATCGGACCTGTATTTGATGAACAAGTCATAGTAGATGGCAAAATCCTTGGCAATCTTGGGATTCTGAAGATACTGCTTGATCAGATCCTCATTGACAGGAATATTGTTTTTCTCGTAAAGCTTCATCATATCTGAAAGATCT
This sequence comes from Galactobacillus timonensis, assembly GCF_900240265.1. NCBI lineage: Bacteria > Bacillati > Bacillota > Erysipelotrichia > Erysipelotrichales > Erysipelotrichaceae > Galactobacillus > Galactobacillus timonensis. The sequence continues at coordinate 202,855 of NZ_LT964739.1, forward strand.
GACCAGCCTCTTGCGGTTACAAAAGTCTTTCCATCTATGGTTGTCTCTATTTTATAGAAATTCTGCTTTTTGATATCCAGATAGGACGTAATGGAAGGATGAATTCCTTTCTTATAGGCATATTCCTTCCATACCCCGTAATCCGGTTCTACATCAATTCTTTTCAGACGATCCCATGTGACAATGTCATATTCACGGACAGAGTTGTTGTATTCAGGCGGGTTTCCGGCTGTTACTACAATCCATCCATCCGGCACACGGTGCCTCCCAAAGACTTTGTACTGCAGGAACTCCAGCATTGCCGGAGCAAGCGTTTCTGAGACGCAGTTGATTTCATCCAGGAAAAGAATGCCTTCTTTCATTCCCGTGTCTTCCATCATGCCATAGACGCTGGCAATAATTTCACTCATAGTGTATTCACTGACACTGTATTCTTTGCCGTTGTAGTTCTTCTTTACAATGAAAGGAAGACCAAGTGCACTTTGTCTTGTATGATGCGTCATGGAATAAGAAACAAGACCAACACCAAGTTCAGAAGCAATCTGTTCCATAATGGCAGTCTTTCCAACACCAGGCGGACCCATCAGAAATACCGGACGCTGCTTTTCAATCGGAATGACATATTCTCCGAATTCATCCTTTGTAAAATACGCCTTCATTGCATTCTTGATTTCCTGTTTGGCCTGCTTGATGTTCATATGATTCTGTTCCTTTCCTTTAATTCATCCGGTCTTAATACAAGCTTGATTGCCCAGTCCGGAACTTCAACATCATCAATTCCTTCATTCAAAAATACGAATGCTGTTTCATAATCCGGCTTGGATTCCGGATACCATCCATATCCATCTGTAAAATAAATCAGTCCTTTGAGATTAGAGAATTCATTTTCTGCAACAAGTTGATTAACATAAGCGAATACCGGTCTGAAATCTGTTCCACCCATTCCATGGAGCTTCATAGTTTTCAAGTACTGATCAAATTCTTCCTGTGATGTAATCTTTGCGTCTTCCGTGATCTCTGCATCGCACTGGATGATATGAATATTGATTTTAGAGAAGAAGCTCTCGGTGCTTTTGAGAATATTGTATGTCTTCTGCACGAAAGCCTGCACAAGATCTCCTGAGGTTGATCCTGAGGTATCAATGGCTATGACAAATTCACGGATACGCTTTACTTCACGATACTCAAGCGGTTCAATCAATGGCATGTTCCCATACATCTTCATACCATAGGTATAGAAGATGTAATCAAACTCATCCGGATCAAGCTTCATTACTTCCCCGCACACTGCAAACTTTTTTAGAAAAGAAGTGTAATCATATTTTTCACGGTTTACTTCTTTGAGGTTCTGCACAAGATCATAGGATTCTGATCCCTGCATTCTTTCCTTCTGAAAGGTTTCCATATCCGTCTGCATTCTTTCAGAGATTTTCTTCCATTCCTCTTCCTGCCTGAGATTGGAAAAATATGATGTTTCTCTTTTCCCGTGAGAATTCTTTCCGGAACTGCTGCTGTTTCCGGATACACTTCTATTGCCTCCGCCTCCTGTTATTTCTATTTTCTTTTCGTCACTCATGTACCAGATCAGATGATCATCTGCCTGAAAGAGAGGTGCATATTTTTGGGCATAAGCATCATCATAGTTCTGATCAAGAAAATAGGCGTAGATCACTTCTGCAGTCATGTACTTCACTTTTTTACGAAGCTGATTCAGATAGGATTCCTGCTTCATCTGACGTGAAGAACGTGTGCTTGATAAAGAAAGACCATTGATGATATTTTCTACTGCAATGTCACAGGAAAAATTCCACAATGGCTGATTGATCAATGTATGCACATACATGTGCCGGAATATGCAATGAAAAACCATATGCAGATAATCCCGATTGACTGCTTCTTTCTCTTTTCTGAATATTCTGAGGACATAGCGTGGATCATAAATAAAGTAATGACCATCTGTGCATAACGTTCCGGGATATTCTTTAAATTCAAACTGGCTTAATGCCATATCCAGAAAGCGAAGATTCACTAAAAGAGTGTTCCTGGACAGCTTTAAAACTTCTGCTGCCAGAGATCTGATCTGATTGATTTTATCTTCGCTTTTTATTTCCATGTAATATGTTCCTTTACCAGTTCAGCGTGAAATCACTCATCGGATCGAATTGTGAGAATTGCTGATTTTTATAATTCAGAAGAAGAGCAAGAACATTAACTGCATGCACTTTTTCGGCTTCTGAAATAAACATATTGATCTGAGCAAATGTAAAACAGGGAAACTGATCAGCAAGCGTTACATCATCATTATGCACTCTTTCCAAGGCAGTGATGTGGTCCAGATAAGCAAGCTGATGATTTGCTCTTCGGGTATACTCTTCTTTCACACCAACCGATGCTATGTTAAATCGATCAGTTGGATTGATCAGGTGCTTGTATCCCCAGTTAACACGATTGATTTCTATATTAAGATCAGAAAATGTGATTGAAATTTCATTGTGAAAATCACTGTCTGTTACTGTTATGCCAATCCTTTCCTGTCCAAGAAATCTGTAATATGGAATTTTACAATCAACATATCTGTCGGATCTCACATCTGCAGGATTGATAACCGGCTCCCATATCTGCAGAAATGGCTGTTTCAAGGAATGGGCAGTAAAATATTTCAGCCATTCTTCCAAATCATTTGACATCATTTCCAGTGGATGAGCAATCTTTACTGACGCATCATTAAGTACATACGACTTTTCATGACTGTCAATAAAACCTTCTGAATCCATTGTAAAAGTCGAATTGCCCTGCGACCACACAATCAGCATTTCCGCATGTTTCAGTACGGGATTGTTAAAATAAATCTCTTTCCAAGCTGAAACAGTTTTTTCCTTTCGCTAAGTTAAACGAGATTTGATGCCACCTCATTGAAATAGCTTTAAAAAGACGTCATGTACACATGCTTTAATTTTTCACGGGTAACGTTGTACTTCACTTCCTTCAGTTTCCTGACAATCAGCTCTGTAATCTCGTTGTCAACCATACCCAAAAATCTCCGCTTGATGACAAACAGCGCCAGATAACGATCAAGGTAATACGATGCGACGCCTCGATAAAAGGCATAGATCTTCTTGATCATGGAATGGATGCAGTTGACGGTATTCAGATGCTCAACTTTGTTGTAGCTCGCATAGCTTTCAGATGACGAATGTCGCATTCGGTTTTCTTCGCCAGATCGTCGTAAATATGCGAGCCATCTACGTACATCTCTGATTTGCATTCGATTTCATCTTCGAATCCTTCATCAATATCCTCTGCTGATGGCCTCCCTGTTTCCGCTGTCTTATACACTTCATGGCCATTACGATCGGAAGATGTGACGATACAGACCTGCTCATGGGAAATTCCTCTGTAATGGCTGGATTCGCCTCTTCTGCGAACTTCCCGTTTGATTGACCTGGCTCCTTTCTGAGACTCAAGCACATACGTCTCATCTATTTCCACGGTACCTCCCAGCTTTTCTGTTTCTTCCCCCAGAGCTTTTTCAAGGAAACAGAGAAATTTATGGCGGTTCTCAAATACACACTGTATGGACCGGTTGAGTCTGCCTGCGGTTTTCTTCATCGGTACGCAGAGAATCGCATCCTTGCAGATCTCAACGAATTCCTCCTGTGTGATCTTGAGGTTTTGCGTCATGGTTCCGGAATCATACACAAAGCGTTTGCCACAGGATCTGCAGCGGTAGATCTGCTTTGTGGCATAGGGATTGCCGGTACGTTTTCCACCCGTATGCTTAATGTGCTCAATTCCTGCTTTTGTAAATCCGTCGGCACAATGGCATTTAGGACATACCTCCGGCTCGGTCCCGGCAAGCTGAGCATTCAGATTCGCCATGTCATTGACGACACGGATGACGCGATCCTGCTGGGAATCAGTGAGGCTGAAAAACTTACAAAGAACATCGGGAACTCTCATTGTTGTCCTCCATTTTTATGGCTTCTAATGACAGTTTCCTACTTGAGGGTTACAAAAACGTACAGTGAACCAAATCTTGTTTAATTTAGCGTAAAGTTTTACTGCTGGAGATCAATCAATATTGATGGCATCTTTGCTTACTTAGTTCATATTGCCAGCTACCAGTTCAGTTCAAATTCATCCAACGGATCTGAAGTTCCGTATTTCTGATTCTTATATTCAAGCAGAACTGCTGATGCATTGACGCATTTGTTTTCACCTGCATATTTGATGAATTCATTGATTTGAGGAAGCGTAAATTCATTAAGTATCGGTTTAAAGCTAGCATCATCTTTATGGATCAAATCGTAAACAGCTATTTTGTCAAAATAAGCTATAAGATGATTGACCTTTCGGGTAAATTTTGAAAATTTGAATGAGTCAATGCTGAATTTATCTTTTATGCTGTAATTCCAATCCAATCTGGTAATCCGGACATTACAGTCATCAAAGGTTATTTCGATATTTCCTGACTGTTTTTCTGCGTGTATGCCATTTTTTTCCTGATTGGCAAATCGATAATATGGAATTGATAAATCTGAGTAGCGATCTGCTTTAATCACTGAAGGATCACATACAGGCTCCCAGATCTGAAGGAATGGCTGCTTTAACTGATGAGAAGTAAAATATGTTTTCCATGCATTCAGATCAACTGGCTTCATCTCAGTTGGATAAGCTACAGCGACAGGCTCTTCTGCAATTTCATAAGATTTTTCATCAGAAGTTACAGCACCATGATCAGTTACTGTAAACGTTGCTTCACTCTGTTTCCATACGATTAAACGTGCTAAGTGATTCAAAACAGGATTGTCAAGATATGTTTTAGCCCAGCTTTCTGGTGTTCTTTCGCTTCCACTGAGAAAATCCTTGAAAAGTGCATCGGACCTGTACTTATATATATCTTTTACTGCTTTCTTTAATTTTGCAAAATCAGCTGCTGCATCAGCATATTTCAGTGGATCTGCACCTTTTTTGGGGAGTGATTTAGCGGTTTTGCCATTCGGAAGTTCTATAATGAAACTTAAATCATTCTTCAGGAATGCGACAACTTTCTGATTACCAAGATCGTACTCTTTGCGATCATCCACATTCAAGCCTGTATCCGATATCATATCGCGCAGTTCATCAACACTTTTATTCCTGGCTTCTGCATATTTATCAAGTTCATTGTATTTATCCGCAAACATAATTGCAGAACGTGTATCGCTCTCACGCACTGCTTCACGGAATACAATCATCGCACGGGAATTTCTTCCGCTGGAGTGAGTCGCAAGCTTTGGAGCGGCAGCGCACATTTTTTTCATCAGATCCTCATCAGCATACCTGCAAAGCGGATAAGCCAGATAGCACTGCTTGATTCCTGCGAATCCATTGCAGATATACTTATCAGCCAGATCATTCAGGGCCTTGTGGAAACATTCATGATCCAGAAGCTTTATAACTGAGCTGGCACTCCGATCAGTACATAAAAGCCATTCCAGCACATAATAATCAAGCTTATTTCCTTTGCTGTCATATAGCTCAGGCAGATCAGAAGGTCTTAACAGGAATTTTGAATAAAGCTTTTTACCAAGTTTTTCCAGATCGATCTTTTCTGACTTCATTCGATCAAGAACCATATTTTCAACTATATTGGTCTGTCCCTTAAGTTCTTCTTCACTATAAAATTTTTCTTTCAATGCCCTGTTTTCATTAAAGCGTTTCTTTAATGAGCCATCTGTATCATGCTTTATTATTAATTCGTATGCATCTTTTACATAATCATCAGATAGCTTTTTATAATAAGTTTCCAGATACCACATCAATCCTTCAAGATGACTTCTGCCGGGATCTTCCGATATTTTTTCAAAAATCTTCTGTCCTAAAGGAACGATGTCACCAGAACCGATACACTTTTTAAAAAAACTCTTAAACTGGAATTTATCATTCATCAATTTAACATAAGTATCTGCTTGCTGTTCCAGACTCAGTGATTGCCATATTTTCTTATCTGCTAAAATACATGTTTTTATATCTGCATCACTCAGCATGTCAAGAAAATCGGATACAAATGGAACCAGCTTACTGGGTAAATACAAAAAATTATTTTCTGCCAGGCTTACTCCATCATGAATATCAACTGGCATATCACATCCATATAGTTCAAATTTCTCTATGCCACTGCACCAATTAACTAAATTTTTTCCTAGTTTTACATTTTTTCCTTGAATTATAACTGTTTTTAAATTGTTGCAGCCGCTAAAAGCATAATCCCCAATTATCTTCACTGATTCCGGAATGATGATTTCCGTGATTAGGTGATTCTCATAAAAAGCATGGTCCTTAATTGCAGAAACACCTTCTGGTATTTCAACTTTTGGATTAATGCCTAAATACTTTACTACTGCATTATTACGAATGATAAGACCGCTTTCATCTTTATGCACTGTACATCCCAGCAAACAATCAGAACTGACAAATACTTTTGAAAAATCAAAATCATAATCCGTCTTTATTTGAATCTCCCCATTATTTGCGAAAGCGCGGCTTCCGATTGTTTTTACTGAACCAGGTATATAGATGCTGCTGATTCCCTTATCTTCAAATGCTGTTGACTGGATATCTGTTACACCATCTGGTATTCGTACATCGACATTATCTCCAAAATATTCAATTAGATGATTATTTATTATTACAAATCCATTTTCATCAGCCAGTTTGCTGCACCCACTAAATGCTCCGTCCATTATGCGAGCAGACAGATTTGGAAGAACTACGCTTTGCAAAGATATACTGTTTTCAAATGCATGAAAACCTATTAATTTCAAGCTGGCAGGAAATAGTACAGAAGTTATATTGCTGTTTTTAAATGCGTCCGATGCTACAATTACAATTCCTTCCGGTACATTTATACATGTTGAATTTCCATGATAACCTGTGAGAATTTTTCCGGTTTTATCTGTTTCAAAATCACTTGTCATATCTAAACATTTCTTTCTTTTGCTGTTTAATGCTAGTTATAATCTTTGCTTAATAATCTAAGATAAACTGATCCATCGGATCATAATCTTTAAAATTTTTATTCTTATAATTCATGAGAACCACAATTGAGTTTGCTGCCTTGCAGGCATTTGCTTCATCAATCAGATCCATGATTTGCTGCAGCGTGAAACCGTTTAAAATTGATTCATTGATATCTTCATTTTTCCGAATACGTTCCCTCAGCGTCCACATGTCGAGAAGATAAAGAATGTGATTATTTTTTCTTGTGATTTTTGAAATAGTAACATTTCCAAGAGCAACCCTTTCATCCTCTGGAATCACATGTCTGATCTCATGAATGCAGTGATTATCAATTGACATATCATCCGTTGTAAAATACCGCTTATCATGGAAATCTTCATCATGGAAATGAATGCCATGTTCATCTGCATTTTTCACACGATAAGATGGAATTCCCATGCCTGCATACCGATCAGGTTTTATGTCCTCAATATGATGCACACATTCCCAGATCTGCGGGAATGGCTGTGCAAGATTGCTGGCTGTGAAATATTTCTGCCATGCTTTTATGTCATATGAAGTCATTGCTAGGGGATGTGCCACTTTAACTGCTGACTGATTCAGCTCGTATGGTGTTTCATCAAATGTAATGAATGATTTATTTTTTATTGTAAATGTATCAGTTCCCTGAGCCCAGACAATACGTTTAGCAATGTTCCGTAGAACCGGATTATCCACATATGATGATTTCCACTGATCTGCCTTCCAGACCGTTTCATTCAGAAATGATCTCAGCAGGATATGCCTGCGATCAGAAATCACACTTTTTATATTTTTTCGCATTTCACTGATATCTTCTTTTGCTTCACCATACAGTACAGGATCAGTTCCTTTTTTAGGAATTGATTTCAGTTCTTTCTTTGTGGCTGGATCATATAGATTTACCTTCAGGTCATCCGATATGCAGACTTCAACCTGCCTGCTGCCAAGATCTAATATTTTCTTACCGTCTTCATCCAGTCCGAAATCAATCAACTTATGGTCAATAATTGTATCGATATCAGTATTTCTGATCTTTGCATAGTATTTCAGATCATACTCATTTGCATTTTTGCTGATTTGCAGCAATGCAGCTTTTGTATCGCTCAGCAGCAATGCGTTTCGAATCAGCATCAGGAAACCTCGTCCTCCACGACCGGAAAAACCTTGTTTATTCACCGCTGCAATAAGCCGTGCAATCTGTTTTTCATTTCCATATCTTGCATAGGAGATCAAAAATGAACCATGGCATTTTTTGAAGCGCTTTCCATCCGAGCTGAATCTCAGCTCTCCGTACTGAATTTCAAAACGGTCCAAGAGATCGCTGAATTCTTCCTGATTCATTTCAGCTTGAATACGATCAGCATCTTGGGAAAAATCAAATCCCAAGTTCAGGGTTTTATATTCGTCAGCAGTTGCCGCAATACTCTGCTTCATCTGCCCGCTGTACGAAGCAAGAACAAACACAAGTGCCTGCATTGAGCATAATTGACCATTCCTGTAATGAATTGGGCTCAGACCAAGCTGGTTTGTTCTTCTTACCGCATCCGGATCAAGTTTGTTCCAATTCAACTTCACAGAAGTTTCCAGATGGTCTTCATCAGCAGAGCTTTGATTATTCCCTGAATTCTTATTATCTTCGGCTTTTCTATCTGCTGGAGATATTTCGCCAGATAGAAATCTGTGAAATATTTCAAGATCTTCACCGTTTGCATTTGCTCCAGCAGCTCCTATGAATTCTGAGGCATCTTTTTTATATTGACTCAGTAAATCATTCTGCTCACACGCAGAAAGAGTATTTACAACATTCGCAATTACATCTGAAAAACTGATTCTCTGATGCTGTATTTCCTGTACAAGCAGATTGTTTTTTCTCTTTCCCTCCATATACAGAGCAAGCTTACTTGCATTGAAAACAGTAAGATTGCTCATATCTATCTGAAGACTTCTTCTTACTGGATCAGGCTTTGCCAATCCATCTGCAGATAGTTTTTCTATATCGATGAACCATCTGCCTATTTCAGCTATATCTGAAGTGTTTCCTGCATTTGTATTGGAATCTGTTAAATGATAAGTTACTTTTCCAGTAAATATGTGATTGATTACAGCTTCAGGCTTTTTCAGAAACTTCTGGAAGGCAGAATTCTCGGTAAACATTTTTACTGCATCGCTTTTTCTATTAAGCATGAAATCATAGAATTTTCTAAGATCCGCAATACTGAAATTCTTTTGATTTCTCAGGACAAATCCGGTCGCATTCGATTCATAGCAATAGACTTCTGCACCTTTTTCATGCTGAAGAATATTCATGATTGCTTCAATAATTTCATGTGGGTTGAATGCAGTACTGTTCCAGTTTACTGTTTCATTCCGGCTCACGCCGCTCATATAAACTGCTATTTGAGCAGCTTCATTGCTATCATGTGCTGACAATTCATAACGCTCCCTGTCAGACTGAGGCAGGCGTAAGATAGTTTCAGAAAGTTTATTCTGAGCAATATAGACACATTCATTGTCCCATTTAGAACCAGCTGCTGTTATAATACATAAATCCCGTGATGGCAGAACAGACGAAATACTGCCATCTGCGTTTTTTATAATCAAGCTTCCACTTCTGATTGATATCCTTTCGTTATCCGTATAATCAATACTGGCAGGATCACATGTAAAAGCTTCACATCCGATTTTCTGCAGACTTTCAGGAATAATAACTTCAGTCAGTGGACATTTATAAAAGCATCTCTGTCCGATTTCTTTTAAACCGTTATTGAAAATTATTGTTTTTAAGTTCGCACAACCATAAAAAGCACTTTCTTCAATGACTTTGAGTGACTCAGGAAACACTATGTTTTCAAGAGAAGTACATTCTGAAAATGCCGCTGTGCCGATCTTTTCTATTCCTTCTGGTAAAAGAATAGTTTTCAATGAGCTGCAGTTTCCAAACGCTCTGCTTCCAATGCTCTTGACACCGGATGGAATTACAGCCTCAGTCAAAGCAGTATCACCAAGCAGAGCATTTTCCGGTATCTTTTTCATACCTTTTTCAAATGTAACTCTGCGAATACTTTTCCCAAGTATGCCTGTTGTTCCATCAAAAGTACTGCCGTCAAAATAACCGATTGCTACGGTCTTTATGTTTTTTGGAAAAAAAACCTCAACGGCTTTCCCAGTATATTTTGTAAGAAAACCATTTTTGTCAGTGATAAACTCATTATTCATTGCTGAAGTTTCTCCTGTTCTAATAGAATGGAAAATTACCTATAGCTCGGAAAACTGATTTTTATCTTCATCTGCTTTTCTTATGTCAACTACCAGTCAAGTACAAACTGATTCATCGGATCATACTTCGGAAAATTCTGGCTTATTAAAAAGGAAGAATTAATTAATGGAGTATTTTTTTACGGTCTAAGCTTCTTCTAACATTTATTGACTTTAAAAAGCTACAAAGTCATGACCACCAGCTCTGCTGGTGGTTTGCGCATATCCCTCCGGGATTCATTTCTTCCATCGCCTAAAGGCGAGGTCTAATCGACCATTTTTTTACAGGCTGCTTCCTAAAGGAAGCTTATCCCTCAATTCGATCTGAATTTTCCTGTTCCGTTATATACTTCTTTATTGTCTCTTCGTTCACGTTTCCAACGGTTTCGCAATAGTATCCTCTTGCCCAGAAATGTCGTCCGTATTTGTCACGCTTTTCCGGATGCCGATCGAAGATCATCAGTGAACTCTTTCCTTTAATTCGTGACATCGCCGTCGATATACTGATCTTGGGCGGAACTGATATATACATGTGAACATGATCGCTGCATACTGCCCCTTTGATCAACTTGATTCCTTCTATTTCACATACTCTGCGTAAGATTTCGACAACATCCCTCCTCAGCTCTCCGTACATTTTCTTGCACCGATACTTCGGAATAAATACTACGTGATAAGGACTATCTAAAAATAGATGGGGTTTGGGGGTGCCTCTAAGAAATCCTGGGATTGATGATCCGGGAGGAGTTAAAGAGCTGTAAACCCTCATGGGGAGGCACAAAGACCTTCTCCTTTTCGTATTTACCGATTATCATGCGGTTAGAGACATCAATAGAAAGGAAAAGGTTCAGAGACTAGTTTCCAGCCATCTCTGAACCCATAACCAAAACCATGGTTAGTGTACCACATTCACAATACAAAATTGTTAAACATCCTAATCATCTGAATGATTTTTGATGAAATGCAGCGAACCTGTTTTGGATCCTGAAACAGGCCTGCCAATGAGATTCTGCGGAACTGCCAGAAGGTGCGTTAAAACGCCAAAAGGTTCTTACTGGATCTGGATTCCTGTCGCCGTCTCTTCCAACGGAAGACATCACCGTGTTCTCCCTGATTTCCTTGTCCCTTACAAGCACTACTCGGTGCAGACCATCGAATCGGCTCTGGACAATGATCTGGATCTTGATCGTTATTCGCTTCCTTCCGATTCTTCCGTTTACCGTTGGAACAAATGGCTCGATAAGCTCATTGTGCAGCTCCGGATTTTCCTGAAGCTGGTTGATCCGCCTGATTCGCTGCTTCAACAGCTTCGTGTTCTATTCCGGCGTGATGTCCGCCGGGCTCCGGAATATGATTCTTCCAGTGGCTGGGTGGCCGGAATCAATCTCTGCCTGAATGGGCCAAATGACTTTGACTTGGGCCTTTCCTGATCTTCCCCTATGCTGGGCTCAAAGGAGAAGATCTATGTCCGAACAATCTGATAAACAGGCCATTCTTGAATTCTTTAACCTCGATACAGGCAGTGTGGAGAATGTCATCTTCCATAATGACAATGGCAGTGCGTCTGTCCATGTTTTACTGCGGCCGGATCATCCGCCTTGTCCCGATTGCGGCTGTACCCTGCCAAGGGTTAAGGACTACATTGACAAGAAGATAAGCCACGGCGTCTTTACTGATCGTGAGTGCACCATCTTCTATCATGCCCGCAGGTACATCTGTCCTGTCTGTCATCGAACGTACTATGAGAACAATCCATTCTGTTTCAGGAAGCAGCACATCTCCGCCCTCACGGTTGAAAACATTCTGAACGATTTGAAGATTCAGACCGAGACCTTCGCTTCCGTCGCTAAGCGGTATCACATCTCTCCCACAACCGCTGCCTCCGTCTTCGATGCCCACGTAAAGGAGGCGCGAAGACCTCTGCCCACATTGATGTGCTGGGATGAGAACTACGCATTTTATCATCCGGGAGAGAACTCAAAATATGTGTTCGTTATTCTCGACTTTGAGTCACAGGAGCCGGTGGATATCCTGCCAAGCAGAAGAAAAGATTATCTGCTCAGCTACTTTCTCAAAATCCCAGTGGAAGAGCGAAAGCGCGTCAAAATGATTGCCACGGACATGTATAGTGAATACCGCGCCATCATACGTCAGCTGTTCCCTAAGGCCTATCATTCCGTTGACCATTATCATGTCAGCCAGGAGCTCTCCAGAAAGGCTGACAGCGTCCGGATCAGAGTAATGAAGCAGACTCCAAAATATATTGAAGGCACAAAAACACAAACCAACGAGTATTATCTGCTGAAGACATTCAACTGGATGATATTCAAGCGGCTGGACGCCAGAGACAAAGATGGTAAAAAGCTGTTCGATCCCGGCCATCCAAGGAAAATGAACCGCAAGCTGAACCGGTTCCTCAATTATTACGAAATTAAAGCCATGATCGAAGCCGTTCATCCCGATTTGAAAAAGGCATGGGACCTCAAGGATGACGTTGTGGACTTCTATGACAACTGCACTTACGATACTGCTCCCCAGGAGCTGAACAAACTGATTCAGTCCTTCGCAGCCAGTGGTATTCCGGAAATGAAAGAGTTCTCCCGCACCCTGATCAGCTGGAGAGAGGAGATTATCAACTCCTTCATTGTCGTAAAGCAGCGTCATACAGTCGATAAGGACACAGGCCAGGTGGTAGTGTCCGACATAAAACTGAATAACGGATTGATGGAGAACCGGAACTCAATCATCAAGACGATCAAGAAAGCAGCCAACGGATATACCAACTGGGACAGGTTCCGCAGCCGCTGCCTCTATGTGCTCAGAAAGAGCTCCAAGCCAATGTTGAATCCTGTCATTCCGCCAAAGAAGGTTAAGCAATGACTTCAACCAGCTTTCAGCCCCTGAGTCCCGAACAGGCATGGATCACTGCAGAAGGAGCCCGTTTGTATGGCAAAGAAGCAGAACAATATCTGCAGGCCAGCATTCGTTCCATGAACCGAATATGCCGCTCAGCACAGCGATTAATGCGCGGCATTGAATGTGAGCTGAAGCAGCGTAACCAAACGAGCAATATGACTCTGTATGCCATGAACACAGACGAGATGCTTGCCCGCATCGCCATCTATTGTGAGATGTTTCTGGACGAATACGAAGAACTTCAGGAGACGCAGCCGTAACAGGCGGTCTCCTTTTCCTTTCCATTCAAAAACCGCCTGTTTTACCAGACGGTTTCGTGGTGGGATAAACCTTCATGGGGTACCCCGACACCCCAAGTTTTTTTACTTCGTTTTCGAGGCATCCCCAGATAAATTTAGATCGCCATAGTGATGTGACCTTTGGCTTCCGGATTTTCTTGTGGGGCAGTATGACAGAAGAGATGATCCTCTGTCATCGATCTGGCAGGAGTGCTGCGTCAACGACTTTCCTCCGTATTATTTATCTAATGAGGTATCCTGCTTGCCGCTTTGTTTACTGTATGGGCCGCGCTTCTTTCCGGTAGAAGTATGAACGTCTTCGCGGCTGCGAGGTATCGCAAGCATTGGTTTCTGCTCACGTGTTGCCCAAAGGATTCTGTTGCGGGTGTATTCGAAATTACTGACGCCTCTGGATTGTCTTTTGAGATCCTTTGGCAGGACGTTAAATCCCTCCATGGGGCCGTTGGACAGTCGTGTCATCATCTCGTTAGAGTTCTTTCTGTCAGCTCCGGAGATGTAGGTAAAAGAGTTGACGATGTTGTCATGATACGTCTTCAGAGTGACAGCAATCTCCCTGAACATGGAGAGATCACTGTTCTGATAAGTATCAATGATCTTATTCAGATCTTCCGAAGCTCCTTCGGGATCGTTGACGTGTCTCTTATTGAATTGGACATACAATTCTTTGAGGTCACGAATCTTCGAAAAGTTCTTGTCCAGTCCCAAGAAATTCTTCTCATAAACGTAGGGATCAAAGTAATATTCATTGCCGCGTTTTGAAGTACGCCAGCCAGCCGTGAAGTCGATGTCATCATGATTTTTCAGAAGGAAGTAGTCATAACGTCTCAGATAAGTGACCTCGCGTGATTCACGCATCGTCTTATGGCTTGCGTTATTTCTGTAATTCTTTTCTTTCAGTTCCTTTCTGTCGAGCTCCTGATATTTCTTCATGACCATGCGAATATACTGCCTGATCCGGTTGATGATCAGCTGAATCACATGAAAACTATCAACGATCGCAATGGCATTGTAGAAGTATCTCTGCACGTAATTGATATATGGCTTGTACATATCGCAGATCAGATACTTGACGCCTGCACGCTCTTCCCTCGGGATATTGAGGAAGTATTCCTGTGAAGTGCTCTCATAGCTGTTTGGCAGCATATCAATCACCTGACCGCTCTTGAAATCCATGATTACCAGGCTGTACAGATCTCTACGGTCATATACCATGTGAACCTCATCCACACAGATCGCCTCCGTGAATTTCAGGCGGGGCATATTCACGTACTGCATAAATGTTGTCATAACATAGGTATCTGATACATTGAAGCGTACAGCAACCTGCCTGGCCGTGACATGCAGGTCTTTCATCTCATTTACGATCATGATCGGGACCAGCGAGGTGTTCTGCTTGTAGTCCTCCAGAAAATTGAATCGGTCGTGCGTATAGAAATTACAGTTTCGGCAGTGCCACTTGCGTTCTTTGACGTGCAGAATCAGCTTATAGCCGTCCTGCATGACAGGGTGGTTTACCTTTCGCACACGAATACCTTTAGATTCCATCCGGCATCCGCATTCAGGGCAGAACATCACCTGATCTTTCTTCTGCAGAGTGACCTCAATAGTGTCGCTGCTTATCTGAACATCGGTGACGTCTGCAGAATCATCACCAAGTCTCAAAATCCTTGTTATACTTTCTTTGTTAATCATCGCTCCTTCGTCGTTGACTCAGCAATCACCATGATAGGAGCGAAAAAGAGTGGCTGGCAAGGTATATCCCCGCTGGTCACTCTTTCCTTTTATTCTTGAAATATGTCAATAAAATTCAAATGAATCCCGGTCCCCCAAAGTTGAATTCAGGAGGTCCCCCAAAGTGGTCCCCCAAACTTCACTCCCCCAAGGATTTTGGAGACCCCAAGGAGAAGAGAGCAGGCTTGATTAACCGGACCTGCTCTTTTCATTGCTTTTTGCTGATCTCATTGCTGACTGAATGTCAATTTCTGGTAAAATACTCTTAAGAAGCAAAAGAGGAAATAATCCATCTCTGCTAATAATAGACAGATGCTTGTGATGTGTGTCACTCTGTATTTCTTTTATCAATTATAAGTTATGGAAATGAATTCAGCCTTATTTCAGTTGAAATGTGCCCGTTCTGATTTTACAAGATAAGGAGGATTAATACGATATGGGAACAGGTTTCATGAGTAAGCTGCCAAGGATCTTTGCTACGGTGGAGGGGTTGAATGCAGCAATGAAGATTGTGCAGCAGGATCCAGATGCCGGATGGCTTTTCGGATGGGGATCCGGATGAATATGATCCGGATAATGATCAGTACAATTATTCAGAGGACATGTTCTTTGATCCTCCTTATGAAAAAATGGCTGACACCTGGGACATGACCGAAAGGAAAAAGGTTGGGAATTCTGATCAGTTGCATAGTTGTGCGGGAAAGAAGTTTGTCATTGCAGGTGAGATGAAGCACTTTCAAGGTAGAGATGGAATTGTGGAATGCATTACTGCAGATGGCGGTAAGGTGACAGAAAACGTAGGTAAAAAAACAGATTATCTCGTTGATAACATCGATGGTTATTCAGCCAAAAGAGAAAAAGCGAAGAAGCTCAATGTGCCTGTCATTACTGAAGATAAATTTATTGAAATGTTCGGCGGTTCAGAGAAAGTAGTAGATCAGAAGAAGGTTGATATTCCGAAACCAATAACAAGGAATGGCATTATTTTCGAAGAATGGGAATACAATCTTTTGAAAGACGGAACTGTCCGGATTGTGAATTATACAGGGCGGCACTCGACCGTTAAAATTCCATCAATGCTGGATCATAAAGAATTATCTGAAATAGGGCCGGATTTATTCAGTCTGGATGATCATGATCGCACCCGAAGGATTCCTCGGGAAAAACGGAAAAGTCTGGAGCCGATCAGAAAAGTGTATATTCCCGGTTCTGTCAAAAAGATTGGAAGAAATGCATTCAGCTGCAATCCTGTAAAAAAAGTTCTGATGGAGGATGGAACCGAAGAAATCGGAGCATACGCTTTCAGCGGCTGCCAACTAGAATCTATAAAGCTTCCGGGTACACTGACAATTATCGGAAAAGGCGCTTTTGAAGGTTCACAGGGGATCAAGCAGTGGAATCTTCCGGAATGTTTGAAAGTCATTGATGACGACGCATTCCAGTATTCGAGCATTTATGATGTTTATATTCCTTAGTCAGTTAAAAAGATTGCAGATAATGCATTTATAGGAGCCCCATTCGAATGGGACGAGGATGGTTTTCCTGTATTCGATGAGGATGAAGAAGGAAACGAAATAGATCATTTTACGATCTATGGAAAGCCTGGCAGCAAAGCAGAGGAATATGCAGAAAATAATGGTTTCTCATTTGTACCTGCAGATCACTGTCCATTTTGAGCATTTTAAAAAGGAGAAAATATGTTCTGGAATGATAATGATTCTGATAATTCATTTATCGATGTAGAAGAGCTTCGTAGAAGACTGAAAGATGAATACGGAACAGCTGCATATGCAGGCAGTGGTCCTGCAGCATTTGCGGACATGATAAACGTTGACAATATGAGTGATGAAGAAGTTATACAGGAAGCTGAAAAAATTGGAATCATATAAAATAAACGCTAAGTTAAACCAGATTTGATGCGAGCTTTTGGAAATGCTTCTATAAAGCGGTCATGTACACATGCTTTAATTTTTCACGGGTAACGTTATACCTTACCCCCTTCAGCTTCCTGACAATCAGCTCTGTAATTTCGTTGTCAACCATACCCAAAAATCTCCGCATAAAGACAAACAGTGCTAGATAACGATCGAGGTAATACGATGCGACGCCCCGATAAAATGCGTAGACTTTCTTAAACATGGAATGGATGCAGTTGACGGTATTCAGATGCTCAACTTTGTTGTAGCTCGCATAGCCTTTCAGATGACGAATGTCGCATTCGGTTTTCTTCGCCAGATCGTCGTAAATATGCGAGCCATCTACGTACATCTCTGATTTATATTCAATTTTTTCTTCGAATCCTTCATCAATATCGTCTGCTGAGGGCCTTCCAGTTCCGGCTGTCTTATAAACTTCATGGCCATTACGATCGGAAGATGTGACGATACAGACCTGCTCATGGGAAATTCCTCTGTAATGGCTGGATTCGCCTCTTCTGCGAACTTCCCGTTTGATTGACCTGGCTCCTTTCTGAGACTCAAGCNTATAAACTTCATGGCCATTACGATCGGAAGATGTGACGATACAGACCTGCTCATGGGAAATTCCTCTGTAATGGCTGGATTCGCCTCTTCTGCGAACTTCCCGTTTGATTGACCTGGCTCCTTTCTGAGACTCAAGCACATACGTCTCATCTATTTCCACGGTACCTCCCAGCTTTTCTGTTTCTTCCCCCAGAGCTTTTTCAAGGAAACAGAGAAATTTATGGCGGTTCTCAAATACACACTGTATGGACCGGTTGAGTCTGCCTGCGGTTTTCTTCATCGGTACGCAGAGAATTGCGTCCTTACAAATCTCAACGAATTCTTCCTGCGTGATCTTGAGGTTTTGCGTCATGGTTCCGGAATCATATACAAAGCGCTTGCCACGGGTTTTGCAGCGATAGATCTGCTTAGTGGCGTAAGGATTGCCAGTACGCTTCCCGTCCGTATGTTTAATGTGCTCAAAGCCAGCTTTTGTAAATCCGTCGGCACAATGGCATTTAGGACATACCTCCGGCTCGGTCCCGGCAAGCTGAGCATTCAGATTCGCCATGTCATTGACGACACGGATGACGCGATCCTGCTGGGAATCAGTGAGGCTGAAAAACTTACAAAGAACATCGGGAACTCTCATTGTTGTCCTCCATTTTTATGGCTTCTAATGACAGTTTCCTACTTGAGAGTGTATAAAAACGTATAGTGAACCAAATCTTGTTTAATTTAGCGAAAAGAAAAGATAAACGGAGAATGCATTATGTCGAAATCCAATGATCACGAGAACAGAAAACCAGGCGCAGAGGAAATGCAGCAAAACGATATGAATGGCGATCTGGATCAATCAGTTGACCTTTTTATAGATCAGCAGACATTGTACGCATTTGCCTGCAGAATGATGAAAATCCTGAACGATGAACTTAAGGAAACGTATACTCCAAAGAAACAAACTGATGCTTACGAGATGGTCGTCGATTTTACAGACATAACATTGATGGGTATTCTGAAAGCTGGCAAAGAAAAAGTGACAATAACCCTTTATACAAGAAATGAATGTAAAGCATTATCTGATTATCTGATACAGGGATCACGTTTCTGGACCATTGATGAGAACTTTAATATTTCACTTAGTCAGGATGATTTTTCGGAAGAAAACAGATCTCTTACTTTATACATGCTTTCCGTTGTTGAAATGCGTCGTTTTCTGGCCTATTCCGGAAAGTTAGATGAATTGAAAAAACTTGGGAATCATGGGGCAGGAGTAATTCTTCATGCAACAGGCTGCGCTGAAGATGCTGCAGCTGAGATTGTACAGGGAATGGAGCGCCCGGAGCTTCCCTGTCATGTTGCCTTTATGCCGGAAGAACTGATGCTTCGTCCTTATGCGGATGAGATGACTGCGGAAAATGCAGATCAGGATTCTTCGGCTACTGACATGACAGCGACGGCTGAAAAGGGGGATACAGCCAGCATGGAAGCACTTGCCATGGCTTATCTGAATGGGACAGACGGCTTAAAGCAGGATCCGGAAAAGTCAGCATACTGGTTTGAACAACTGGCGGATGCAGGTGATTCAAATGGAATGTTCAATCTTGGTCTGTTTTATGTCAAAGGTTTCGGTGTGAAGCGTGATTTTAAAAAGGCTGCAGAATGGATGAAGAAAGCGTCACAATCCGGTGATGAGGAAGCTGAACCAATAGCGGCACAATTTGAAAAAATGGATGATCTGCTCAGCAAGGCCGAAGCTGGTGATGCTGAAGCACAGGCAGAACTTGCAGTAAAACTAATGGAATTAGGAGGAACGCTGGAACAGGCAGGACCTAGCAATGATTACAAGGAATCCGTAAAGTGGGCAAGAAAATCTGCTGAGCAGAACTGTGCGAAAGCCATGTGGCCGCTTGCATTGGCCTATGATCATGGCAGAGGAGTTAAACAGAATACCGCAAAAGCAGTTGATTATTATCAGAAGGGCGCAGAACTTGGGAATGCTGCATGTCAGCACAGCCTTGGCTGTTTCTATGCAAGAGGCGAGTATCTGAAACAGGATGACAAGAAGGCTTTTGAACTGTTTCAGAAATCAGCAAAGCAGGGATATGGCCTTGCTATGAAAGATCTTGGCAGATGCTATCAGTTCGGAACCGGATGCAATGGCAATATGAAGAAAGCCGTTGACTGGTATGAGAAGGCTCTTACAACAATGGATGATCCGGAACTTGAAAGCAAGGTAAGGATTTATAAAGTACTCGGCAGAAACAACCCGGACTGGGATAAGGATTATGAGAATGAGGATAAAGGTGATCCGGAGAAAGCATTTTATGCCGACGATGAAATAAAAAAAGGGTTGAGAAAAAACGGCAGAGAAGACAGTAATGACGCACTTGATGATATGCCCATTGAAGATGCCTATGCTGCATTTGCAACTGGATCAGATAACGCATTTGTAGACAGCTTCAGCATTTCCTTCAAAGAAAACAACACTTTCTCAAATGACAAATACAGTATCGGCATTCCGGATGGATATTCTGTCCAGAAGAAAAAAGACCGTGATTTTGCTGCTTGGTTTCCTGATCCGGATCATCCAAAGGATGCGGACATGGGCAAAGTCTGCATATATGCAGGCGAGTCATTTGATGTAAACGGTTTGTCAGAGCTTAAGCTTCCTGAAGCAAGAGCTCAGACTGCATATTCATTCTGTGAGCTTTCACGTGAATCAACAGAAGTAATTTTTTCCTCTGTTAAATCGGTTCTTTATACCGGAAAAAGAACCGGCGGTGCCTATTACAGTGTATATGACACTGGTGCTATACATGTGATGATTTTCATTACGCTTAAGACACAGATAAAGCTGTTCCGGTTGCTGTTTCAGAATGCAAGAAAATCAGATCTCAAGAGAGTGACTGCATATGTAAACAGCCTGCTTGATACTTTCAAGCCAAAAGAAAGATTATCAGTTCTGGAACCAATTGACAGCGAGAAAAACCGCAATGCGGAACTGAATGAAAAATTCGTAGCAAAGTTCAAGAAACTGCTGTCTGATACATCTGCTCAATATCTGACTGCTGTGAAAGTCCAGACGATCATGGAAGCATCAGCTGCACAAAGCGGGCTGGGAAATGCTGAATCAGTCAAGGAAAAAGGTACAGTGCATCTGATCGGACTAGCTCAGGAAATCCATAATATGGAAATGTCTGCAGCAGCTGTCATTCAGGCACAAAGTAAGAACAACCCGGATAATCTCCTTCTTTTGGAACTTTACGATGCAGCAATGAAACAAATCGGCACCAAAAAAGGACAAAAGGAAGTTATTGATTTCAGTGATGTAAGACAGGCATTGAAAACACCTGAAATCAAAGCTTTGTTGAAGAAGCAGTCTGATGATAAGAAACGTGCAAAGGTACTTGTAAAACAGCAGGCTGAAGCTGCGAAAAAAGCAAGAGAAGATAAAATTGCGAAAAGAGAAGCAGAACAGCAGGCCTGGGTTGAAGAGAGAGACCGCATTGAGGAACAGATAGATAATGAGCTGCTGGATGCTGCGTTTGATTATGAAAAGCAGCTGGAGAAGTCCTATGAAGAGAAATATATAAGGGATAAGCAGGAATGTCAGAAAAAGATAGATGCAAATGAAGAAGAACGCAGGAAAAAAAGAGCGCAGCTGGAACAACTGGGTGTATTTAAATTCAGTGAAAAAAAGAATCTGAAGGTTTACATTCAGTCACTGGATCAGGCAATTGCAGAAGCCTATGAAAGAATTTCTGATATTGAAAATGAATACGCCGGAAGAAAACAGGTGATCAGTCAGAAAGTAAAGGAATTCCGTACTGCTAAAAAGAAGGAATTGGCTGAAAAGTATCCATTTCCTCAAGATCCATCTGCCATCAGAAGAAATAAGCTTCGAGGCAGAATCGAAAAAACAATAAATGATGAGCCTAAAAGTGTGAAACAGATTCTGGCCGAAAACAATATTGATGAAATTGATGAAGATGATGTTTCAAAGATACTTCATGAAATGAAAAAAGCAGGAGATGTTTATCAGACGTATGGAGGCAGCTATCGCAGAATACCGGATCATATTGATAAGCGTTATCTGATGAACTATCTATATGATGATCTTCTGTCAGAGAAGAAGATGACACTTGAACAGATTGCCGAGGATGCTGTAGTACGCAGGGCCAACATGGACAATGCCTCGCTGCAGAGTATCCTGAATGAAATGTATCAGAGAAATCTTATTTCTCGTGAAAACTGGAAGGGACAAAACAGGTATCAGGCATGCTAGAAAAGCCATGCGCTCATAGTAAACATATATGCAATTAGGCGGGTTGAAATAAAGAAATAATTATATGGATAGGAAAATATAAATGATCCAACCATTAATCCCCCACTTGAAGTGGGGCGAACGGAATAAGCAGTAGCTTTGACAGGAGCACCAAAAGAAAACAGGCCGGATTTGCACACGGGTGCTATCGGCCCCCTGATTTTGCCTTTTTTCCGGCAAACAATGTTCTGTATCTAAGCGTTTCAGGCGTTTCAAATCCTAGATTTAACAGAAAGTCGATCTTTTCGTAGATGTCATTTGGTGCGTTATAGATCAGTGCGAACAAGTTCAGATAGTNTGTCCGATTATTCCACTCCTCGCAGCTCCAAAGTACTTCCATTTTCCGTATTCTTTACAACAAGCTGCTGAACGATGCTTTCCTGCAGCCGATCTACATGAGAGATGATTCCGACAAGATGACTGCTGCTGTCTGTGAGACTGTTCAGAACAGAAACAGCTTTATCAAGTGTTCCATCGTCAAGAGATCCAAAGCCTTCATCAATAAACAGTGTATCGAGTTCCTTTCCTGCAGAATGATTCTGAACAACATCCGATAATCCAAGAGCCAGTGCAAGCGAAACAATAAATGATTCACCTCCCGATAAGGATGCGCTGGGACGTGTCTGACCTGAACTCATATCCAGAACCACCACACCAAGTCCGGCAGCAGAATTGGAACGATTTGCATCCAGTTCGTGCTGAAGTTCATACCTGCCTCCGGACATTACATCAAGCCGATGGTTAGCCATTTCCAGGATTTCCTGGAAGACTGTTCCCATGACATATCGATCAAAACTCAGCTTTCCACCTTCACCAGCTGCTCCATTAGCCAGATCCGATAACTCGGAAAGCATCTTCCAAGTCTGATCAGTTGCGGCAAGCTGTCGCTTTGCCTCTGTTACTTTCTTAAGGATATCATTGTGCTGATCTATCTTTGTCTGCTTTTTATTGTACGCATCATTTGCGGCTTCATACTTGTCCACGGCTTCTTTGATCTTCGCATCGAATTCATCAAGTCTGGAGCGCTCTTTTCCCTTCGTCTTATCCAGCATGTCATTGACCTGCTTTTCAGCTGTTGCTCGATTCTGGTCATACAGCTTAAGACTTGCATCAGTCTGTTTCAGCCACAGTTCAATATCCTTTGATTCTACAGCATCAAGAATTTCCATAGCAGCTTTATCGGATTCCAGCTTATTTGCGGTCAATGCAGCATTGAGTTTTTTACGATTGTTCTCAACGTTCATTTCAAGATCTGGTTTCTGCTTCAGAAGTGCATCAATCTTTCCTGCAAGAGTATCATTCTGCTCCTTTGCTTTCTCAAAGGCTTTTTCATGCTCTTTTACCAGATCGTCAATTTCATTTTTCTGCACTGTAAGCGTACGAACAGCATCCTGCACAGCAGCTTTATCCGGATACTTCAGCGCTTTCTGCATCGCGTCAGCTTCACCTCTCAGTGTACTGCATGCAGTATCGGCATCCTGTGCCTGCTTCTGCAAAGCAGCTTTTCTGTCAGCAGCAGTTTTCAAAGCAGCTTCGTCTTTCTGAAGTTGCTTTCCAAGCTCATTGTACTTTTCAGCTTTTGCAGTAAGTATCTCTGCAGAAGATGTCTGCTGTAACTTCAGATCATTCAGCTCATTGTTCTTTACATTCAGATAGTCCGGATCGCAAAGTATTTCCCAGCCTGTGCAGTCTTCGAAGAGTTTCTGTCCTTTTTCTGCAGCAGATGTCTGCTTCTCTACTGCTTCTGTATTAAGCTCTGTAAAATCAGTTTGTTTTTTCTGCCTCTGCAGTTCTACGGCCTTCCATTGCTTTTCTGCCTGTTCGACTTCTGTCTGTGAAGGAACATCAGCTTCTATCTGTGCAAAGCTATGTACCTGGCCGCGAATAAAACGTGTCCTGCACACAGGGCATTCAGCACTTCCATCTTTATCAAGATTGCTTTCCAGTTGAGACCCCATAATGCCAGCCTGTCCACTGATAAAGCGGTTGTATTTCCGGCTGTATATTGTGTTCAGATTCGATGCATCGGTGGTAAGCTGATTCAGCGCATCTTGTGCCCTGTCCCTTTTCTTCTCAGTCTCATGAATGCTCTGAATGTTTTCCTGCAGATTCTGCAGTTCAGCCAGCTTTACTGACGTTTCATTCAGTTTCTGGTCTGCCTCTGTCTTCTTTAAAGGAGCATCTTCCAGATTGCTACGTTCTTCACGCTCATTCCGTATCTTCTGATCCAGTGCTTTCCATGACTTGTCTGCTTCTGCTGCCTGCCTGTTCAGTGATTCCAGAATATTCAGTGCATTATTCAATTCTTTTTGTTTTTCCTGCAGATCATCATACTGACCAAGTGAATTTTTAAGTTCCTTTATTGCTGCACCAAGTTCAGAGCTTTTCAGAGTTTCTGACTCATCTGCATTTTTCAGCTTCTCAGCTTCCTTCATTACTTTTTCAGCCTCTTTCAGTTGATTATTAGTATCAGAAATGCCTTTCTGGTTATCTGAAAGCAGGCCTGATGCTGTAAACCACGCATCGTACAAAGGCATAATCTGGTGCTGCACATTTTCTACCTGAAGGTATTGTTTCCGAAGCAGATCTATGGATGCTTTCTGATGGCTCAATTCTTCCAGTTTCTTCTGATACTGATCCAGCAGATCGAAATCATTATTTACAGCTTCTGCATTGGTCCTCTGCTTTGTAAGGTCTGTCCGCAGCTTATCACTCTCATCACGTGTTTTTTTCAGATCAAAGAGTTCAGTATTCTCCTCTTTCAGGAGATCTGAAAGATTCTGCACAAGATCCGGATTTGCCGGAAGATATTTTTCACGTTCTTCCGGATCCTCAATCTCCTGATATACGAATACCGTCTCCATCTGCACACGGACTGCATCCATGTTAGAAATTCGTTTCTCTTTCAGCTTTCCGGCGGCATCGGCAAGCAGCTCTTCATACCGTACATAGATGCTGCTGTCGAACAGCTTCCCGAGAATCTTACTCTTCTCCTCACTATCTGATTTCAGGAACTCGCGGAATTCTCCCTGTGCCAGCATGACAATCTGCCGGAACTGATCTTTGTTAAGACCCAGAAGCTCCGTGCATCTCCTTGAAACTGCTGAATCTCCTTCAATGGTCTTTCCTTCCGGTTCATACAGCACAGCATTCTTGGTTATCTTTTTATACTCACCGGTTCTGCGTTCCCTGGTAAACCGCAGTGTCCGGGTCACGGTGTATGTCTTGCCATTCTGCTGAAATTCCATCTTTACTTCCGTCGGCACAGATTTCTCTACTTTGTCACAGTGCATCATCTCTGGCTTCCGGTCGGAACTTGCAGATCCACTTAGTTCTCC
Source organism: Galactobacillus timonensis (assembly GCF_900240265.1). Taxonomy (NCBI): domain Bacteria; kingdom Bacillati; phylum Bacillota; class Erysipelotrichia; order Erysipelotrichales; family Erysipelotrichaceae; genus Galactobacillus; species Galactobacillus timonensis. The sequence goes on from NZ_LT964739.1 coordinate 228,206, forward strand.
ATAAAGTGCATATACAATTGCATCAAAGATCGTTGTCTTGCCAGCACCGGTATCACCGGTGATCAGAAACAAGCCGTCGTTGAATCGATTGAAAGGAACCGTTGTTTCTTCAGCATACGATCCAAATGCCTTCATCGTCAGAGTTACCGGTCTCATTGTGCATCCTCCGTCAGTTTTGCTGCAAAATTCAGGATCTTATCAGCATCCTTATCATTCAGTGGTTCATGCGGATCACTGTTTCTTACAAGTTCTCCTACATACTGCATCAGTTTGTAGGAAACATCGTCCGGCGGATTGTCGCCGTTTCGATCTCTGTAAAGATCAGCAAACAAATCCTCAACAGGCTTCTCGCGAATCGATTTTGCATCTGCATGTTTTCCGGATTCCGGAACTGCTGACCATGAGCTCAGCAGTTCAAGCAGGTTGCTCTGCCTGCTTTCAGCAAGCTCATGAAACTCTGCTGAAGTTTCCGGACGAACACGCTGATCACTGAGCGTTATGCCGATATATTCATTCCGCCCGACATCATCGCGCATCTGCTGACGAACTTCTGCATATGTTCCTTCAAGCCATTTCATTTTGTGAAGCGGATCAATCTTCTCTAATTTAACGGATGGATCTTGTCCCTTTTCTCCAAGTTCCACCAGCAGCGGTCCCTTGGCCGGCTGTCTGGTCTCCTCAAAGTGATAGCACATTGGTGTTCCTGCATACCGCACGGATGGTCTGCCAACCGGATAGGCCGAATGAATATGTCCCAGTGCCGCATACTCAAAGCCATCAAATGCCGTATAATCCACTTCGCCAACGCCACCGACCATTGACTCTGATCCGCCCCGTTCCACTTCTATGCCATTTGCAGTTACATTCTGATGGGCAATGATGACATTCCGCTCCGAGAAATTAATATTCTGCGCTGACAGAAGCTTCCTGACAGCGGTATCGTAGCTGTGAATGTTTTCATCCTGCAGAAGAACGCTGATGGCTTCCGGAAAAAGATACGGCATCAGCCAGAATGTCACTGGTCCTGCACCATCAGGATTTTCAAATCGCACATGAACCATTTCTTTCTGTAATGTTCCGGCAATATGCACTTTCTGTTTCGCCAGCATTTCATGTGCAAATGCCAGCCGCTGCCCGGAATCATGATTTCCCGCAGTCATCATTACAACAATTTTCATCTCAGACAAACTGGTCAGCAGATGGTCAAGCAGTTCCACCGCTGCACCGGAAGGTGTGCTACGGTCATACACATCTCCTGCAATTACCACAGCATCCGGTCTTTCTTTTCTGCACATGTCCAGGAACTTCTCAACCCAGTCTTTCTGATCATCAATCATAGAAAGTCCGTAAATGATTTTTCCAAAATGCAGATCCGCAATGTGAATGAATTTCATACTAACAATCTCCTGTAAATTAACACATATCAATAGGATTGCTAATATTTTAAGAAAAAATCGACATTTGCACCAGGGGGGGGTGACTGCGGGCTTATTCAGCGGACTTTTTTGACATCGCATCTCTGAATTTCACCACATGTGGCGACATTATTGCCCGTCTGATGAAAAGGTCGACCTTCTCATATCGATTACTAGGCTCTGACAGAACAAACCAGATCAGATTCATCCAGTCCTGAAGATTGTCCCTGTCATAACCGCCATGTGCACGCATATATTGCTTTGCCAGTGAATGCAGATTGTTAATCGGATCCAGAGGATTGTCTTTGTCCGATAATCCTTTGGTCTCACTCGTAGTATGCACTTCTTCTGTCAGATGGAGTCGTTCGACAAGTATTCCATGCGAATTATCTCCATCATGAATCAGTTTTGATCCAGGCTTGATATGTTTTCCGAGAGCTTCCCATGTTGTCTTTCTGGATGGCTTTGATGTTCTCTCTACGGCAAGATACATATGCCCATGTTTATCATAAGCTGCTGCTACACAGATCTTGTTGCGTGAAATGCCCCTAAGTTTCTTACCGTTCACAATCTCAGTCTCGTGCTTGATGACCGGAAAGAACATCTCATCAAAATAGATGGGATATTTAAAAATTTGAGGGGATGGTGACCTGCATTTCAAGGTGATGGGGTTGCCATCTTTTATGTATGTCTGTGAAAGTTTAAGACTCTGGGGTTTGCTTTTTTTGTACAGGTATTGTTCGAATTGGATGAAAAAGACTATCCTTCAGGTAAAGGAGGAATGTTGAGCTCCTGGCAATAATAAAAGCTGGCATCCCCAAACCCTTCGCAGTCCAGCATATGCCAGCGACTCCATTATAGACCTGTCTGATGATCATGATTCATTGTCATTTGCACAAGCTCGTGGAGTTTGTTAAGAATCGCCTGATTCATTCCTCAAACGATTCTTCCACACAGGAAATCATTACAAGAGCTGTTCAGGTCTTTTATGATCAGTCGGTTTCCGAACTGATTGTGAATAATGGCTATCTGTATTACGCAAAGTACAGCAGAAGATTTACCATTCTTGATCATACTGTGCCACTGATCATTAAGCGTGTTTACCGGAAAGGCTCGTCTGCAGATGCAGTTCTGCTGTCTTTCATGATCCCCTACAGCAGCCGCACCGCGGACGATTTTACCGCTGTTCTTACTTCATGCGGGGATCGTTCCTTTACCGTTGAAGAAAGCGGTAATTCCTTTGACTATGACGCTGTACGGCTGATCCGCTGGAAGTTCAACCGGTACTGGCAGAGTATTCTCAATACCAGGCGCATTTACCTCAATACGGATATAACCACGAATTGTATTACCCTGCTTGGCAGGCAGTTCCTGCAGAACAGAAAGCTGCGCTGCCAGCTCGTTTTCACATGACCTCTTTTTCTCACAGCAGGAATATCAAAGAAGCCTCTGCGTTCCTATTCTGAGGGCAGAAGGGATGAAAGCCGATCAATACCGAACGAAGGAACGTTTCACCTCATCATTTTGAAGAAAAGCCCTTCGTTCATCATTTTGATTCGGCTTTCCGGAAAGGAATTCATGCATGGTATACGGTATTCAATCGATTCCCTGCAGAATCAGAGGTCATCGGTATGTCTCTTAACACGAATAAAGAGGACATCATGGAGCTCTTCGGCCTGGAAGACAGTGATGTGGAGGACTTCCAGTATCAGAACTTGAATGGAAATGCACAGATCTCAGTCCGGCTCGTTCCGCACTATGAGCCCTGCCCGGAATGCGGCTGTAAAACTCCAAGGATCAAAGATTATTACTGGAAGAAGATTACGCACAGTGTTCTTTCTGATCGTAAATGTACGCTGCTTTACCGGGCCAGACGATATGTCTGTCCGGTATGTCATCGAACCTATGCAGAGAAGAATCCATTCTCCTTTGGCAGTATGAGTATCTCCGCATTCACGGTTCAGAGAGTGCTCACGGATCTGAAGAACTATAACGAGACATTCTCTTCCGTTGCGCGCAGGTATCATCTCTCTCCTGCCACAGCTGCCTATCTGTTTGATGATCACGTCAGTCTTCCCAGGAAACCTCTGCCGGAGATGATCAGCTTTGATGAAGTCTATGCCTTCCGCAACTACAGCGAGAAATTCGTCTGTGTTCTTATGGATTTCCAGAGACAGACGCCCATTGATTTCCTGAACTCCAGACGGGAAGATCGGCTGCTCAGCTACTTTATGAAGATCCCGCTGGAAGAGCGGAAGAAAGTCAAAGCCTGTTCCTTCGATATGTACGATACCTATCGAACGGTCATGAAGAAGTGTTTCCCGAACAGTATCGGTATCGTGGACAGATTCCATCTCTGCCAGGAACTGGGACGCCAGACCGACAGTGTTCGAATCCGTGCCATGAAAGGAACCACAAAAGGTTCCGATGAATACTATCTTCTCAAGAAGTTCAACTGGATTCTCTACAGGCATTCCGACAGCAGCACAAAAGATGGTAAGAAGCTGTTCGATCCAAACGGACAGAGAAGATATAACAATCATTTCAAATTTCCGATTAACTACTATGATCTCCGCGAGAAGCTCCTGAAAATAAGCCCTGAGCTGATGGAGTCATGGAATCTGAAAGAAAAAGTATACGACTACTATGAGACCGCCACGCCCAACGATAGGGAGCAGAAACTGAACGAACTGATTACGGAGTTCAGGAAGTCTCAGGTACCGGAAATGCGTCACTTCGCCAGCACACTGACCAAATGGCGGACCGAAATCATCAATTCTCTTACTACCTACGGCTACATCTACAAGGTCGATTCCAAGACCGGCAAACCCAATGCCTATCATAAGCGGATGACCAATGCGATCATTGAAAACCGAAACTCAATCTGTAAGTGCATCAAGAAGAATGCGAACGGCTATCACAACTGGGACAGATTCCGCAACCGCCTCATGTACGTTCTGGACAAGGATGCGACCTACTCATTGAACCCGATACACTCGAATGTCACAAAAACGGCGAAATAAAAACTTGGCCTCACAGCTGTTCAAACCAGTTGTAAGGTCATGTCTTACTTCAGATGACTCGGGCGCTGAGTTCATGATTATGGGGCGCCAGTTACCCCAGAGATTTATCGCTCCGGTTTGACTCTAACCCCACACATTTCAAAAGCGCCATAAAAACAAGATTGGCTGCATGATTGCATCGGATGCACACTATCCATATAATTGCAATCCTATAAATATTCTTGCCGCTCAGAATAGCATGCGGAAATTATGGTATTGCGGCGATGTGCAGGTCAGAGGTGAATATCCTTATTTTGCTAAGAAATATCTTGATCAACGTAGGGTATCACTGAAAATCGATCCAGAAGATTATGAGATTTTGAAACAAGGAACAGTAGATTATTATTCGTTTAGCTACTATACATCTGGGACAGATTGCATGGATCAAGTAGTAGGAACTGATTCCGGCAATTTTAACCTTGGAGCCGAAAACCCTTTTTTAAAAAAGACAGAATGGGGTTGGGCATTTGACCCACAAGGATTACGATGGGTGCTGAACGAAATCTATGGACGATATCATATTCCACTATTTATTGCCGAAAACGGATTGGGGGCGAGAGATGTCATCAGTAAAGACGGGAAAATTCATGATGATTACAGGATCAGCTACCTCAAGACTCATGTCGACGCGATGAGGGATGCAATTGATGACGGTGTTGATCTGTTTGGCTATACATGGTGGGGCCCGATTGATTTGGAAAGTGCCTCAACTGGAGAAATGTCAAAACGCTATGGCTTCATCTACGTCGATAAAGATGATGATGGACATGGAACGCTCAATCGTATGCGGAAAGATTCCTTCTATTATTATCAAAAGGTTATCGAAACAAATGGAAGTTGTACAAAGGAATAGCATCTGAATGTCCATCATTCGGTTCAAGAAGACCGCCGTTCCGGCTCTATGCCGCCGGCGAAGCGGTTCCGCCGTGCGACGTGCTTGTCTCCCCAAATTCCGCTGTGTACGTCAATCCAACTTCGAACGATACAACTGAAAAAAATTGGTTGCTTCTCATACAGATATTCAGTGTTCCACAGATAGATAACGAAACCCGACTTGAGACAGAACGGGTCTCCAAAATCCTTGGGGGAGTGAAGTTTGGGGGGACCAGGATTCTTTTGGATTTTATTGACATAATTCAAGAATAAAAGGAAAGAGTGATCAGCGGGGATATACCTTGCCAGCCACTCTTTTGGCGTTTTTGAAATGTGTGAGGTTAATTACCTCACTTGTACGGAAGGAGGTTATTTTCTATGTCAAAGTACAAGGAAATCCTGCGGCTGCTATCGACCACAGGTCTTTCGGGCAGACAGCCAGCCAACTTCATGTTGGCAGAGATTCTGTGTCTGCTGTCCGGGAAGCGGCGTCTTCACTGAGCCAGAAATGGGAGAAGGCTAAATATAAGAGCGAAGACGAGATTCAGCAAATGCTTTATATTGCTCATGTCGAGTATAATAGCCGTTGCAAGTGGTCTTAGGGTCCGGAATAGTGACTCTGGTCATCGGAATGAAGCGCCAAAATATGCCTGGCCTTAGCCCTCCGGAGCACTGGCCTTAGATACCCGGAATGATGGTCTCAGCAACTTCTGAATAATCGCAGGACGCATACGGTGGACTTTTGGACTGTTCGGGTCGGGTGAAAAAGGCCCTTTGATGCCTGATATTGCAGCCAATAATGCTGTCAATCGCTGTTGACCATCAATCACTAAATAATCCGGATGAATATACGTTTTGTCATTCGTTCCAATATGGTTAATTGTTTCATAGCCTTCTGGAGATTGCCAAAGCATGATATACCCAATCGGATACCCTTTTAACATTGAATCCAGCAGATCACGTGTCTTACTGTCTTTCCAGACAAAGGGTCTCTGAAGATCAGGGAGGCCGACTTTGCCATTCTTTACATCGCTAAGCAGGTCACCAACTTTGCTGGGGATGTTATCAAATAATTCTTTTCCCATGTGACATTGCCCTCCCTTTTCATATTGCGTTCATTAATCCGAGAAGATTCTGATATGAATCAACTTGACCATAGACGACATCATCGGTTGAGATTTCATTAAACAATTTCTTTGCACACTTGATTTTAGCCTGTTCGATAGGGCGCAGATCCATGCTTTCCATCGATCCCTTCGTTTCAGCAATAAAGTAGATATGCTTTACGGTTCCCTTCTGGAATGCAATCGCCCAGTCAGGAGCATAGTTTCCTACCGGAGTCGGGATCTGGAATCCACGCGGTAATTTTGCATATACAACGACCTTATCATCCAGATCCATGTCCTCAGCAAATTTCCGTTCGATCGACTTTTCGGCAGTTCCATCTGCGAACACATAGTCCTGCACATTCTTCTTGGCTAGATATGCCTTTGAGAAATCTTTGTTCTTCTCGGCTGTGAAGATCGACGAATCATAAGTTCCGTCCGTCTTATTGTAGGTAATGTCATCCACAATCATCGTCGCCTTTTCTTCGTTTATCAGCTTCACAACTTTTGAAATAAACTCTTCCGGGTTATTTTTAAACATGGCAAATTTCGAAGGAGATATTCCCTTAAGGATCGCTGCAACAGTTCTTCTGGTAAGATGCGTACCGGCACCGATTTTTCCTATAAGGTCATATTTCAACTGTGAAGTTTCTCCACGGTCAAGGGTATAGGTATGGCTCTTTTGAGAAACGAAACCCGTTCCTGACTTCACTTTCTCGGCATTCCAATCTTCGCCCTGTGTTCCTTTCGTTACAGTGTACTGAAGCTGTGCAACAAAGAGCTTATCATCGATATGCTGTACGGATTGTATGATCAGCTCATCGCTGTCAAAATGCACTGTATAGCTCCATTTGTGATTGATGTAGTTCCAGAGCGTCTGGAATTCCTTCTTGTAGAAATTGTCATTCAGAGCATTTTCTTGAATCTTTGTCGCATGGCCGTCTTCGATCATTCCATCAAGGGCATGTTCATCAAAGATACCATTCACAAGCGCATGCACGCCTTCCGCAATGTCTTTTAACTTTTCGGGCAGAGGTGCCAATGCCTTATTCTCATCATCTGCACGGTATTTCTCCGTTATATGACCATCTTCATCGATGTAATCATTCTTTACTAGATAGAAATAGATCGCATGCGCCTGATCGCTGGTAACGGTAATAACAGCATCGCCGATCTTAAGCCGCTTGCCGGTGAAGTATTCCGGTGTTGCCTTTGTCGGACGCTCATACAGGTCGTCCTTAATCTCCTTCTGAAGAGATGCTACAAAATCTTTATAGCCATCACTGGCGATAACCGTCAGCTTATTGACTTCCTGCACCTCAGAGCCAAGCACATGTTCATCCATGCGATCTCCGGTCTGATTGACGCAAATACGAAGCCCACGGCCTACTTCCTGACGTTTATTTGTCGTGCTGTCTCCGCCATGCTTCAAGGTACAAATCTGGAATACATTCGGATTATCCCAGCCTTCACGCAGCGCAGAATGAGAGAAGATAAAACGCACAGGATTATCCAGAGACAGCAGCTTCTCTTTATCTTTCAGGATAAGCTCATAAGCGGATTCATCATCGCTGATATCTGTTCCACGTTTTAAACTGGAATCAACTTTGTGCCCTTTTTTATCAATGCTGAAATAACCAGCGTGTGTAGAGTGAACATCGATACTCCGCAGATACTGCTCATACGGAGTATTAAAAAGTGTCAGGTATTCATTGAGGATAGACAAATACTCCTCTTCGAACATCTGTCCATATTCCGAGTTAACCTCATTGCCGTCTTCATCATATTTACGGTAATTTTCCACTTTATCAATGAAAAACAGCGACAATGTTTTGATGCCACGGTTATACAGCTCTTTTTCCTTCTCAAAGTGTGAACGGATAGTTTCACGGATCTGTACACGGCGAATATCCTTTTCACTTACATCACCGAGTACTTCTCCGGTGTGGATCTCGACACCATTAGTAAAGGTAAGGACGCCTCTTATCGGATCAATGTCATTGATGTGGTAGCCCTGATACTGCTCCATTCCCTTGGAAAGAGCATAAAGGTCATCATCCACGCCTACGATACGAGTCTCACGGTTAATGGATTTATCGTATCCAATCTCGAATTCCAGCCTTGCCATCGGCGGTTTATTGGGCGAGATCACAATATCCTCAAGGAACAAGTATCCATCTGTCCCGCGCAGATTCTTGATATCAAAGCCTTTTACTTCGATCTTCTTAACGAGCTTCATCTGGTAAGCATCCAGCGCATCGAGAACATACACGAGATCATGATGTTCTTTGTGCGTGGCCGAATAGTTCAGCGTAAAAAGCGGATTGAATTCCTTGAGGGATTCCTGCGTTTTTTCACCACCCATCTTCTGCGGCTCATCAAGAATTACGATAGGCCGGTTCGCCTGAATGACGTCAATCGGCTTTCTGCTGCCGAATTCATCCAGCTCCATACGGATACGACGGGCATCTTTGCCACGTGCGTTGAATGCCTGAACGTTTATGATCATGACCGACAGATCAGCGCTCGAACAAAAATTATCGATATCCGTCAGATTCTTCGAGTTATAGACAAAGAAACGTGCCTTCTTGCCATACTGCTCCATGAAGTGATCCTGCATCATCTGAAAGCTCTTATGGACGCCCTCACGGATTGCAATCGATGGTACGACTACTATGAACTTGCTCCAGCCGTACTGTTTATTAAGCTCAAACATCGTCTTAATATAGACATATGTTTTTCCAGTTCCGGTCTCCATTTCTACGTCAAGAGAGCAGACTCCCATATGCTTAGCAAGAGAAAAAGACGTTTTGATATTATTATCGTTCTGAACATCCTGAATGTTCTTTAAGAGCTGATGCTGGTCTATGACAACAGGTGCATTGGCAAAGCCCATGTAGAGTTCTTCGTCGGATATTTTGTAATTAAACAAATCTCTTTCAATTTTCTGCGTACCAGTGTCACGTCGATAGCTTACTTTGTCCTGAAACGGCTGCCCGACAAAAACCTTCACGACACTATTGACCGCTTCAGTCTGATAATTTTGTATGGTAAATTTGAATTTCATCTCAGCCATGTCACAGCACCTTTCTCACAGTTTGTGGGCTGTAGGTCTCGAATATCTGTTCAAAGTTTGCAGCCACGCTGTCATCAGCCATTGAGCTGTCACGGAACACCGCATAGAAAGGATGCTGCTTCGCAATCGATGTGACTACATCCTCAGTCACATTCTTATCAAAGCAGGCAATCAGATAGCCATCCTGAACCGAAAAGACTTTCTTTCCGGCAATCTCCGTCTGTTCTACTTTTGAAGAGAGTAGCACGCCCAGATCCAGCATTACCTGAATCAGAAGGTCCTCCGGTGTTCGATCTTCCTTGATATTATCCGTCAGATCATCCATCTCCATCTGTCCGATATCCGCCGGGCGGTAGTAAACATCCTTCATATTCGAAGAGTCAACCTTGAAGCAGCGGAAGCCATAATCGATATCCGCGCCGGTTTCTTCTTTGATCTTCTTACCGGCACGGCGGATGCGCTCTTCACCAATATCGCAGATGGTTTTGTAGCCAGCTTTATGTGCTTCGCTCTTTTCACCACATACTTCGGGCAGCTGCACCATAATAAACTTTCTTTGTCCGTCATCTTCAGCATTTTGTTGCAATACGGCGTGGGCAGTAGTGGCTGATCCGGAAAAATAATCCAGAACAGTATAATTTTTCGTTTCAAAAAAGCTTAAAAAATATCTCAATAAAGAAGTTGGTTTAGGATAATCAAAAACTTTGGTGTTAAATAACTGACTCCTTTCAGCATTTGCACTTAAAATGTCCGACACTCTATCTTTAGGGATGATCTTATTTGGGCTTTGAATTGTTGGTTCAGCCTTTTTTGTATAAGGAACAAATGTATCGTTTTTTATAACAATCTTAGTTCCATTTTTTATCTGTTTATCTAAATAATCTTGTCCCCAAATCATTCTTCCTGTAAGTCTAAAATCATTTTGTATTTTACCGTCTTTAACAATAACATCGTCAAGCAATACGTAATTACCTTTATTACCCGAAAGATAAACTCCATCTTCGAGATACGTTTCTGTACTGTTGGCAGTTATTAGTAGTGTACTTTCTTTCATTGAATTTTTTGTTAAAGATGGCAGTCCATCAGAACTCGATATTCCTCCAATAAGTCTTGTAATACACTTTTTGTTTTTTGCATAGCAAAGAATAAACTCTGCATTTTTTCTATTTATTGGGGATGAATTGTCTGGCCTAAATGTGCTTTCCCAAATATAGTTTTCAATAAAATTATTTTCACCAAAGATTTCATCACAGTGTAATCCTGCATAATAAAATAAGCGCGGACAGCAGAAATACGGCAGATAAAAATAGGAGCAGATTTCATGTTGTGATGAGAATGTGCCGTGAATAACTGCACATTTTTTCGTTATGCTCTATGCTGTAATCAANCAGTGTAATCCTGCATAATAAAATAAGCGCGGACAGCAGAAATACGGCAGATAAAAATAGGAGCAGATTTCATGTTGTGATGAGAATGTGCCGTGAATAACTGCACATTTTTTCGTTATGCTCTATGCTGTAATCAAAGGACATAAAAAGGGAGAGAAGACCTTAAGTCGCCAAACCGAAATCTTCTCTCCGTCCGATGTGTAAGCACATCCTTTTTGTGTCAAAAAGGAGGCTACAAATGCAATGGTAGGCATTTTCGTTCAACTAATCAAGCTATCAAAACTGAATATTTCTGCGCAGGAAATGACAGATCTGCTTCTGACGCGTTTCCTTTCTTCCGGTCATTGCCCACTGTGCGGCGCTGGGAATCTTAGGAAATACAGAAATTACAGTCGCTGGATTCTTGAATATCGCAACGGGCAAATTATCCAAAGTGAATTGCATACAAAGCGGTTCCGCTGCGGCAGTTGTCATTCATCACACGCCTTTTTGGTGGCGCTGATCATTCCGTATTCCCCCTATAGCCTGCTTACGGTCCTTTGGGCTCTGAGTGACTATTTTTCTCATCGGCTCACAGTCAGGCAGATATGCGAAAAGTACAAAATCTCGGCTCCTACACTTTATCGGTGGAAAGCGAGATTTCTCCATGCCAAATCATTATGGCTCGGTGTTCTGAAAGACGCTGTTACCTCTGAGATTCAGTTCCTGAAAGATCTGCTGAATTTCCCGGACTTCATGAACTTTGAAAGAGGATTCATGAAGCTTATGCCGGACCACCATCGTTTCCTGCAAGGGCATAGAAATGCGCGATCCGGGCAGTACATCTAAGTTTGATTTTTCCTTTCCAGCCATAGGCACGGCGTGTTAATTTACCTTTTCATCATCACTTCTATCATTACGAATGGAGGTGATCATCATGAAAAATGGCCCTAATATGAATCCTGATCTTGCAAAAGCGGCGGAAGCTGCGCAGTTTCGTTTTGGTTTAATTGCGCCTGTTCTTCAGGGAACCTGCCCTGATAAGAGTGCGAAAAAGTACTATCAGCGCGTTGCCGCTACAGCCTCCATTACGATGCCTGATGGGAGGCCTATGAAGTATTCATGGAAGACGCTTGAAAAATGGACGTCTCTTTATAAGCGTTACGGATTTGATGCCCTTATGCCAGTGACGCGGAAAGATAAGGGAGCCAGCCGTGCTCTGCCTGACATTGCGATTGAGAGAATATATGCCCTGAAGCAGGAATTTCCCAGAATGAATGCCACTCAGATTTATCATCAGCTCATTAAAGAATCCTTCATCGATTCAACAGTAAACGTATGTACTGTGCAGAGATTTATTAAAAATCACGATCTGAAAAGTGCCAGAAATCCAAATGTGAAAGATCGAAAAGCCTTTGAAGAAGACTCGTTTGGCAAGATATGGCAGGCCGATACGAAATATCTCCCCTACATTACGGAAGATGGCATCAGCCGCCGTGTCTACTGCATAGGCATTCTGGATGACTATAGCCGAATGGAGCTGAAAAGCCAGTTATTCTACGCGGATAACGCAGTCAATTTCCAGAAGGTGCTGAAGGATTCCATCGCCGCCTATGGAATTCCCGATAAGCTTTATGTTGATAACGGCTGTTCCTACCTGAATGAGCAGCTTGAGCTGATCTGCGGAGAACTAGGTATTGTGTTGATTCATGCGCCTGTTCGGGATGGCGCCGCCAAGGGAAAACGGGAACGAGCATGGAGAACACTGGATGAACGTTTCCTCTTCAAATTGAATCCTTCAGAGATCCATTCTCTTGAACAGTTCAATGAAATGTATCGGGATTATGTGCGAAGCTACAATACAACGGTTCATAGCTCTATCGGCTGCACACCATTTGAACGTTACGAGAAGACGAAGGACTATATCCGAAAGCCTAAATCGCAGGAATGGCTGGATGAGTGTTTCCTCAACCGGATCAGGCGTCTTGTACACCTGGACTCCACAGTACGGATTGGCGGGGTTTTGTATGATGTGCCGATGGAGTTCATTCGTCAGACTGTAGAAATCCGGTATGTTCCATCGGATATGCGGACCGCATATATTCTCTATGACGGAAAGCATTATTCCATTCACAGGACAGATAAGAATGCCAATGCCCATACGAAGCGGAAGAATCTGATTCTGGATTATTCGAAGATGAGGAGTGACGAACATGTCAGGTAATATCTATGGTCTGACTGGAAATCCATTTGATAAGAATTTCAGCTTCGGAGGCCGGTACTTTGAGTCAGATGATTTGAAGCAGGTTCTTTCCCGCCTGAATCTGTTGAAAACAACCCGTGGTATTGGAATGATTACGGCTCCTCCCGGGATGGGAAAATCAATGGCACTGAAGGTCTTTGCGGACAGCCTGAACCCAAATCAGTACAGACCGGTATACATTAGTTTCACTACTGTAACCGTTCCTGAATTCTATCGACAGTTGTCAGATACGTTCGGGATTACGGACGTCAAAGGCAAGACTGCCAGGGTCAGGGCTCTGAAGGAACAGATCGCCTATACCTACAAAGAAAAACGCCAGACAGTTATTCTGATCCTGGATGAAGCCCAATATCTGAATCAGGGCATTCTGAATGATTTACAAATGTTGATGAACTTCGACTACGACTCCAAAAACTGTTTTGCGCTGGTACTAAGCGGCGAACCCTATCTGAACACAGTCATCAATAAGCCGGTGCACGCCGCCCTAAAACAAAGAATACTGGTGCATTATGAATACAATGGCCTGTCTGGTGAAGAAGTAAAGGAATATATCTTCTTCAAGCTGAAACAGGCCGGCGGCACAGAAGCGATCGTTGACCCAGCCGCAATCAGTGTGATCAACGGATATGCAGGTGGAGACCCCCGTATCATCGACAATATTATGTATGACTCAATCAATATCGGGGAACAGCAGAATGCGATGACGATCAATATAGATATCGTCCGTGCAGCTGCGCAGAACAGATCATTTTAAAGAGAGGCGGTATGAGCAGTACTGAGAATGAATATGCGACTCTGGTATATTCCATGATTCAGGAGACCAGAGAACTTGAGCTGGAAATAATAACTCTGCGCTATCTCTTATCTACATGCATGTGTGATGAACACAGACAAGACCTGAGAGATGAAATCTACACATCAACATTACCGGAGTTCAGAGATCAACCGGCCTATAATCAATTTGTTAAGGAATATCTCAATGGTAAAGATCCGTTTGAAACACGGGCATTTATGCGGCGGATGAAAAAACAGGCACATGGTTATATTGAAAACAACAACCAACGCCACCCAAATTTATGCCTGCAAGGATTATCCAATTATCTGAAGGTAAGTGGGATGTACATAAAAGATTTACGCTAAGAATCGGCCAGAAACCGGTTCTTTTTGTAATCCAAAGATGCAGGAATAAGCATGCATTTTTACTTCCAATAAAGTGCTGCGTGCATAAGAACATCACGTTTCTTCCGGTATCTTCACTGATTATAATCTGCTGCCTGCGCGGATCTTAATCTGCCGCTTCACATCACAGCATTTTCTCAAATTCTCTTGTTCATTATCATCAATTGAAATAAAAATAACCCCATCATCAGACAATAGATCCTTTGAAAGCCTAAGCCTAGGATAAATCATGTTAAGCCAATCAGTGTGGAACCTACCATTGCTTTCACTGTTTTGTACAAGACGGTTTCCCTCGTCATCGGTCTGTCCGCTATTGCCTGCGTAATCTGCAGCATTCTGTGAAAAATCGTCTTCATAAATAAAATCATTTCCCGTGTTATACGGTGGATCTATATATATCATCTTTACCTTGCCAAGATAAGTCTCCTGAAGAAGTTTCAGTGCATCAAGATTATCTCCCTCGATATAGATATTTTCTGAGTCAGCTTTACCTGGCGTACCATCTCTGCCGACAGACATCTCCTTTTCAAAGCGCAGTGTCTTTGCAATCGGCTGATTTGCCAGAACGACAGATTTTCTCTTGTCTGGCCATGTAAATTGATAACGCTCCTGCCCATCATCTACGACCTGTGCATTGATTTCCTGCATCAGAACATCCTTGTCAATGGCGCGTACTACTTTCCCTTCATCATCTATCGTCTCTGTCACTGCATCCGGGAAGAGTGCCGCCAGCTTCTTATAATTCTCTTCGGCCAGATCCGGTGTGTGCATCTTAAGCTTTTCCATGTGTAATTTCCTCCATTTGTCTCTTATATTCCTGCAGCCTGGTATATAGCTCAAAGCGCTTCTTTGGCTGCTGTTCCTTCCATGTTTCTGCTTCTGTTTTCTTGATCAGTCTGTTCAATCGATCTATTTCATCCTGGTTCTTAAGCTGCTCATCGATGGTCTGATTTTGCTTCTGCAATATGATCTCTGAAGATATCGCTATCTGACGAATCAGATCATCCCATATCTCATCCAGCGTATTCCCATGTAAGGAAAGCTCTGCCTTATTCTCCGGCATCCATGCGGTGCGGTATAGTTTGCTGTGATATATAGCAAGCTGACATTCATCCTCATACTTAAGCAGAAACGCGAGCCTATGCGGATTCTGCCGTGCGATTGCTTCTACGATCTTCCCATCGAAGTCCTGCTTCTTCAAGTCAATGGATAACAGCATGATCTCTTTAACTTCTGAGGCCTTGGTAAGATTCAGATTCTCTTTTGTCAGGCTGTTTTCCACTACAATCTGATTTACATCTGACACAAATGTTGTTTTTAAGGCAGCAGAGAGCGGAAGGTGCTTATAAAATGCCTCCTTCGGGATCCGCCGATGCACCACCGTGCTTTCTGGAAAATCTATCATGCCATCACCACCATAAAGCAAATCAGTTCAAAGTCCTCAAGACCGGAAAAGCCCCCCGACTGGAATGTCGTCTCGCCTGCGGAGAAGAAGCTGGAGATATCTTCTTCATCCTTGGCATCGATAATTGATCCGATGGCATCCTCGAGTAGTTTGGACACCTTACTCATATTCCGACCATCCTTTGTTTCTCTGTTAAATGTCCTGCACAGATCCTTATCGGGTTCGGCTTTCCCTTTGGCGATGTGCCGCATCTCGTCCAAAGTATCCTTTGGCTGCAGATGATCCGTGATGATCTCGCCATCATTACCTACATAAACCATATAGAACGGATGCAGCCGGTTTTGGTTTTTGATGTTGACCTTCGTATTCACATTTTTAAGCACGAAGATCACTCCCGGCTTCTCTCCGTGAGCTACGGCATGAATGCCAAATGGGATGTGATTGATATCCTTGTGTTCTTTCATGTATGCGAGAAGGTCCATCCGGAAATCATTCAGGCCAAGGTCTGTGATGGAGACACCGCTTGTCATGTCTTCCAGATCCACGACCTCTTCCTGCAGCTTTTTCAACTGCTCCTTACGATATTCGAGATCACCTTTTTCATCCGGATTGATCAGATCATCATCACCGGTTGAGGTCATAACAGAAATTCTCATTCTGGTCTCAACTCTGGCTTTAAGATTGATATACTCGTCAAGCGTAAGATCGGGCCAGAAGTTCACGAGCTGGATCACGTTGTTTCTACTGCCGATTCGGTCAATTCTTCCGAACCGCTGGATGATTCTCACCGGATTCCAGTGGATGTCATAATTGATGCAGTAATCACAGTCCTGAAGGTTCTGTCCTTCTGAAATGCAGTCCGTGCCGATCAGGATATCAATGTTGTTATTTTTATCCTGCGGATAAAGAATATCTCGATCTTTTGACATTGGTGAAAAGCAGGACAGCACATGATTCATCTCTGCTTTGAAATTCGGAATCGTCGTTTTTCCTTCAATGCTTCCTGTTACAAGAGCCGTATTCAGTCCCAGTTCCTTTGCTTTTGGGGCAATATTATCGTACAGGTATTCAGCTGTATCGGCGAAGGCAGTGAATATCAGAACCTTCTTATTTCCCGGATTGATTGGCTTTTCTTCCTTATTCCGAATGACCTTCATCAACTGATTCAGCTTGTAGTCATATTCCGGTGTAATGTCCTTCACCATGCTAATCAGAACAGAAAGAGTATCGAGGTCATCCTCAATATCCCGTTTCCACGAAATATAATCCATATCGTGAAGATCGATCTGTACCTTCTTGCCTACAGAGAAAAAATCCGTATTCTGATCGTCATCATCAAAATCTTCTGCGGCGGCAGACAGATCTGTCATTTCATTCAGGTTCCCAGAACCGTTCTGAATAAAGTCTTTTATAGTCTGATCAGTATTGTAAAGATATTGATAAACCCTCTGTACCGTCAGCAGGAATGAATGAACAGAGCTTTCCATTCGCTTTAACAGGTTTATATTCATGAGACGCTGGATACCCGTCTCACGGCCTTTCCGGAAGTTCTCGGTTTCTTCTTCCGACAGGTATTTTGAGAGCTTGCTGGGAAGAATAAACTGCGTCGGTGTATAAATCGTAAGCTTCAGCGTAGAAAGGCATTCATACACTTCTTTATAGTTAATAGCTCCCGGCTTATCCGTCAGTTTCGGATAAAGAGAAATCGGTTTATTCCGCTTTGGGAACGTTCCAATATCCTTGGTATCGTAGTAGGTCTTTATATGATGCCGCGATCTTGCAATCGTCACGGAATCCAGTACTTCGAAGAAGTCAAAATCCAGCTGCGACAGCAGATTCTGAGTTGTTCTTTCTTTTTCCGGAAGCTTACACCATGCGTTGTAGACCTTCTGCGCCTGACGGAAAATCGTATCGATATCCGATTTGGTATTTAACTTTTCATTGATCTCTTCCGGATCACCTTCATAGGCGAGGGCCAGCTGATTTCTGAGATCATAGAACCGATTGTTGACCGGTGTGGCGGAAAGCATTAAAACCTTCGTGCGTACACCCGGCTTGATCACTCGGTTCATCAGCCGCATGTAGCGGTTTTCTTTTTCTCCTCCATGCGTGTTTGTGCCATTTCCATTACGGAAGTTATGACTCTCATCGATCACCACCAAGTCATAGTTTCCCCAGTTGATCCGGTCGATTGGAAGACCGATCGGTGTCATACCACTGTTTCTCGAAAGGTCAGTATGGTAGAGCACATCGTACCGGAAGCGATCTGCTGCCAGCGGGTTATTGATTAAATTTCCGCGATACGTCATCCAGTTCTCGGAGAGCTTCTTCGGGCACAGGACGAGCACATTTTTATTTCTGCCCTCATAGTATTTGATGACGGCAAGAGCGGTGAAAGTCTTTCCAAGGCCGACGCTATCTGCGAGGATGCAACCGTTGTACTGTTCAAGCTTATTGATAATACCAAGTACGGCATCCTTCTGAAAGTTGTAGAGCTTATTCCAGATCACACTGTTCTTGAAACCGGTCGCCTCATTCGGAAGAACATCCTCTGAAACATCATCGAGGAACTCGCTGAAGATGTTATACAGCGTCATGAAATAGATCAGTTCTGGGGAGTTTTCCTGATAGACTGTGCTGATCATATCAATCACTTCATTTGTCACATCGGCAAGTTTTTCCTCATCATTCCATACCGAATCAAAGAGATTTAAAAACTCCTTGCTTGCCGGATTTTCGAAGCGTGTCACCATGTTACTGATATTGTTTCCACGCTCGCACCCAAGATCTACAGCCGTAAAGGAATTCATGGGCATATAGGTATAAGCATCCTCCGGATCCTGAACAACAAGAAAATTATTCATACCTTCCCGCGTCGTGTTAGTACGGAAAGATGCTTTCCGACGCATCCAATCAGCGCACTCCTTTGCCACTGCTTTCTGCTTTAATTCGTTCCGAAGACGGATCTCAAACTCTGTTCCATACAGACTCTTTTCGCGATTAAGTCTCGGAATATAAAACTCGCGCCTCTCCTTTGGTGTCTTCTCTGCAACGAATGTTGGCGAAGTAAAAATAAATCTAAATTCATCACACTTTTCAAGTTCATTCTTAAGCGCCTGATAGGCATAAATAGAAAAGCAAGCAGCCGCAACAGACACCTTGCTGCCTGAATATATCTTTTTTTCAAGATCATCTTTCACGACCTTGGTGGTGTTATTAAATGTCTCCATTTAGGTGCTCCGTTCTGCATATTCTGAATTTTTCTATCAAATGCATCTTCATTGGCATTTAACACAAGCAGCAGTTTCTCTATCATCATAAATCCCTGCTCAATATATTCTCTATCCTAATTGAATGTTCATAGAGCTTGTTGGATAAATCAATTATAAGTGATCTGCTGCGCATGCATTAATGAATGTATATTCTCCGTTCTCTATATCACCTCCATCAATAGAATTTAAGGCTGATCCAAAAAAGGCACCTCGTTAGTCTGAAGTGCCATCGCTTTGTTTCATGAAGGGAAATCTCTATTATTCATAGCTAGGATTATCCCAGATCTTCACCGTTTGTTGCAATTACTTTCTGATACCAGTAAAATCCATCCTTTCGATACCGGTTGCCTGTTCCATTTCCATGATCATCACGATCAACATAAATAAAGCCGTAGCGCTTGCTCATTTCACCTTTCGATTGAGATACGATATCGATCGCTGCCCACATGGTATATCCCAGGACATCTACACCATCCTCCACAGCCAGCCGCATCTGTTCAATGTGCTTGCGCATAAATTCAATACGGTACGAATCATGTACTTGATGATCTTCGGTCAAAACATCTTTTGCGCCAAGACCATTTTCAACAATAAAGCAAGGCAGCTGATAGCGCTCATAGTAATCATTAAGAACATAGCGCAGACCGATCGGGTCAATGGTTGTTCCCCAGTCAGTGGTTTCCGTAAACGGATTCTTGACCGGCTTTTTCTGCACACTTTTCTGAATTTCTTCAGATGAAATCCGCATGCAATAATAAGAAAACGGAATGTAATTCTGCACTCCCTTCTTTAAATCCACAAAGTCTTCCGGCTCTGTCTCGATCCGAATATGCTCATGGTTCATTTCAGCCTGCCATGCCTTAGGATATTCGCCCTTGATCAAAACATCGAGGAACGTATAGGTATAATCCTGGTTATCCTTCTGCGTAGCCAGAACATCCTCCGGTTTGCAGGAAATCGGGTATGCAAGACTCCCCTCCATCATCGCTCCGATATATGCATCCGGAATATAGCGATGGCAAAGCTGAACCGCCCTGGCACTCGCGACCATCTGATGATGCACAACCTGCCACGTCAGTTGCTTCAGATTGTCTCCTTCCTGTAGAGTGACGCCCCCGTTTTGCACGAGCATTCCTTCTTCGAAGATGAAATTGATCTCATTGAATGTGATCCAGTAGCGAACCGTATTCAGATGTTTGAACATTGTTTCTGCATAATGAAGAAAAATATCAATCATCTTACGGTTGCGCCAGCCACCGTATTTTTTGATCAGACCAATCGGAGTTTCCGTATGGCTCAGCGTAACCATCGGCTCAATTCCAAACTGATGACAAGTACGAACAAGATCTTCGTAATACTTCAGTCCAGCTTCGTTGGGTTCCTCTTCATCGCCATTTGGAAAAATCCGGGACCATGCAATGGAAAAACGGAAGCACTTAAATCCCATCTCCGCCATTAAAGCAATGTCTTCTTTATACCGGTGGTAAAAGTCAATTGCTTCGTGGGTTGGATAATACTGCGTCGGATCAATTGTCAGAGCAGGATCATTATCAGAATAATTGCCAAGATACAGGTAATCGGCAGTACATGGACCTTTGCCGTCAACATTCCATGCCCCTTCCGCCTGATTCGCAGCAATTGCTCCTCCCCAAAGAAAATCATCTCGAAACACGCTCATGTACTCCTCCTTATTGAATAGTGAGCAGAATCCCGCAACCGATCATCACAAGGCCAGCGAGATACTTAGCAGAAACCGTCTCATGATAGACAAGAACCGAAACAATACACAGCAGGATCAGCAATGCCGCGCCGACAATCGGCTGCAGTTTTCCAACTCCCCAGCCGTTTCGATATGCCAGCTGATACCCAAAATCATATGCAACAAGAACAATGCCAAGAATAATCTACCAAAAATTCAGGCTGCGTATCTGCTGAAAAAGTGTTGTATCCTTCTTTGTCAGAAAGAAAAGAATCAGCGAAACCGTCAAAGCAACCAGATATGTAACAATCAGTGAGCTGAACAGATTAGCTCCCTCAGGAACATTCTTTGAGCAGATCTGATAAATCGTGCCCGCGGCAACAATCAACAAGAGAGATAAATATTTCATTAGGCACCCGTCGAAAAGGCCGGTTTTTACACCGGCCAAGAATTATTTCATTGCTGCAGAAATCTGTTTCCAGACATTTGTGCCATTCATCATACCGAAATCCGCCGGAGAGATGACCAGAACAGGCTTCCCCGCTGCCTTTGCCTCAAAGTCCTTCTGCGCATAGCGAATCTGCGGCCCGAGAAGATAAATATCGTAGTCTCCAAGGTCTTCAATCGCCTGTGCATAGGCAGTAGCCTTAATATCCAGATCAGTCACACCGTCTTTTGCAGCGGCTTCTTCGATCTTTGTCTTCATAATTCCGGTAGACAGTCCGCCATAGCAGATAAGCAATATTTTCATGTAGTTCCTCCAGATCAGGCCTGTACGGCATTCTTTTCTTCCGCGAGCTTCTCACGGTCCAATGCCTTGATAAACGGGAAGTAAATCAAAGCATCAACCACAATTAGCACCAGAACAAGGATAAATGCCCTTACATCGACCGTAGAAATCATCGCAGCAATCGGGCAGAACAGATTCCAGCCCGGATATGATACAGTACGCGACACCAAACCAGTTGACATGCAGATATAGGTGATGATCATGTTTGCAACCGGTGCCCCGATAAATGGAACAGCCATAATCGGATTCATCATTAGTGGAACACCGAAGATGACCGGTTCATTGATATTGAAGAAGGCAGGTACAATTCCAAGCTTTCCAACTGTCTTTAACTGCTTTGATTTGCATGCAAAGCACAGCAGAAGTACCAGTCCAAACGTTGCGCCGGACCCACCGATCATGACAAAGAACCACCAGTACGGTTCTGTAATGACATATGGAAGTTGCGTACCCGTCGTACCTGCAGCATATGCAGAAATATTTGCCGCCAGTGCTGTTGCCCAGAATGCGCCCATCGGGCCGGTAATGACGGAATCATGAATTCCAAACCACCAGAACAGCATAACAAGGAACACAAGAATAATACCGCCCCAAATGCTGTCAGTAGCCTTCAGAACCGGAGCCAGGATTGTCGAAATAATTGCCGGGAATGTAGAACCTGTCAAAGCGATCGTAACGGCATGCACAAGTCCAAATACAAGCAGCACAATCGCAACCGGAATCAACATCCCGAACGATTCCGTAAGAGCTTCCGGAACTCCCTGCCCCTCTAGCGAGATATAGCCAACCTTCTTATTTGTCAGCCAGCGCAGAAGTTCAATCGAAAGAATACTGGAAATCAAGGCCGCAAAGAGGCCGGTACCACCAAGATAGTCAAATGTCTTTGCACCACTGGGATCCATGACGGCAACGATCATATAAGAGACAACAGCGGTCAAAACAGGGATAAAACCCTTCATCTTATATGTCTGATTGCCCAGGAAATACCCGATGCCGGCTGCCACAAACAGTGACAGAAACTCCATGCAGATGGTATAGATTGCACCAATCGGTGTTCCAACCACATTTGCAAATGCCGCCCAGCCTTTCATAAAGCTGTACAGGAAACCCGGATCCAATGTCGTATAATCCACCGGCGGTGAAATCAATACGAGTGCAAGTGAACCGAGCGTCATGAACGGAATCATGCTCATGAACGAGTTTGAGATCGCCTTCAAATAGCGATTGCTGGCAAGCTTATTCGCTGCCGGGAGCATTTTTTCTTCAATGAATGATGACTTAGCCATACTTTATCCCCTTTCTTCGTCTCAATCATTTACTGCCAAATGTTTGTAAAGCCTGATCAGATCTCGTACATTCTGCTCATAGGACATTGCATGCATCAGATGATCCTGTGCATGAATCAGAATGATAGAGAACGGAATCTCTTCGTTTCTTGCTTCCGCGTTCAGAAGATTTGTCTGTGACTGATGTGCCTGTACGAGCTGCTGATCCCCTGTTTTCATCAGCTCTTCCGCACCCGCAAAATCAAAGTTCGAAGCTGCTTCCCCGGCTTTTACAAAGCTGTCGAATGCTTCGCCAGCATGGGAAATAACCTGAAATGAAATCATCTGAACTTCTTCTTTTGTCATTAATTCCTCCGCCCCTTTTCAGAATCCTGCAGATTCCTGAAATAAATCTCTTCTTGTAAAAAGAATAATTTTTTCAACATCAAAAAGAAAATTGCATTTTGCGGCACCTCCCGCAGACGAACATTCTCCATGTTTTGTGTAATGATATATTCATGGATGAGTTAACGAATAAATTGACAGAGCGCCAATGGGCACTGTTAAAGGCAATTCAACAGTGTGGCGGCAAGGCCAGCGGAAAAACATTATCCGGTCGGCTGAATCTTTCGCTTCGAACCGTTCAGTCCGAGATGCGGATTCTGAAAACCGATGGATACATATCTTCCGATCCGGAGGGATATCGGATTTCCAGCCACGCTGCCACGCTGATAAGCACTCCCGTCAAGAACGGTGGCGATGTAGACCAAATTATTCACGCACTGTTATTTTCCGATTCTCCGGTCTCTATCTATGATCTGTGTGATGAATTTGCGCTCAGCGAATCCGCTTTGAACGTGCGCCTTACACACATTCAAAACTATGTCCGCAAAGACAGCCTGAAACTTATTCGTAAGGGTTCACTTGTATCCATCGAAGGTTCAGAATTGAACAAGCGCCGGATGATTCGAGGGTTGATTATTGACAATGTAAAAGAAAACGCAAATGGAATTGCGTGTTATCAGAGGTACTTTCCAGGGATTGATGTCGATGTTGTTCAAAACATTATTGTTTCTTCTTTACAGGATGCAGGCTTCTATATCCAGGCCCCTTATGCATCATCTCTCTATCTGAGCATTCTTATCTTTCTGTACCGGATTCTCCACAATATTCATACACCGGATCTGAATAATCCGATTGATACTGCATCGGTAGAATACATGCTTGCACAAACCATCGTGAAAAGGTTTGGGCAACACTACACTATTTCCTATACAGGAAATGACGCATCCTACCTTGCTTCGCTTTTCCAAGGGCAGATTTCACAGAGTGCAGGTCAGAGGATTTTGAAAATCGATGTAATCGAAAAACGAGTGACGGAATTATTGACCGAGGTCCTTGAGGAGCGTTTTGTTCCAGCTGATGTTTCGCCATTCATCCATAATCTTTCGCTTCATATATATGAATTGATTCATCGTTGCCAGACACATAATGTTGTATTGAGCAATTCCTATGTGAGTCTGAAAGAAAGTTCACCATTCATCTACGATGTAGCCGTTGCCTTCGCAAAAGAGCTGGAAAAGGAATACAGCATTCAAATCCCAGATGATGAAATTGCATTCCTGGCTGTCCATATCGGTCTAATCATTGCATCGCAGAACGCTGATAAATCGTCCCCTGTTTCCATCCTTCTTTTCGCTTCTAACTATCATGGCATCGCTGAAATGATCCGACAAAGAATGATAGAGAGCTATCAGGACCGTATTACTGTCGAGATTGCTGATATCCTGTCTTCATCATCCATTTTTTCAATCTATGACCTGATCATCAGCACCACGCATCTTTCTGTCATCGGCGGTAATGTCATTGAAATCTCACCGTTTTATTCCGTAATGGACAGAACGCGCGTTGATGAAGCCATTACTGCATGTTTGAAGAGAAAAGAAGCCTCTCGCTGGAAGAGAGACATCATGAATGCTTTCGCACCTGATCTCTTCTTTATTCGTGATGATATTGATACATCCACAGAAGCAATCCGGTTTCTATGTGACAGAATGATTCGCTTCGGTGCGGTGGATGAAAACTATACAGAATCAGTACTAGAACGTGAATCCCTATCACCAACCTGCTTTTTCAATGAGTTTGCAATTCCGCATGCGTTAGAAATGAACGCAAAGAAGACGATGTTTGCAATCCTTATCAATAAAAACGGGATTCAATGGAGCAGCTCCAAAGTACAGCTCTGCATGATGATTGCAATCACAAAGGAAGACAGCAAGGTCTTCTCCGATACCTACAATGGAGCTGTCCATGTTCTGACCGATTTCTCGAAATTTACAAAGCTCATTAACAGCAAGACATTCGCCGAGTTTATTCTGAATTTCATGCAGGATTGATTCTATTTGACGCTATAGCTTGTGCACTTCTCTTTCTGCTTTCATTTAGTACTGCCGATTCTTTTCAATAGAGGCCGATAGATCAAGCTTATTTCTCCCACCTACCGGCGCAGTAATCCAAATACACAGATTCTGTCGAGTTAATTCCTGCTAAGAAGAAGACCTCGATCAGAATGTAGATCAAGGTCAATGTACTATACATGCACGCAATGTGTACCAGTCACTCTTTTGGACGATATACGCGTACGTTATCGAGGAAGTAATTTGCAGTTTCAGCTGTTTCTCCAGGCTTCAAATCCTTATATGCATCCTCGAAGATCCACACACGGCTATCAGTCAGGTCACAGAGATAGAGCAGATAGGCTTCAAGGAACTTGGGCTGCACGCAAGCTCCAAACTCCGGGTTTCCATGATGGCTCAGCAACATATGCTGCAACAGCATCTTCTTTTCCGGGTCAATCGAAAGCTCGTCACACACTCTGCCGATGTACTCGGCACCAATGAACAAATGGCCTTCGAGATTGCCCTCATTGGTGTAACCACTGACCAGACCGAACTTGCTGCGCTGAAATTCCCGAATCTTGCCAATGTCATGCAGGATCACGCCACAATACAGCAGTTCCGCATTGATCAGAGTCGGATACGCCGCAACAAAACCTTTCGCGACCCTGAGCATACCTGTCAGATGCTGAAGAAGGCCGCCAACTCCATTTTCATGGACTTTCTGCGCAGCGGGGATCCTCAGTAACACTTCTCTGTTATCTGACAGTACTTTCTCAGTTAACCGCTTGTAATCCGAATCGTGAAACCCATCTACCGTATTCCAGAGTTCTGAAAACATATTTTCCAATGGCTCGGGTGCCATTGGCAACAGCAGTCTCAAGTACTCATCCGGGATAGGGTGATCATCCGGTATACGCTGAAGCATGTTAACGTTGATCTGAAGCTTACCGTTGTATGTCTCGACTGTGAATCCTGCATGTACTGCTTCGCCGGCAACGAGAGCATCCATTTCCGGCTTTTTCTCCCATACCTTACCCGAAATAGAGCCTGTCGCATCCTGAAGTGTTACAGCCAAATACGGTTTTCCGGTTGTTGTATTGCGAGGCGTGATGGCCTGCAACAGATATACGCTTTTGCAGGCCATTCCTTCCGCGAGTCCACTGATATCCTGATGCTGATAACGCCTTGTTTCGCCCATGTCAGATCTCCCAACAGGTAATGAACTCAGACGGGAACTCTTCCGAATCCGGGTTCAGCCCATTCTCTGCCCGAAAGGATACCTTCCTGTTTCCCTTCTCAACAGTCAAATGACTGCTGAATTCCGTCCATCCGTGGGCATAAAACCAGTGATCATCATAATCATTGCCGATCGGCTGAACAATGTTTTCCATGAACGATGCCATATTGAACAGCGTCCCGTCACTGAGATTCTGGATATTGGCATCGATCACTGCCATAACCAGCTCGCTCAATCCAGTCTCCTTGGTGACTGCCTGCTTCAACGCTGCCCATGCAAAAGTGGCAAACATATCATTGCTGAGGTTCAGAGTATCATCCACCATAACGCTTGTTGCTGCGTCATACATCCGCATTCGTTCTGTAACTGAACTCAGGGCTTTTGCTCTTGCTTCTTTTTCCTCAGAAAGCCGATTGCTGAAGGAAAGCCAGCCATGCTCGCAGAGCCAGTCATAATCGGATTCGCAGGAACACGACTGAACTTCGCTTTCCATAAGCGATGCCATCATGAACAGTGAACCGTCATTAAGATAAGAAATGCTGGGCGAAATGGATGCCATCAGAAGCTCTCCAATATCAGGTGCCTCTGACACCGTATACCTGATCGCTTCCAGTGCAAATACGCTGAAGATCTCACTGCTCATTGCTACGTTGTTGGTTGTGTTTCTCATTTCATGTTCTCCTTTTCTTCTTTAGATTCATGGATTCGATTGATTCCACAATCGATTGTTGCCTGATACATTTCGACGATATATGCGATTCGGGTCAACTGTTCATCGCTGAGTTCCCCGCGGGTTTTGAGTGCTTCCAGCTCCTGAATCATTGCTTCAATCTCCCTCTTCAAAGCAAGGAAGATGCGAGGATTTCCTGTCACTACAATTTCGTGATTCAGAAGTTTGCTGATGATATAGTCCTGACTGGTCATTCCCGACAAATGAACCAGAGTCTTGAGTTCAAGATACTCATCCTGCGAGAGACGGATGCCGCAGAATTTATTGCGCCACCGTCCCCTTGCATCCAGGTTTTTCCTACTCATCATCCACCTCCTTCTGGATATCATCCAGTCTTCCAGCCATCTTCCGCTGCGCATTTGGAAACAAATGGGCATAGTGAAATGTAATGTAGACACTGCTGTGGCCAACACGTGCTCCAATTTCCAGTGCACTGAACCCCTCATGGATCAAAAGTGATACATGGGAATGCCTCAAATCATGAACCCTGATCTGATGGACTCCAGCTTTAGCTGCGCCACTCTTGATATGCTTGGTCAAATGGCTTTTCGTCAACGGGAACAGTCGCTGATCATCCTGAGGGTTGTAGATCATCTTCAGATAGTCCCGAAGCTCATTGATAAGGAATTCGGGAATTTCCACTTTCCGGACGCTCATATCGGTCTTGGGGCTTGTGATATGCTCCTCCCCGTGCAAGATATAAAAGGTCTTGTTGATATCGATGTATCCCTCATCGAGATGGATATCTTTAGGAGTAAGAGCAAGCAGCTCACCCTCCCGCAGCCCTGCCCAGTAAAGAACCTCAAATGCGTAGTAATACATCGGCTCCGCCATTTCTTCCAGAGCGAATTTCCGGTATTCCTCAGTCGTCCAGAAGGAAATCTTCACTTCCTTATCCGTTCCAAGGTTTCCGACAACTGCAGCTACATTTTTCGGAAGCTCGTAATACCGAACCGCAAAGTTCAGCACAGCCGACAACTGATTGTGAACCGTCTTGAGATAAGACTTACTCAGCTTTTCTCCGTTTGGCATCCGATATGTCAGCAACATATTCTGCCAAGACAACACATCCGCTGTCGTAAGCTTGTTCACCGCACGTTCCCCAAGATAAGGCGTTATCCATTTCGAATAGATCATCATCTTCTCATAGAAGGTGTCAGGCTTAATCCGTTCCTTCATATTGGTCATGTAGAGATCGATGAAGCTTGACAGCGTCATATCCAAGGTTCCTGCAGTTCTCAGCTTGAACTGGTTTTCCCAGGAAAGGGCATCCCTCTTCGTTTTGAACCCACGTTTCGTGAGCCACTTGCGCTTCCCGTCCCAGGTCAGATAGCTGAGCTTCACAATCCACGATCCGTTTTTCTGCTTATATGCAGGCATATCAGTGCACCCCCAGACCGCCGTAGATGCGCGTCTCGAAGTAGTTCTTACTGACACGGCCATGAATAGTCAGATAACCCATCTTCTCAAGCTCGGTATTCATCGAAGCAATGACCTTATAGGCTTTGGAGACAGATATTGACATGATCGCTGCTACGTCCTGAGCATTCAGGAACAAACTTCCACTGGTGTTGTTCATCTTCATTCTCCCTTCAGAGTGGGGAAATAAAACGCCGCGGAGGTGCTTCCTCACGCGGTGTCCTAGATGAACATCGTTTCCGAGTGCTTGCATTGATATTGTGTTAAACATTACAATATCGATGCGGTGCAGCTCGGCTGCTGTGAGGTACCAGTCCTACCTTGCAGGTCTGAGGAGGTGCGAACTCTTCAGGCTGCCGCTTTTTATTTCCATCTATAATGTAGCATACATGGTACCATGTGTCAAGCGAACTTTACCAGTTTCTGTGGTATAGTTTTGGAAGAGGTAACAATGGTAAGCGAGGCGAAGAAAAAAGCAGATCGTAAATGGGAAGCAGAAAAAACGGATGCTGTTCGTTTTCGTGTACCTAAAGGCATGCGCGACAAGATCAAGAAGTGTGCGGAATTAAACGGCGAAACCGTCAATGAAATGCTAATGCGGTTGGTCGAAGCTGAAATGAAACGCACTTTCCCTAATGGAGAAAGTGGCACAGATTCGCAATAGCCATTATTGAATTCAGAGAGAAAGCAAATCTTTTATTCTTCTGCAGAGGCAGTTATTCTCTATAATACACTGCCCCTTTTTTGCGCAGTCATTCGCATGATATCCCGCTTATCCTCGCTCTGTTCATTCGTTGAAGCAATCATGCATTCATATCATCTGTCTCACAGTTCCCGTCCAGTTTGTTGCCAGGCATGACCAATTCATTTCTCCAAAAGCAGCTTCTAATTCAGCAATAGTGGCTATTATCGAGGCTTCGGGCATGATTGTGGGTGAAAAATCAATTTCAAACAGAAAATAAAGATTGAAAAAGCCATCCTAGCTCCTGTAATGTATCAGCGACCAAACATCAACATAAAGGAGACCAAGATGACTGCTGATACCTTATGCAAGAAACTGCTCTGTGTCAAGGACACAGTTGTTGAATCACAGGATTTTTATTCAGCATTTTTATTCAGATACGGATGGAGTCAAGCATCTGAGAATCAAAGCAAGACCTTCCAAATGGCATGAGGATGAATGCGCGTTCTGCGGGAAGAGACATCTTTCCAGATACGATACTGCAGCCAGAAAGCCGAAGGTCTGGAGGGGTCTGGACTTCGGAGGTATTCTGGTTGAGATTGAGCATTAGACGCATCGTGTGACATGTCCCGAGCATGGCATAGTCACTGCTGCAGTTCCATGGGCACATCCTTCCAGCAGCTTTACGAAGGAATTCGATATGGCTGTTACCTGGCTTGCCGAATACCTTCCCAGGAGTGCAGTAGCGAACTACATGCGCATTGACTGGCAGACGGTAGGAAGCTGTGTTTCCAGAGCTCTTCACGACCTTGAACCGGATCGCTCAGGAAGACCGAACGGGCTGGTAAACATCGGCATTGATGAGACAAGCTACTGCAAAGGACACAAGTACATAACAGTAGTAGTCAACCACGACACCAATTCTGTTGTCTGGGTTGCGGATGGCCACGGAAAAGCTGTTCTTGAGCAGTTCTACAAAGGTCTTACCCCAGAACAGCTTGCCAGTATCAAGGTCGTTACAGGAGACGGTGCACGCTGGATCACAGACTGTGTCAATGAGTTCACCCCAAGCTGCACCAGGTGTATGGATCCGTTCCATGTCGTAGAGTGGGCGACGGAATCCTTAGATGAGGTTCGCAAAGATCGATGGCGCTGCGCCCATCAGAAAGTCCAGGAAATGGAAAAGAAGGACCCTCAGAAACCTGGCCGCCCGAAATCTGATGACAATATCTCTGCAGCGATCAAGGCTGCTAAGGAAAAGGCGTCTGAGATCAAGAATTCCGCTTACACCTTAGGCAAAGCACCGGAGAATCTGACAGAGAATCAGCAGATCCGTCTGGAGATGATTCAGGCAAATGATCCTCAGCTGTACCGTGCGTATCGGCTGAAGGAATCACTTCGTCTTCTGCTCAAGTCGACAGATGCTGAGCAGGCGGAAGCAGATCTGAAGCACTGGATCTTCTGGGCAAGCCACAGCAGAATCCCTGCATTCGTTGAACTCTCCAGAAAGATCAAGCGTCACAAGGAGCACATTCTGAACACGATCCGGCTAGGACTGAGCAACGCCAGAATTGAAGCGACGAACAACAAAATCAAGCTAATCATTCGAAAGGCTTACGGCTTCAGAAACATTAACAACATGATGGATATGGTGTACTTGGTATGCTCGGATATTAAGGTTCCACTTCCAAGCAGAAAGTTGAAGGTACACACCCCTGCATGAATACTGGAGATTCAGTAATTTTCACCCACAACGATGCCAGAAGAGCCCTAAGTTTCTTTATATTTATGACAGAGATAACTCAATGTCTAATCCTATCAGAACTATTTAAGCGCTTTCATTATGGAAATGCAACTGGTATTTTTGACACTGTTCAAATAACAAGTTCATAATTGCTGTAAATTAAGCCATTTCATTGTTCATGATAAATTGCAGAAATTTTTTTTAGAATATCCATATGTTCAAAACCATTTGGATAAACAATATCTATTTCACGATTCATACTGAGATTTTCAATTGGAAGTGCCACAAGCTTCTTCTTCCTGATTTCACTCTGGCATGCACTTCTGGCTAAAACGGATGCCCCATACCCATGTCTGACAAGGTCTTTGATGGTGGCCACATTATCTATTTCCAGAATGACATTAAACTCTTCAATGGACATGTTCTGCCCTTCCAATGCAGCCATAAAAAGATCTCTGGTGCCGCTGTTAGGCAGGCGCAGGATGAGTTTCTGAGAGCGCACATCGTTTATTGTCACCATGGATTTCTGAGCAAGCTCATGACTCGGCGGCACAATCAGAACAAGACTGTCCGTATCCAAGGGCATACTGATAAGAGAAGGATCATGAAAAGCACCGTCAATAATAGCAAAATCAGCTTCATAATTCTTGATTTTCTGCAGCAGATGAGCCTGGGTATCTGTGATTAATCTCATCGTCACACCTGAGTTTTCCATAATGTACTTGGCAAAGACTTCTGTAATGCGGTTTGCCTCAACCGTATGAGTAATGCCGATATTCAGGCTCGTGATTCCATTTGCCTCATCCTGCAGTTCCTTACGCAGCTTGATATCAAGTGCAACCATGGAGCGGGCATACTTGACTACTTTTTCACCCTCCCTGGTCAGCTTCAGGTGCATGCCGGTCCGTTCAAAAAGATGAATGTTAAGTTCAGACTCAATCGCATGAATATGCTGGCTGACGGCCGGCTGTGAAAGGCCGAGCTCATTTGCAGCACGTGAATAATTTCCTGTTTCCACTACTTTCAAAACGGTGTATATCTTTGCATCAATCATTCATTCTCACCTTATTGTTCATATTAAAAACTGTTCGCTGGTGCTTTATATGAAGCTTTTGTTTCAAACTTTTGTTCAAGATAAAGCAGTGACTGTTCAAACAAAATGACAGCTACAGCGCAGCTCAGAATATCCGTGATCGGCGTAGCCCAGACAACAGCATCTGCAGATCTGGTTAAGTTCAGAATAAACATCAGCGGAATATCAACAATTCCTTTTCTTAATAATGCAAGTATAAAGGATTTTCTTCCATTGTTAACAGCCTGAAAGAAAGAAATAATGGAATATGCAAAGGCAGAAAAAGGACAGCCTATCGTCAGAATGCGCAGAAATTTTTCGGCATAGATCAGAGAAGGTCCTTCCGGCAGAAAGATACCGGTCAGCCCCCTGGCAAAGATAAGATTGATTGTCATTGCGGCCAAAGCAAATACAACTGCCAGGGTTGAAGAGAATCTGATGACCGACTTCATTCTTTTGAAATCACGGCTGCCATAGGCATAGGCGATTAGCGGAAGAACGCCCTGCGATATACCGCGAACAATGGAATGAGCAAGCATGTTGACTTTCTTTGCCACACCGATGCCGGCCTGTACATCCGTCCCGGCTGAAGCAATCAGGGCATCCAGAACGGCATAGGAGATATTTTCCATCAAAGTCATCGTAAATGCCGGCATGCCGGTCATGAATATCTCCCGGAATGTTCCGTCCTCAAAAGCAGTGCTGTTTAAATGAAACTGAATGCAAGAGCCTTTCTTCTGCAGAACATGAATCAATATGACAAAATACAGAAACGAAATAACATTGGAAAGAGCAGTAGCGATACCGGCACCGAGAACTTCATTTCCTTTTGGAAGAATGACAAACATGAATAACGGATCAAGCAGAATATTCAATACACCGCCTAATACAATGCCGGCACCGGATTCAGCCAATCTGCCTTCTGCCCGGACGAGATTTGCCAGCATGGAGCTCATGGAAGTAAATAATCCGCCGAAGCATACTGTCACCACCATGTATTTCACAGCCTGTGTGTGGACAACTTCATTTCGCCCACCAAGTACATTCAGAAAGGAGTCACGCAGCAGCCATACGCCTGTGCAGTACAGTGCCGTAACCAAGAGGCAGCCGTAAAAGGCAAATGCAGATGCATTTTCTGCTCTGCCCGTTCTCTTTCTACCCAGGGCTCTTGAAATTGTTGTGGAACCGCCGACGCCGAATAAATTGGCAATGGCAGAAAGAAACATATAGGGAGGCATGCAGATGGTTACGGCAGTAATGCTTGTCACCTGACCGGTAAGACCGATGAAGAATGTATCCGCCATATTATAAATAACCAGTATAATCTGACTGATTACCATCGGCAGAGCCAGTTTGATAACCGCTCTGGACACATGCGTATTATCAAATAATTTTTTTGTATCTTCTTTCATGCTCTCTGCCTCCATTTCTTGAAAACTACGTTCCAATCATAGATGTAAACCCTTACAGCATCAAATAAGATCATTTGATCAGCTTATAAATTTTTCTTATAGTTTATGTAATTTCTGGTTTTTATAAGCGAGTTTATGCGACATTGTCAAATTCATATCATAAGATTTTCTTATATATTTATTGAAAATTATTATTTGTTCAAAAAAACTGTCTGAATGAAAAGCATCTTAACATTCAGGCAGGTTTATCTGACTATGCTTATATTATTGGCAATTGCGCTTGCTACTGCACAGAATTGAAGTTTTCTACAGCCGATTATCAATAGACTCAATAAGCCAGTCAAGTCTCAAGCCATTTTTGTACTTTATTCGGTATTCGTTGAGACTCATAAAATTCGCGCCAAGTTCTATCTCAAGATCCTCTTCCTGTGCTTCATCATCTTTCCATCCACAAACAGGACATCAGCCAATTGCTCTTGTGTCATATTCTTCTGTTTCTGGTAATAAAGAATATTATCATCCGATTTCATGGCATTCTTATCAGATGAACCTTCACCATTTCTCATCCCTCATTTTTGTTCGTATACTTCAAATATACGGAGGTATTTATGAAAATCAGAAACACCAAGGCAAAAGCAGTAAAGAGGGTGATTGGCGCAGGAGAAGAATCTGTTGATGGGATTATTATTGACACATCTACTCCTGATTTAGAAAAAATAGCAGAGTACTATATCAACAACAAGGACAAGTACAGATTTGTCTGTCCATCATGCGGCGTCGAGGTGTTCCCTCGCAGAGCACCGCGTCGAACCTCGGATATTTTAAAAAGAAAGGTGTGGGAATATTCTCCTAAGTATTATTTTGCAGCGCCCAAAAAACATACACCGAAATGTGAATACAATAAAAGTTCAAAGCGACAGCGTCGGGTGCGAAGGCTTAATTTTGGGGGCACGAAGTTTAATCTGAACTACATTTACAATTATGTAGATCCGGATGAGCCTGGGGCAAATCAAGTTTGCTCACAGCAGGCAATTGAAACAAAAGGTCAAGATCATCACGAATCGTCTGCCGAACTGGAAATCAACAATAGCCCGAAAGAGCTAACAACTATTGAGAAAATATACGAGAAAATTACCCTATTATCTGCAGATGCGGTCATCGCAAATGGCATTTACAAAAAGGACTATTTTATCGATAGAAATTATCCGGACAAAGAGTTTCAAGAGGATTTGTCGGGGGATAAAATGATTGTTACAAAACGTGTTCCCACCGCTCTGCTGAAAAATATCCCTTTTGAGCAAAGAAAGGGATATGTTTGCTTGATCAATGAAGATGCTGATTACGATAGTGGCAACCCTGAAAATATTCTCTTTCTGCTTGTAAAATGCAAAAAGCCTTGGGTACATAGCCTGTTTGCGGAATCTGTGATGGGATCTAGTCAGCGCAATCCCCATTCATATATCGTCATCATGGCGGACTGGAAGAAAGTTAAATGCAATGACAATCTTCACGTTTACAAAGCATACATCAATTCAAAACAGTATCTTTTTACCGATAGATGACAAATCCTAGAGAAAGCCTGTTCTATGGCTTTCTTTTTATTACTTCCGCCAGTAAACCTGGTTGACGGAATCAGTGATATCTACTTCTTCCTTTGGCTTGTTCCGGGCGGGGCTTTGCCGGATTACCAGATTCATCGGTACCCTGGTCTGTATCAGAATCTGATCGTTATACTCTTTGTTTGTTATGCGAACATGAACAGGGCCGCCATCAATATTGGTTCTTGCGGACAGAGAAAAATCATTCTTGGGATGATTCAAAGGATGCCTAAGAAGCAGCGTATACAAATAGTGCAGATACTCTTCGTTTGCATAGTCCGCGCGCCGCATTGGCGTATTGTCCATTGCATGTCCCATATAGTATTGAGAGTCGGTCAAAGTGAAGCCCAGATTGTATAAATGCGTCGCAAAGTTTCTGCGGAAAAGATATGTCGTAACATCCTTTTCCTTCAGATCTTCCCATGTATTCTGTGTCTCGATCATGTAGGCCGCGATGCCTGACACTTCCTGTTCCTGCAATTTCAGAACATCATGAAGAAACCTTTTTCCTGCAAGTGTCAGATCTTTCGAACGGCAAATCACACTGAATTGATTGCCTCTGCAGGCAATCGGAAGCTCATCTACGGAAGAAAAAGTTTTTCCAGAAGAGTCTGTATAAGGAAAGCGGATTTGAGAGCAGATATATTCCTTTCTTCCCCGCAGGTAATCAAGAAGGACAGGCATAATTGGCAGCCTTCGCGGTGAATTGGCGGTCTTGCCGCTGGCTTTCAGAGTATTGTCGCCTAATCGAACAGTCTCAAAAATCTGTACATAATAGCATCCCGGGAACTCTGTCATTTCGCGAATATCACCAAACCTGAGCGGACACGTTTCGTTATTTCGCGTGCCCAAAAGAAACATCAATGTGAGGCCAGGATTCTCGCCACTTTCCGTTTTAGGATCCAAAAGATACTTTGCTGCAGCTTTCTCTTCTTCAATAGAAAGTGACTTACGGATCTTCAGGAAGGCGGCAGAACGGTCTTCATTTTCCTTAACTCGATAATCATTTGCCGATCCCCACAGTGTGTTCGGGTCAACTCCGATATTCTTAGGATCACGGAAAAAGCACATGCAGGGATCATAAATCAGATGCCGAATACTTGAATTAATACTCTGGTCCGAATACCCGCTCCGCACACGGATTCTGCTGATCAGTTCTTCAATTGTTTCTTCGTCGTAGTCTTCTGCCGGAATTCGAATATCCACATACGGAAAGATATTTTCTTCGTAGCGCTGAATATATGTGTCATTGGTTTTCGGAAGGTTATTCTTATTAATCTCATCAAAATAGCGATGCGTAATGCCAATGAAGTTCATCTTCCCTTCCGCGGTTTTTTCCTGATATTTCAGAGAAAATGTAGCCATAGATTTCAATCACTCCTTCTTGATCTTTACAACATCAACATCGATTCCGTGCTGCGCATAAGCAAGAATATTCGTAAGCTGGCCAGCGTCCTCAACCGTAAAATCAAGCTCTGTACAATGATCCGGATCCAGAGTTGACTTGTATTCCTCTCTCTCTGTTTTTCCTTCAATTACAGTTCCCTCTGCCCGTTCCTGAAGCAATCGTGCAAAGCGATTCTGCTTAATATAAAGTCGATATTGCGCCGCATCATTCTCCATATCGCAATAGTTTCTGGCAAAGGTTGAGTCCGGTTTATTTCCGGTCAGAAAGTCCACCTCGTCTTTCTCATATGCGCAGTCTGATAAGGCAAAGTGGCGGAAATTTGAGCGGAAAATATCGCCGTTATAATTCCTCAAATCAATCTGCTCGAAATCCGTTTCGTTGATCGGAATCTGAATCTCTTCTTTATCAATGTATTTTTTCAGAATGCTTCGGCAAAGGTGGTTGATCTGCGAAGGAGAATAAATCATGGTTATTCCATTAATGCGATGCCCGCTTTCTCCTCCCACAATCGCCAACGGAGCCATCTGTTGGATAGTATCAACACCCAGTTTTTCCATCTGACGATCGAGCTCTGTCTTAATATATTTTCCGAGCAGATCAGGAACCGGAATCAACCGATATGCCTCCCGTTTCTGAAGAGGATGAAATGAATTCCCATCGAAAGAAGCACACCGTCGAATGATCAGCTGATAGAAGGATGCGCCGAATTCTTTCACTTCTTTCAGATCCTGCCACTCAAGTGCAGCAACCGCAGCTGTTTCTAATCCTGTCGTAAGTTTGATCAAAACGGCAAGATATCTTGAGTCTCCTTCAAGATATTTTTTAGAGCAGACAGAGAACAAATCCTTCATCACATCGCGTCTGAAATATGAAGGAACCAGCGCACTGCGTACCTCATACATCGCACGTTTCTCGTTGCTGACAGCCTCAACTGCATCATGAAGATCGTTGGCAAATGCGTAGCCTTTCTTTACAGCAAGATCAAGAATCGCTGAAAGAATTGACTTCAATGCATACTTTGTTTTCTCCCCTTCATAACTCTGATATTTCTCTGAGAGGAGACGATCGACGGCGTCATTCTGAATCAGATCAGCAGTTAATGATCCAATTTCTCCATTCATCAGCTCATGAAAATCAGCGTTGTTTCCGATTAAAGAATCGCATTCAGGAAAGAAATAAATGAACGTCTTCAGAGAAACATCATGCGGTTTCAGTACCTTTTGATAGGCGGAAGAAATCTCATGACGAGTCGAATACCGCTTTCCCTGGTATTCTGTTTCAGAATAT
The DNA here is from genome assembly GCF_900240265.1 of Galactobacillus timonensis. Classification (NCBI taxonomy): domain Bacteria; kingdom Bacillati; phylum Bacillota; class Erysipelotrichia; order Erysipelotrichales; family Erysipelotrichaceae; genus Galactobacillus; species Galactobacillus timonensis. The sequence goes on from NZ_LT964739.1 coordinate 265,966, forward strand.
GGATATACCGTCAGCACCCATTCTTTTACATCTCCAGCCGGTATATTCCTGGCACTCTTCTGCGTCTGATACATTGTCTTTTTCTCATTGCTGCCAGGATCTTTGATGAATGCGCGTACTCTCCGGCAACCATCGTCACCTGCAGATTCCGTGTAGAAAAGATGGACTTCATCTGTCAGATCAATGCGCTCAGCCCGATTTCGCTCAGCGTCCGATTTCCTCTCATAGCTATTAAATTCCTGTCGATAGACACTGCGGAAATCAAGATTTGAAGGGAGCTCTTCCATTGCCATTGACAGCACAAGAGGACGGCGTTCAAGGGCTTGATACTTCTGATTCTTCAGTAATCTGTACTGGGAAATCACCACCTGATTGTCCACAGAGTTCTCCATCGATCGAAACCAGACAAGACACTTCCTGGACGGCTTTCGCTCATCATTAATACCAGAAGGAAGAAGCGATACACATTCGATCTGCAGGGAAGTTTCCGCGAGCATTGATTGTATTTCCCCAGAGGAATCTTTCAGATATCCATCACTTGTAAACATGAGAAAACGATTCGTCCCGGCAGATTTCCGTAAAATTCCATACAAATCTTCTGACAGTTTTCCTCCCGGTTCATGCGTCTGAAACAGCAGAATATTGCGAGAAAACGCAGGGTTTTCTTCAAGAAAATCTGCCAGATGATCCACTGAAATATACGAACTCCCGCCTTGTTCAGATTTGCTCAGTATTCCTGCCTGCGCAGAATTTTCGACCACAAAAACGGTTGCGATCTTGATAAGTTCTGCATCATTCCGCCACTTTTTCATGAACACTGGCGAAGGTAAAACAACCAATGCAGAATCCTGATTCTTGTTCAGAAAAGAAGTGAATTGATAATAAACGTAATTGTTTTCAAGTGAGTAATCGTTTGGAATCAAACCTTTCGGATCATTTTCCAGGCAGATCAATGCATCATTTCCATAAAGCATCGCATCCGCAGACTTCCTGATAAATTGCAGACTGCTGTTAAAAATCAGCCGTGAATTATCATCCGAATTGTGCTGCAATCCATTCAGAAATTTTGCCGGATTAGAGAACAATTGAAGCAGGATTCTATCCTGATCCGTTTGATTTCCGTACGCTTTTTTAACATCAGAAATGAAGTTTAATACGTTCTTTTCAACGTTCAATTCTTCCGGCAGTTGAAGAGAAATCTGCGTAATGCATTCATAAAACTGAACGAAATCACGGTTGCTTACGGAAGGAAAACGGCTGCGATACTGCGCGCAGAAGAGCTGCCATGGCGATCGATTTCCGTCCGATTTATGAACACGTTCACGCGTCAATTCAACACGAATTTCGTTTGAAATTAGGATCAATTCCTTTAACTCTTTCTGCGTAAAATCCAAGCGATCAAAGAACGAAAAGGCTCGATGCTTATCTTCAATCAGATCGGGATATTCAAACCGAATCAAGGAATAAATCGAGCTGATCTGCTCTTTGCTCAATCTGGCATTCAATTTCTCCAGCTCAATCAATACGGGATCTATGTATTCCATGCCGTCTCCTCCCCATGTTTCTTCAATCATAGTATAGTCATTTTGACACAAGCACGCTTTTAAAGCTATAGCATTTTGCATAATATTTGTGTCAAAAGAATACACCATATAGATCTTTTGGGTCAAAATTGGGTCAGCGGGAACGAAAAAACCCCGTAAAATGCGATGATTACGGGGTTTCAGAGAAAACGCAATTATTCCAGCTCGATTGTTCCAGGAGGCTTCGAAGTCAGATCATAGAGGACACGGTTCACTCCCTTGACTTCGTTGATAATACGGTTCATGCAGATCTGCAGCGTCTCCCAGGGAATCTGAGCAGCCTCTGCTGTCATAAAGTCCGACGTAATCACGCCACGCAGCACAACCGCATACTCATACGTACGCCCATCGCCCATCACACCGACCGAGCGCATGTTGGACAGTGCCGCAAAGAACTGGCCCCTGCCCATATCAATATTGGCCTTCTCCAGTTCCTCCCGGTAAATCGCATCCGCTTCCTGAACGATACGGACCTTTTCTGCCGTCACTTCGCCGACAATCCGGATCCCAAGACCCGGCCCCGGGAACGGCTGACGATACACAAGATTCCGCGGAATTCCAAGCTCCAGGCCAACCTGACGAACCTCATCCTTGAACAATGTCCGCAGCGGCTCCACGATCTCCTTGAAATCCACATGATCCGGCAGACCGCCGACATTGTGATGCGACTTGATCACTGCGCCCTTGCCGATACCGGACTCAACAACATCCGGATAAATGGTTCCCTGCGCCAGGAAATCAACCTTCCCGATCTTCCGGGCTTCCTTTTCAAAGACGTTGATGAACTCAGCGCCGATGATCTTCCGCTTCTGCTCCGGATCCGTCACGCCCTTCAGCTTCTCGTAGAAATACTCCTGCGCATTGACCCGGACAAAATTCAGCTCATAAGGTCCTTCCGGCCCGAAAACCTTCTCAACCTCGTCACCCTCATCCTTGCGCAGAAGGCCGTGATCCACAAAGACACAGGTCAGCTGCTTGCCGACTGCCTTAGAAAGAAGCACCGCACATACACTCGAATCAACGCCTCCCGAAAGTGCACACAGCACCCGGCCATCGCCGATCTTTTCACGCAGCTCTTTCACCGTGGTATCGACAAAGGAATCCATCTTCCACGTACCCGCGCACCGGCAGATGTCATACACGAATGCATGGAACAGCTTCGAACCCTCTTCCGTATGAACGACTTCCGGATGGAACTGAACCGCATAAAGATTCCGGCCCGCATTCTCCATCGCCGCCACTGGACAGTTTTCCGTCGAAGCCAGAACCTCAAATCCCTCCGGCACCTCAGAAATCCGGTCCGTATGACTCATCCATACCGTCGACGTCCGCTTCCAGTCCCTCAGAATACGGCCGCTCTTAGCAACCTTCACTTCCGTATGCCCGTACTCACTGACATCCGCATGCAGAACTTTGCCCCCAAGCTCATAGGCCATCAGCTGCGCACCATAGCAGATGCCAAGCACCGGAATGCCCGTCTCAAACAGCCTCGGATCATAGGACAGTGCCTCATCACCGAACACACTGTTCGGGCCCCCCGTCAGAATGATTCCCTTCGGATTCTCCGCCAGCAGCTTTTCGAGCGGCGTCGAATACGGAAGAATCTCACAGTACACATGATTCTCACGGACACGGCGCGCAATCAGCTGCTTGTACTGTCCACCGAAATCCAGAACAATGATCTTCTCTACCATACCTTACTGCTTCTCCACCTCATCCCGATGCTTCAGGGAAGCACGGACAAACTCACGGAAAATCGGATGAGCCCTGTTCGGACGCGACTTGAACTCCGGATGGAACTGAACACCGATGAAGAACGGATGATCCTTGATCTCCACCGCTTCCACCAAACGTCCATCCGGCGACGTACCATCCACGAGCATACCGTGATCAATAAAATCCTGACGATACTCGTTATTCACCTCATACCGGTGACGATGACGCTCCGAAATCTCACTCTCCCCATAGCACTTCTCAAGCAAAGATCCACTCCGGACCGCGCACGGATACGCACCCAGCCGCATCGTACCGCCCTTGTCAATATCATCACTCTGATCCGGCATAAAGTCGATCACCTTATGCGTACTCTCCTCATCAAATTCACGGGAGTTCGCATCCGACCAGCCGAGCACATCCCGCGCATACTCAATCACCGCAATCTGCATGCCCAGACAGATTCCGAAGTAAGGAATGTTGTTCTCACGCGCATACTTGGCCGAAGCCACCATGCCCTCAATGCCGCGGCCACCGAATCCGCCCGGCACAATGATGCCGTCAACGCCCTTGAACACTTCCGGCGCCGTCGCATCCGTAATTCCTTCCGACTCAATCCAGTGAATATGCAGATGCGTATCTGACTCATAGCCGCCATGGTGCAGAGCCTCCTTCACCGAGAGGTATGCATCATGAAGACGCACATACTTGCCGACCAGCGCAATGTCCACATCCTTCGAACGGTTGCGGATTCTCTCAAGCATCGCATTCCACTCCGTCAGATCCGCAGCCGGAGCCGAAATCTGCAGCTTCCGGCACACCATGTCCGAGAACTTCTGCTGCTCAAGCATCACTGGCGCATCATAGATCGTATGCACATTCGTATTCTGAATAACGCAGTCCTTGCTCACATTGCAGAACAGCGCGATCTTCCGCGTAATGTCCTCCGGCAGCGTACCATCGCAGCGCGCAATGATAATATCCGGCTGAATACCGAGCGACTGCAGCTCACGCACCGAGTGCTGCGTAGGCTTCGACTTATACTCATCCGAACCGGCAATGAACGGAACCAGCGTCACATGAATAAAGCAAACATCCTGCGGATCCTTCTCGATCCGGATCTGACGGATTGCCTCCAGGAACGGCTGACTCTCCATATCACCGACCGTACCGCCGATCTCCGTAATAACGACATCCGCATCCGCCTTCTCACCGACACGGTAGATGAAGCGCTTGATCTCATTTGTAATATGCGGAATGATCTGTACCGTCTCACCCAGATACTCACCGCGCCGCTCCTTCTGCAGCACGTTCCAGTACACCTTGCCCGTTGTCAGGTTGGAATACTTGTTGAGGTTCTCATCAATGAAACGCTCATAATGACCAAGGTCCAGGTCCGTCTCCGCACCGTCCTCCGTCACGAACACTTCGCCATGCTGATAAGGTGACATTGTGCCCGGATCCACGTTGATATAGGGATCCAGCTTCTGCGAAATAACCTTCAGACCACGCTGCTTCAGAAGGCGTCCGAGCGAAGCCGCCGTAATTCCTTTGCCAAGTCCCGAAACAACACCGCCAGTCACGAATATGTACTTCATATCTCTCCCCTCTTTCCTACTGAGTTATAAACAATAAACAGACCATCTTCACAAAAAAAATGAGGCCACGAAACTGCCGGAGCCCGCCGGCCGTTTTTTTTTAACCTCATTTACGGCGCAATTATAATCCCGATCCAAGGGAAAACTCAACCGTTTTGAAGAAAAACCGCAAAGATTTTTTTGAACCCGTCCAATTACTGCTCATTCGCATTGTTCTTCGCATCCCAAAGCGCCTGTTCCAGCACCGACGGCTGCATATATCCGGGCATATAGCCAAGAAAATTGCCGTCCGGCTGAATGATGTACGTCATCGGAAAGCCGCTCACACCATACATACTGTGGACAGACCCCGTCGTATCAAACAGCACCGTCATTGAATAGCCCGCATCCGCCATATACTTCATCACATAATCCTGATCGCCCTCGCCTGAAACATTCGGCATATCCACCAGCAGAACAACCACATCCGGATCATTGTCATGAACCTTCTGGAAATCAGGCAGCTCCTGATTGCAGTAATAGCACCACGTCGCAAAGAAGTTCAGCACCACCGTCTTTCCCTTGTAGGAAGAAAGCGTCACCTCATTGCCATCCCCGTCCATCAGCGTAAAGTCATACTTCTCGATGTCACTGCGCGTATCCGCCGACGCACTCGGTGAAGCACTGGCTTCCGCCTCCGCAGCAGCATCCGCACTCTCTTCTGCCACCGCCGGCGCCGTTTCCTGCGCGGGCGCCTGTGTCTTCTGTACAACACTGCGATTGGCATCCACGAGCATGTACACGCCCATTGCCAGCACAATCGCACCGCCAACCTTACCAACGACCGCCGTCACATTCCTGTACTTCTTCAGCAGACGCAGCGTCTCATCCGTAAACAGACCAAGCAAGACAAACAGCAGAAGGAAGCCGGCCGCATAGCACACGATGTAAAGAATTCCCTGCAGATGACTTTCCGCATTGGCTGCCAGCACCAGCGCACTCGCCAGCAGCGGCCCCACGCATGGTGTCCAGGCAAAGCTGAAGAAGAAGCCAAGAAGATAGGCCCCAAGGTTTCCTCCCCTGCGCTGTGCGTTATGACGATACGTCCTCTCCAGCGCCGGAATCCGTATCACACCAAGAGCGATCAGCCCCGCCGCAATCAAGAGAATGCCGCCCGCAATCTCCATCGGCAGCTGATACTTTGCAAGAAAATCCTGCAGAAACGTAATGCCCAAAGCAGCGACAACAAACACCGTACCAATGCCGAGCACAAAGAAGAGCGTATGAACCAGCATTATCCTGCGGCTCTGCCTGCCATCGACATCCTGCGAAAGATAGCCGACATACAGCGGAATCAACGGCAGAACACAGGGCGAAAGGAAGGACAGCAGCCCCTCCAGAAACACACCGAAATAGCTCAGGTTACCGAGACTCATGCCGAAATCGCGGCCGGAAGCACACCCAGCAACGCCAGAATCAGAATCAAAGCGCCAAGCGCAATGCGGTACAGACCAAACGCCCGGAAATTATGCTTGCGAATATAGGACATCAGCGAACGGATCACCATCACTGAAACCACAAAGCTCACAACCATGCCAACAATCAGAACGATCACTTCCCCAAGGCTCACGGCCGCCGCATGTTTGACAAGTTCCAGAAGCGAAACGCCGAACATGACCGGAATTGCCAGGAAAAAGCTGAACTCCGCAGCCGTACCGCGGCTCAGTCCCAGCAGCAATGCACCAAGAATCGTCGATCCCGAACGCGAGGTACCCGGAATCACAGCAAGCGACTGCGCACAGCCAATCAGGAAGGCTGTCTTGAAATCAATCGCAGCGATTGACTTGATCTTTGCCTTGCGGGGAACACGCTCAATCACCAGGAACAGGACACCATATACAATTAACGCCACTGCCACAACAACAGGTGTACTCAGATGCGCGTCCGCATAATCATTCAGCAGCACACCGACAATGCCCGTCGGAATCGAGGCGATGACGATCTTCACCCAGATATCCCACGTATCCTTCTTTTCCTTCTCATTCTTTTTCGGACTGAACGGCCACAGCTTGTGCCAGTACAGCACAATGACAGCCAGAATCGCACCCAGCTGAATGATGTACTTGTACATATCCCAGAATTCAGCATTATCCGTTAACGGAATTACCGCATTCAGAAGAATCAGATGACCCGTCGAACTGATCGGCAGCCACTCCGTAATACCTTCCACAATACCGAAGACAATGGACTTCAGAATCTGAATCAACACCGACATAGATACTCCCTCAACCAAACCACAAAATTATAGCATCTTAGACAACTGCCGAAACCCGCAGCGACCCGCAAGCTCACGATCAAACGTATCTGGCACAATCATCTGCACCTTCAGCTGCAGCTCTCCGGCCTTTTGAGCAAGATATTGCGCCGTTTCCGGTTTATTTTCAAGAATTTCAACGCCATCGAAGAACACGCCGTCCGCCAGCCCCTCATAGAACTCCAGAAGTTCCAGAAGAACACGGTATGCACCATCCCAGCGAATGTTTCCTTCCCCATCATAAAGAGGATTGTGATACCAGGCGTCTACCGCCTCCTGACGCTGCGGAAACGGCACATGGACAATCACCTTCACGCCGCCATGGTGACAGGCCCGCGAAAACTCCTTCCACGCCTTCGAAAGTTCATACTGCACAAAGAGAAGATAGAAGAGATCATCCTCCATCACCTTCAGATTCACGCCTTTTCCCTGCGGATAATCCCGATAGACACAGTCCCATTTCTTCCAGTCCCGTTCCTTCGTCTTCCGTGCAAACAGCTGATACAGAACGCCTGCCTGCACCTGATCATCAAACGCAAAGGAAGAAAAGTCATAGTCCGGACGAAAGCTGCGGTATGCCTGACGAATCATCCCGTCACGCTGCAGCGGCGACAGCACCTTCGCACCCAGCAGCCCCTCCTTCTGCAGCTGATCCGGTGACAGCAGGTCCTGACGCAGCAGATAGTGGGAAACGTCATTCTGTTCCTCCAGACAGCCGATATCCCACACGGTTCCAGGCACCAGATCATCCAGCATACGAAGCGCATGACGGTCAAAGCAGGATAACGTTTTCGAAAACAGCTCGCTCATGATTTATATTTTACATTCCATAGGCCCTCTCACCTGTAAAACTGCTTCTCATTCAGAATATTTCGTATAAAATAGGAAACGCAAAAAGGAGATATTCAAATGACCCTCGAACAAGAGCTGGTTTCACTGCTTGGCAAGCCGATTGCGGATGCCAAGCGCCGGGAACTTTACGCTGCCCTGCTCAAGCTTGTGAAGCAGAAGAGTGCAGAACGCCCCGTGACCTCCGGCAACAAGAAGCTGTACTACATCAGTGCAGAATTTCTGACCGGCAAACAGCTTGGCAAGAATCTCATCAATCTCAACCTCTATGACGAAGTTGATCAGCTGTTCAAGAAATATGGAAAGTCTCTTTCCAGTGTCGAAGATGTCGAAGAAGAGCCTTCGCTCGGCAATGGCGGCCTCGGCCGTCTTGCGGCCTGCTACCTCGACTCTGCCGCAACGCTGGATCTTCCGGCAGACGGCATGGGCCTGCGTTACCATTTCGGCCTCTTCAAGCAGGAATTCCGCGACCATAAGCAGTATGAAGTTCCGGACCGCTGGCTCTCGTCCCCGTCCGTTCTGACCAAGACCAATGTCAGCTACACCGTCGAATTCGGCAAGCTGAGTGTCAAGAGCCGCATGTATGACATGGATGTGCTCGGCTACAAGACCGGCCACAACATGCTCCATCTGTTTGATATCGATTCCGTCGACGAATCTCTCGTCAAGGAAGGCATCGACTTTGACAAGACGGCGATCGCCAAGAACCTGACCCTCTTCCTGTATCCGGATGATTCCGACGAAGACGGCCGCAAGCTGCGTATCTATCAACAGTACTTCATGGTATCGAACGCTGCCCAGTACATTCTCGACGAAGAAAAGAAGGCGGGACACAATCTGATGGATCTTGCCGACCATGTTGCGATCCAGATCAACGATACCCATCCTTCGATGGTCATTCCCGAACTGATCCGTCTTCTGATCAAGGAAGGCATTCCGTTCTACAAGGCCGAAGAAATCGTCACCAACGTCTGTGCCTATACGAACCACACAATCCTCGCCGAGGCTCTTGAAAAGTGGCCGTATGCCTATCTGCAGGAAGTCGTTCCACAGCTGATGCCGATTATCGGCGGCATGGACTTCGGCGTCGAATGCGCCTATAACAACAATCCGGATCTGCGCATCATCGATGCCGGCAACACCGTCCACATGGCACACATCGACATGCATTACGGACATTCGATCAACGGCGTCGCCGCACTGCATACCGATATCCTTAAGAAACAGGAACTCCGCCCCTTCTATAACATCTATCCGGAGAAGTTCAACAACAAGACCAACGGCATCACGTTCCGCCGCTTCATCATGCATGCAAATCCGGATCTGTCCCACAAGATTGATTCACTGCTGGGCGCAAGCTGGAAGAGCAATGCAACGGATCTCGAACGTCTGATGCAGTATTACAACGACGAGAACGTTCTCAACGCCTTCGCCGAAATCAAGCATAACAACAAGGAGCGCGCAGCCCAGTTTATTCTCGACAAGGAAGGCGTCGAAGTCGATCCTGACTCTGTCTTCGATGTTCAGGTCAAGCGTTTCCACGAATACAAGCGTCAGCAGATGAATGCCCTCTGGGTCATCTATGAATACTTCCGGATCAAGAGCGGCGTCACCTTCCCGCATCCGGTCACCGTCATCTTCGGCGGCAAGGCTGCACCTGCCTACTATCAGGCACAGGCAGTCATCCATCTGATTCTCTGCCTTCAGGAGCTGATCAACAACGATCCGCAGGTATCGAAGTATCTCAAGGTCGTCATGCTCAAGAACTACAATGTCGCCAAGGCTGAGAAGATCATCCCGGCTGCCGACATCTCGGAGCAGATTTCGCTCGCCTCCAAGGAAGCCAGCGGCACCAGCAACATGAAGTTCATGCTCAACGGCGCAATCACCCTTGGCACAATGGATGGCGCCAACGTCGAGATCAAGAACCTCGTCGGCGATGGCAACATCTATATCTTCGGCCGCTCCAGTGACGAGGTCATCAACCTCTACAACACAAACGGCTATCACGCCGAGGATTACTACAAGTATCACGAATCGATCCGCCGCTGCATCGACTTCATCACCAGCCCCGAAATGCTCGCCATCGGCGATGCGAAGCTGCTGGGCGATCTGAAGGACAACCTGATCCATAAGGACTGGTTCATGACACTGCTCGATCTTGAGTCCTACTGCAACGTCAAGGAAACCATGATCTATGACTACTCCGATCAGGAGCGCTGGAAGCGCATGAGCCTCGTCAACACGGCAAAGGCAGGCTTCTTCTCCTCCGACCGCAGTATCGCCGAGTATAACCGCGACATCTGGCATCTCAAGTAATCTTCACAGGCACATCAGCGCATGATGTGCCTTTTCTGTACCTTCGCATACAGAACCGGCATTTCGTCGGTTTCTGACGGTCTTGAACATGGAATAGCAGCGTGCTATAGTACTTAGCAGTCACGTTATGTGAGTGCTAACTTCAGGAGGCAATATGGCAAAGAAACAATTTAAAGCAGAATCCAAACGACTGCTCAATCTGATGGTCAACTCCATCTACACAAATAAGGAAATCTTCCTGCGCGAACTCATTTCCAATGCGTCCGACGCCCTCGACAAGCGCTGGTATCTCTCCCTGACCGACGATTCCAAACGCATCAACAAAGACGATCTCTGGATCAGAATTGAACGCAATAAGGACGCGCGCCAGCTCGTCATTGAAGACAGCGGCATCGGCATGGACAAGGACGAACTCGAAAAGAACCTCGGCACTATTGCCAAGAGCGGCTCCGCCGACTTCAAGGAACAGCTCGACAAGTCCACCGACTCCAATGTCGACATCATCGGCCAGTTTGGTGTCGGCTTCTACAGCGCCTTCATGGTCGCAAAGAAGGTTACGGTCGAATCCCGTTCCGTCAACAGCGACACCGCCTACCGCTGGGAGTCGGAAGGTGACGACGGCTACACTATCACCGAATGCGTCAAAGCCGAACCCGGAACCCGCATCACCCTCGATCTCAAGGATGATACCGACGATGTAAAGTACTCTGATTATCTTGAAGAATACAAGATCCGCGAACTCGTCAAGAAGTACAGCGACTATGTCCGCTATCCGATCAAGATGATGGTCACCAAGTCCGTCCCGGATCCGACCGACGACAAGAAGACCATTGAAACCCAGGAAGAGGAAACACTCAACTCCATGATTCCTCTTTGGAAGAAAAACAGGAAGGACATCAAGCCCGAAGAGTACAACGAATTCTACAAGGCAAAGTTCAACGACTGGCAGGATCCGCAGAAGGTGCTCCACTTCAACGTCGAAGGAAACATCTCCTATACAGCGATGCTGTTTCTGCCGTCGAAGGCTCCGTTTGACTTCTACAACGCCGACTACCAGCCGGGTCTGCAGCTGTATTCCAAGGGCGTCTTCATCATGGACAAGGCAAAAGATCTGATCCCCGAATGCTACCGCTTCATGACCGGCATCGTCGACTCTGAAGATCTGAGCCTCAATATTTCCCGTGAAATACTCCAGCAGGACAGCCAGGTCAAGGCTCTTGCCAAATCCCTCGACAAGAAGATTACGTCCTTCCTCAGCGACATGCTCAAGGATGAACGCGAAGACTACGAAAAGTTCTTCGACAACTTCGGCCTCAATCTGAAGTACAGCATCTACAAGTCCTTCGGCGCCGACAAGGAAAAGCTCCAGGACCTCCTGCTGTACCGTTCCAGCAAGGAAGACAAGTATGTCACCCTCAAGGAATATGAAGACCGCATGCCGGCAGATCAGAAGAGTATCTATTACGTCTGCGGCTCCTCGATCGAAGATATCAAGAAGCTTCCGGTCATGGCCGCCGTTCAGGACAAGGGCTATGAAGTTCTCTACTTCACCGATACCATCGACGAATTCGTCATCAGGATGATGCAGAACTACGACGGCAAAGACTTCAAGTCCATCACCGACGCCGATGCCGACTTCCAGTCCGAAGAGGAAAAGAAGGAAACCGAAAAGAAGGCCGACGAAAACAAGGATCTTCTCACAGCCATGAAGGATGCGCTGAACAATCAGGTCAAGGAAGTGCGCATCTCCTCACGTCTCAAGGATGATCCGGTCTGCCTCAGCTCCGATGAAGGCATGTCCATCGAAATGGAGAAGGTACTGTCACAGAACCCTGCCAACAAGGGAATGCGCGCAGAAAAGATTCTCGAGATCAACCCGAACCATCCGATCTTCGCAAAGCTGCAGAACGTATACAAGGAAAACCCGAAGGCACTGAAGAATTACGCCGAAGTGCTTTATGATCAGGCACGTCTCATTGAAGGTCTGCCGATCGAAGATCCGGCCGCTTACGCCAAGAAGATCGTCAATATGATGGTCAATGCCAGCGAACCCACCGAATCGGAATCGGAAAACAAGTAATCTACGCTCAGGAAAGACAGCGGCAATGAAATCTGCCGCTGTCTTCTTTTATTATTTACTTCCCGGCATCCGACTTTTCAGGCAGAGAAGACAATACCGTCGCTGCAAACATCAGCGCGCATCCCGCCACCTGCCTGAGACTCATCGCCTGATGCAGCAGCACAAAGCCAGCCAGTGCCCCGAACACAGATTCCAGACACAACAGAATGCTGGCCAGTGTTGGATCCGCATGTTCCTGACCCGCGATCTGCAGCGTATAGCCAAACCCCATTGAAACACAGCCCGCATACAGCAGCGGAACGATCGCATCCATGGCAGCGCCGATCGAGAACGGCTCCGTAAACAGCGAACCGACAAACGTCGTCACAGAGCACCCCAGAAACTGCAGACACGACATCCGCACCGCATCCGTCCTTGGCGCAAAGTAATCAATCGCAAGAATATGAAACGCAAACACGATCGAGCAGAGAAGCACATACACATCCCCGCCCGCCGGCTTCAGTGAACCCTGCATGCAAAGAAGATACAGGCCGCTCACCGCCAGCACAACCGAAACCCATGTTCGAACGCCAACCCTCTTTCCGAAGAAAATCGAGAATAACGGCACCTCAACGCAGTACAGCGCCGTCAGAAAGCTCGCCTTCCCAACCGTCGTATACATGACCCCGATCTGCTGCAGAATCGATCCACAGCCCAGAATCACTCCCGTCGCCACTCCGCCAAGCAGAAGATATTTCCTCTCCGTTTCATTCAGCTTTGTCTTTCCTGTCCGCTTTGCATGAATGTGCGCCACCGGAATCAGCACCAGAAAGGCCAGCAGCGAACGCATCCAGGTAAACGACCACGGACCGATCGAATCCATTGCACTCGACTGTGCCACAAAGCCGTTGCCCCAGATGAAGGCCGCCAGCAGTAACAGCAGCTCACTTTTCCGCCTTGTCTTCATCGCCTTCCTCTTTCATTCCTGTATAGGCACGATCAAAGGTGATGACGGTATAGATCTTTGGATCCCGGTTGGCAAAGTGCGCATCAATCGCCTTCTGGATATCCTCCTGGGAAGCGGAACAGCCATAGGGAATCAGAACATCAAACACCAGATTATTGTGATGCTCGCCGAACACCACCCGGAAATCATGCATCGAAAGCGATGGCGACAGTGACTCAAGCACCCGCTCCACCTCCGTACGATACCGATTGATCCGCGGATCATCAAGCACCACCGGATCCAGATGCAGCGTCATCGAAACATGCGTCTTCTCATAAATTTCCCGCTCCGCATTGTCGATGATTTCATGCGCATTCAGGAAATTCATGTTCGCATCCACTTCCGCATGCGCACTGCCAAACTGCTTCCCCGGACCGTAATCGTGAATGATCATATCGTGCACACCGATCACTTCCGGATGCGCCAGAATGATTTCACGGATCTTCTGTGTCAACTCATAGCTGGCCGGCTGACCGAGCAGACGCGAAATGATTTCCCGCGAAATTTCAACGCCCGACCACAGAATGAACAGCGACACCAGGACACCGGCCGCCCCATCAAAGGGAAACGAAGAAAACTGCGACAGAATCATGCCCGCAAGTACCGCCGCCGTCGTCACCACATCGTTGCGGCTGTCTTCCGCCGCCGCAATCATCGCAATGTTGTTCAGTTTCCTACCAAGCATCCGGTTGAAGCCCGCCATCCACAGTTTTACAAGAATGGACACAACAAGAATCACAACCGTATACACGCTGAACAGCACCGCCTCCGGATGCAGCAGCGACTCAATCGAAGAGCGCAGAAGCTCGAAGCCGACCACGAAGATGATGACCGCCACAATGAAGGACACAATGTACTCCATCCGCCCATGGCCGAAGGGATGTTCCCGGTCCGCCGGCTTCGCCGCCAGCTTATAGCCGAATAACGTAATCAGACAGCTCAGACAGTCGGAAAGGTTGTTGAACGCATCCGAAATAATGGAGATCGCACCAGACACAATGCCAAGAATCAGCTTCAGCGCAAACAGAAGAAGATTGCACACGATCCCGGTAAACGACGAAAGACGCCCGTACGCATAACGAACGTCTTCATTGTCAACATCATCCGGATTTTTTATGAACCAGCGAACCAGAAGTTTTCCCATATCTGCCACCACTCAATTCAGATTATTATAGCGGCATCATCACCTTTTTTCGATACCCGCAGCGCATGCGTACAACAAGCGCCGGAAGCCCCATCGCCACCAGCAGAACAACCGAACCAAGCCTGCCCGCCCCAGCCTCCAGGATCTGCTGCGGCAGAACAAACGCAATCACCAGCAAAGCCCCGTATCCCCGCAAAAGAAACGTAAGCGCCGGAACGATTGCCTTGCGGGAACTGCTGGACCACACACCCGTTACCACCGCATTCATCACCATCACAATCCCCAGACCGTACGCCGACGGATCCATGCCCACCATCTTCACCAGCAGGATTTCCACCAGGCTCGCCAGCACAATCTCCCCGCTCTTTCTCCACAAGCACTTCCAGGAATGCGCCCATACCGCAAGGAACGCGCCAAGAACCGCAAAATATACTGCCGCAGCCGTCTGCTGCCGCATCACATAGGCAAATGCCAATACCACCAGCGCCTCATGGAATACCATCTTCTGACTGTAGTTCATCGTGCTTTCCTCCGTTTCAACTGTCCAAAAGATAGCGTATTTCCAGAAAAGAACTGTACCGTTTATGGTACACTTCTCGAAAAGGGGAAAATTCTATGCAGGAAGCCGAACGAGCCCTCACCATCTGGCAGATCCTTCACGATGAAACTGATGAAGCTCATCCCATGTCCATGTCCACGATCATTGCCCGCCTTACGCAGAAAGGCATTCCTTCCCAGCGGCGCAGCGTCTACAGCGCCATTACCGCCTTAAGAAATCATGGCATGGACATTCGCTATGAGCACCGCAGCTATTATCTGAGACACGACTTTTCACCCGCCGAGATCACCATCCTTGCGGACAGTGTCCAGGATTCCGTCTCCCTTTCTTCCAGAGAGACGACGCTTCTGACAAAAAAGCTCAAAAACATGCTCAGTCTGCCTCAGCAGAAGGTTCTTTCCCTCAATCCGCCGTCCTCCTCCAAAAGCCGCAACGATGCCGTACTGAAAGCCATCAACCTCCTTCTTCAGGCCAGTGCGCATCATTATCCGGTCGGCTTCATTTACTACGACATCCAGCCGGACGGCTCAAAGAAGTACCGCCGCAGCAGCCGGCGCTATAACGAAGTTCCCTATGCCGTCATTTCCTCCGGGGGAAAGTTCTACGCCGTCCTTTACTCACCATTACACAAAGGCTTTGCCAACTACCGCATCGACAAGATGGAACGCATCACCGTCAAGGAAGAAGAAACGGAGCCCGTACGCTTCGACAAGGATGCATGGCTCGCCCGTTCCTTTGACATGTACGCCGGCACACCGGACACCATTACTCTGCGTCTGGATCCGTCGATGGCCCAGATCGTCTTCGACACCTTCGGGACGAGCGTCCTGATTTCGGAAATTACGGATTCGTATTTCATCGCCAACATCCGTACCGCCATCACTCCGACCCTGACTGCCTGGCTGCTGGAGTTCTATGACCGCTGCACCGTCCTGAAACCCGACGCCTTAATCCAGCAGATGCGCACCATCGCTATGACCATTGAGAATGCCTATAATAAGGGCGGAGGCAGATCATGACACAGAATCTCGCTGATAAAATCGCTTCACTTCAGACCATCATCGATCAGGCAAAGCACATCGTCTTCTTCACCGGAGCCGGTGTTTCCACCGACAGCGGCATCCCTGATTTCCGCTCCACCAACGGCCTTTACAACCAGACCTACAAATATCCGCCGGAAGAGATCATCTCCCACAGCTTCTTCGAAGAAAATCCCGAAGAGTTCTTCCGCTTCTACAAAGACCGGATGCTCTATCTCGATGCACAGCCCAACGAAGTTCACCGCTTCATTGCAGAATGCGAAAAGAAGGAGAAATCTCTCGGTGTCGTCACCCAGAACATCGACGGCCTGCATCAGAAGGCCGGATCGAAGCACGTCTATGAGCTGCACGGTTCCGTGCTGCGCAACTACTGCATGGACTGCAGCACCTTCTACAGTGCTGAATACATAAAAAACAGCGAGGGAATTCCCCGCTGTCAGAAGTGCGGCGGCATCATCAAGCCAGATGTCGTCCTTTATGAAGAAGGCCTCTCGCAGGCCGTGGTGGAAGGGGCTGTTGCGGCCATCCAGTCTGCCGACGTCATGATCGTTCTCGGCACGTCGCTGGTTGTCTATCCGGCCGCCGGTCTGATCCGCTACTTCTCCGGCAGACATCTGGTGCTGATCAACCGCGACGCAACTCCGTATGACTCGGATGCGGATCTTTTGATACAGGCACCGTTTGCGGACGTCTTCCCGCATCTCCACGTTTAGCGTTAATCTTCGCCGCTCACCAGCCCATTGAGATAATCGGCCGCATAGCAGACATAGATGCCCTCGGAATAC
Source organism: Galactobacillus timonensis (assembly GCF_900240265.1). Taxonomy (NCBI): domain Bacteria; kingdom Bacillati; phylum Bacillota; class Erysipelotrichia; order Erysipelotrichales; family Erysipelotrichaceae; genus Galactobacillus; species Galactobacillus timonensis. The sequence goes on from NZ_LT964739.1 coordinate 282,914, forward strand.
CGCAGCGTATCCTCATCAATGTCATACATCGCATCATGCTGGGCAACCATCGTTGCCGGAAGCTTCGGATTTCCCGTGCCGATATAGGCATAGGCACCCGGAGCTTTTTCTATGAAGTCCGCAAAATTATCGCCGCTCATGGAAGCAGCACGCGACGTAACCAGATGATCCGCCCCAAACACGGCGGCAGCCGTCTTCTGCGCCTCCCTTGTTGCGACAGGATCGTTGATCACCGGCGCACAGTTGTCCCGGTTCTCAAAGTCCGCGCTGCCGCCGTACTGCTCAGCCGTGTTATGGACCAGCTTCTCAAAGTCGGCCAGAATCTTTCTGCGCACCTGCTGATCGAAGCAGCGCAGCGTCCCTTCAATGATGCCTTCCCCGGCGATCACGTTATAGGAATTGCCCGCCGAAATATGACCGATCCCAAGCAGAACATGCTGAAGAGGATCCACGCTGCGCAGCACACTCTGCGCATCCACGACGATCTTCGAAGCGATATACGCCGCATCAACGCCGCGGTGAGGCTGGGCGATATGCGCCCCGTGGCCGTGGACCGTGATCTTGAACTGGTCCGCGCTCGCATTGTTCGGCCCCGGTACCAGCGCGATCTTACCGGCTTCAAGATTACTTGCCATATGGACCGCAAACGTACGGTCAGCGCCGTCGATGACGCCTTCCCGGATGATGTTGCGCGCCCCGTAGCCGATCTCTTCACCCGGCTGGAAGACGATGATGATCTTTCCCGGGAAACGGTCGCGATGTTCGTTCAATATTTTCGAAGCACGCAGAAGTGCCGAAGTCTGCGCATCATGTCCGCATGCATGCATCACGCCGGGAACGGTACTTTCATATTCACAATGGTGTGTCTCCCTCACCGGCAGCGCATCGATATCCGCCCGCAGCACGATCGTCTTCCCTTCGCCCTTTTCGCCCCGGATCACAGTCCATACGCCGGTTCCGGCCGTTTCATGGGGCTCGAGACCATAGGAGCGAAGCTCCTCTTCAATCTTCTTCTGTGTCCCGTATTCTTTTGTGGAAAGCTCCGGATGGGCATGGAACCAACGGCGCAATGCCACTACCTCTTTCTGATCAGCCAGCACTTCCCTGTACAGAAGTTCCTCAAGTTCATTCATTTTCAAAATCTCCTTCCAAAAGGGCGGAAGATCCGCCCCGTATCACGTTTCTCAGTCAAGCTTTCCAGCCAGAGTCTTCAGTTCATCCAGCGTCGAAGCCTTCTTGGAATACAGTGTCAGCGGCGCAATCAGCGTATCACCGATTGCCGTGATATCATAGCCTGCCGCATCGATTTCACTCTGCAGATAAGCCTTGTGCTGGAAGGAGTTGAGATCAATGTCACCTGCATTCAGCGCATCGTTGGGAACATCGTAGGAATCAAACTGCTGCAGCTCAATGTAGATGCCCGCATTCTCATCATCGAGAACCTTCTGAACCGCCTTCCACTGCTCGTTGTTCGCGCCGCAGACGCCGACTGTCACAACCGTCTTGCCATCGGAGCCGGACTCATAGGAATCGACTTCTTCAACAACCTTGTCCTTGTTGGCTTCTGCCTCATCTTTGTCATAGTCAAATGCCGGATAATAGGTATCCTGATATTTGCCAAGCAGATAATCCGCAACATACTGTGTCTGATACGCTTCAACGATCGTCTTGTAGGTTTCGTTATCCTTGTCAGCAGTACGGGCAACGATGACGTTGACATAGGGGTTGTCGCCGCTTTCACCCTGGTCCTCAATGATAAGACCATCACGTTCCGGATTCAGTCCTGCCGGAATCGCATAGGTACCGTTGATCGTCGCAGCGCCAAGATCATCCAGCGACTGCGGCAGCGTCTCGGCCGACTGCGGAACGATTTCAATGTTATAGAGATACTTGGTGATGTCCTTGAGCTCCGGAGAATAGCCGGCAGCCGGATCCACCTCGATCAGACCTGCGGATTCAAGAAGCTTGATGGCACGGGCGCCGTTGGTCGCATCATCCGGAATCGCAATCTGCAGCGGTTCGCTGGATAGGGCAGCGGTATCCGAAGACGCTGCTGCAGAAGATGATGGAGATGCTGTGGAGGCGGAAGAAGATCCGCATGCCGCAAGTGTGGAGAATGCCAGTACTGCCGATAATGCCTTGAATGTCTTGTTCATTTTTCTTTTCCTCTTTTCCTTTTTCTCGTATTTCTGCGATGTTTTACGTCGCACGGGTAATTCAGTTTCCTACTGCTTTATTTTTCTGCGGATCAGGGCACGGTTGGTTGTCTTGCGTGCCAGTACGTTGCCGAGCGTCTGTATCAATGAAACAATCACCAGCAGCACGATGACGCAGACGTTGACGATATCCTGATGATGCTGCGACTGTCCGTAGTTGATGGCGAAGCTTCCGATGCCGCCGGCGCCGACCGCACCAGCCATCGTGGTGAGACCGATCAGACTGATGGCTGTGATCGTTGTGACGCGGATCAGCTCCGGAACGGCTTCATGAATGTAAACGCCCCAGACGATTTCAACGGAAGAACATCCCATGGACCGTGCTGCCTCGATCTTGCCCGGATCAACGTTGGCAAGTGACGTTTCAATCTGCCGCGTATAGAAGGGCACCGTTCCGAAGATCAGCGGAATGATCGCACCCTTGACGCCGACGGCCGTACCGACAACGGCCCGGGTGAACGGCATCAGGAAGATCATCAGGATCACAAACGGAATGGAGCGGAACACGTTGATGAAGATCTCAACGATCCGGTGCACCGTCCGGTTGGGACGGATGCCGCCATCCTGCGTAACAATCAGGAGAATGGCGAAGAAGAAACCGAACAGGAAGATGAAGATCCCCGCCAGCAGAAACATCTGCACCGTTGCCGAGAGGGACTTTATAAACTGGTCCCAGTAAGCAATCAGATTCGGCACCAGGCTCGTCCAGTCAATCATTGTTCAGCACCTCCACTTTCACTTTGCACTGGCGCATGAAGTCGATGGCGGCACTGATGTCATCCGGGTTGCCCTTGATCTTGACCACCATTCGTCCAAGCGGCTTATCCTGCAGCAGCTCCACATTGGCAAGCACGATATTGAGATCGACGTGATAGCGCCGCGACACATCCGAGATCATCGCATCGCCTACACACTCCGTATCAAACAGCAGCCGCAGCAGCCGGCTGTCGCTGGTTGTCGACACAAGCGAACTGTCCTCCTTGAGCAGGCGGTCAAGATTGGCAAATCCGTTCGATGCGCTGACGAAGCGCTTCGTGATCGGCTCCACGGGAGTGGAGAAGATGGAATAGACGGGGCCTTCTTCGACAACGCTGCCGCCGTCCATCACCGCAACCCGATCGCAGATATTCTTGATGACGGCCATCTCATGGGTAATGAGGATGATCGTCAGCCCCAGTTTCCTGTTCAGATCCTCCAGCAGCTCAAGAATCGATTCCGTCACATCCGGATCAAGGGCACTGGTCGCTTCGTCGCTGAGCAGGATCCTGGGATCCATGGCCAGAGCACGGGCGATGGCGACACGCTGTTTCTGGCCCCCGGACAGTTCGCTGGGATAGGAATCTGCACGATCACTCAGTCCGACCAGCCGCAGCTCCTCAAACACCTTGTCGTGAATTTCCTGTTTCGTCTTTCCGCTGTGCTTCAGAGGGAAGGCGACGTTTTCATAGACGGTGCTGCGGTCGAGAAGGTTGAAGTGCTGGAAGATCATGCCGACATGCTTGCGCAGATCCTTGAGGTCGCTTTCTTTGACAGGATGCTGGTTGTCCACTGTCGCAGTCTGTCCGTCTGCCGTGTGGTAGAGAACACCGCTGCGGGCGGTATAGGTACCGAAGCCGCTGAATGTGATCTGTCCCTCATCCGGTATTTCCAGAAAATTAAGACATCGTACCAGCGTCGACTTTCCGGCGCCGGAGTAACCGATGACGCCATAGATGTCACCATCCCCGATCTTCAACGACACCTCCTTCACTGCCGCAATCGTCTGATCCTTGAGATGAAATGTTTAAAGCCGGTTTTGCACAGTGTTGCACTTAACACTTGAATAACGGCTATTTCTTCGCAAATACATCTCTGTATTTCAGAGTTTCTCGTGTATTGATCTCGAGCTCCAGCAACTTTTTGATCTTTTCCAGTTGGTCTTCCGGTGGATTCACAATGAAAGCAAATATGTTCAGATAATCATTCAGATCATCTCTTTTGAACCCACTGTGGGCACGCAGAAATTTCTGCAGAAGATTGTGCATCTGGTTTACTGTGTTCAGAGGATTCTCATTATCCGGAAGCCGCTTGATCTTTTTGGAATCGTGTTCTTCATTCTTCAAGCCCAATTTTCTGACCAGCATTCTATGCCCTGGATCTTTATCTGTGACAAGTTGTGAACCAGGTTTGATATGATCTTTCAAAGCATCATAAATCGTTTCTGCTTTTGGCTGACCTCGTCCAATGTATGTGACGTAGGTTTCCACGCCGGTGGTAGCTACAGCGATGCAGATCTGATTTATTGAGTGTCCTCTCAAGCGTTGACCGTTTTCCTTTCGGATAATGTCTTCACTGCGTACGGGAAGATATGTTTCATCATAGTAGATGCGGCCGCTTAATACGATGTTCTTCTGGCAGTCTTTAAGAAGAATACCAGTTTTGAGGAACCAGTATTTCGCAGTTGTCGCGGCATTTTTGTTATTCCATGAATCAGAGGACAAGCTTTCAAACCGGAAAAGATTACGCCAGTAATCTATCAATTCCGCAATCTGAATTTTATGGTTTTCCAGCAAGGTTCCTGTGGTCACCGTATAGGAATGGTGACAATGATTGCAGTAATAGCGCTGAATACCATTGCTAGTATGTCCGGCTCTTCTTATCGAGCCTGATCCGCACAAATGGCAGTTAGTGACTTCTATGGAATTCAAGAGATCGATCTCCGATGAACCTTTCAAAGAGGCATGTCTTTGTTCATACAGGATATTTACTTGATCACGAATAAAATTCTCAGTAGCTGAACGATCGTCAAAATCGTCCCAGGGCGTCTGCCTCCGAGATTTTGTATGGTATTTGTTATTCATGGGTGGTGGCCATGTTTTCAGGCAGACAGCCATGCCTGGCCACCACGCACGATTGCACAGCTGCCTGCCTGAAAATAATCTTTCTAGATCCTCACGGATCATTCAGATTATACAATCAGTGCAACACTGTGCAAAACCGGCTTTAATGTTTTTGATACATTGCGTATTTCAATCATGACCCCCTCCGTACAAAAAAACGTCCTCATCATGCCTATGCATGACAAGGACGAAAACAGTTCCGCGTTACCACCTTGTATTTACAGATACATCACTGCACCTGCCTCACAGAGTACCAACATACCCTTTTCCTGTAACGGGAAATCCCGTCATGGCCTACTCTCGTTCAGCCATGCAGCTCCAAGACCATCTTCACCAGCCTTCAGCCTGATCCCTTTCACCAAGCGGGAACTCTCTGCTAAGACGTTCAGCGGGTTACTCTTCTCTTCGTCGCTTTCTGATTGAAAGTTTATCCACGGCCATTTGGGATGTCAATGAAAGAAATAAAGAAAAAATCCTCATTTGCACCAGGGTGGTATTCATAGGCTTATTTATTGACATTTTTAGCCATCCGGTCCCGATATCGCACTTTTCCTGGTGCGTTTAGCGCCATGTTGAGAAATAAGTCGATCTTTTCATACCTGTTGTCCGGCTTGGAAAGAATGAACCAGATCAGATTCATCCAGTCTTGTAGATCTTCTCTGTTGTATCCTCCATGCATGCGCATGTATTGCTTTACCAGAGCATGAAGGTTGTTGATCTTGTCTAACGGATTCTTTTCGTCAGGCAATCCCTTCGTTTCTTTTGTGAGATGGATCTCTTCTGACAGACCCAGTTTCTCGATCAGAACAGAATGAGAATTGTCACCATCATGAATCAGTTCGGAGCCTGGCTGTATATGATTTCCGAGCGCCGCCCATGTGCTTTTGCGGGAGGGCTTGGAGACATGTTCAACTATGATGAGGTTTGTCCCGTGCCCGTCGTGTGCTGCGACAACACAAATCTTATTCTTTGATATGCCGCGAAGTTTCTTTCCGTCTTTCGTAATCGTTCTTCTCTTTATGACAGGGAAGAACATTTCATCAAGGTATATTTTCCCTTTGAGCACAATGTTATCCTGAATTCCATTCAGAACGAAAAATACCTTTTTCAGCCAGTATCTGCCTGTGCTTTCGGCGTTTCGATTATCCCTGGCAGATGAATTAATAGAATGAAATTCAAACAGATACAGAAGATATTCAATCCATTCGGAGATTGGAATCTTCCGATCATCAAATATTGTGTTGGTAATAGGTGAAAACTTATGCCCGCAATCATGGCAGAGGTAACAGCGCATGCCATTCTTATAAAAACCATACTTAATGAAATTCGTGCTGCCGCAATGCGGGCAGGATTCAATATTTCTGTTATTCAGAAATTTGATTTCATCTGCCGAAAACTCTGGGTGTTTGGCATCATACCATTCGTGAATGGTATGGGAAATGAGCTTTTGAGAATCTGAAATGTCATGGTACTTGTCCCATTCGAGCTTTCTCAAAGACCGTCCCCAGAAGTGACGGTTCTTCTTGAAATTATTCATTTGTTTGGCGGTTTGAAGTTTCCAGGAGTTGACTAACGAAACCGCCAAGTCAGCGCTAATCAACTCCTGGAGACTTCCTGATCTGTCCCCTTTCCAGGACACGATCATTATAGCCCGGGATCAGAACTGCAACCCGTTCTTCCACCACCTTGGTGCAAATGAGGATTTATAAAGAATTTCTGAAAAGTCGAAAACAAAGAAATAAAAGATGAAACATTTTTCAAGCAAGTAATCAGGCAGCCTGCATCTGATGTGCCCGCTTCTCATCGGCAATGACATGTTCTGCATGAAGATAGGCAAGACGGCACGTCGGAAGAATGTACAGATCGGCCGCAATCCAAGCAGCCGGATCGGCAAAGCAGACCGCCGTATAGCCGTACTTCGGCACCAGCAGAACACTGATTGCAATCCGGGCAATCATCTCAAATACGCCGGACAATATCGCCCGCCGCGACCAGCCAAGCCCCTGTGTAGAATAGCGGAACACATTGAGAAAGCCCAGAATCACAAAGAACTTCGAAATCGTACGCAGATACTGGGCACCTGCCGCAATAACCGCCTGGTTGTCCGCAGAGACGAAAATCGAAACAAAGAACGGCGCAAACAGCTGCATCAGTATGCCGCTGGCAATTCCCCACACCGTCGCCGCAGCTCCACCGACCAATAATCCTCTCCGGATCCGGTCCGCATCACCATAGCCGTAGTTCTGTGACGCAAAGGTACATACCGCCGTCGCCAGCGCATCAAAGGGACACTGCATCACATTGTTGATCTTCGAACCGGCCGCAAACCCGGACACATACGTCGTTCCCAGCGTATTGTTCGCCGTCTGCATCACCATACAGCCAATGGCCGTGATCGAATACTGCAGTCCCATCGGCACACCCATATTGAGCATCCGCAGCGCATGACTGCGGTCCAGTTTCCTCTCATCTCTGCGGATATGAAGCACCTCATACTTCTGTACAACGACCGCAAGACAAAGCAGACCCGAAAGTCCCTGCGAAAAGATCGTCGCAAACGCTGCGCCGCTTACGCCCCACTTCAGCACCAGAATGCAGAAGAAGTCGAGGCCGATATTCAACAGAGAACTGAAGGCAAGAAACAGAAACGGCGTCCGGGAATCGCCAATCGCCCGCAGAATCGCGCTGATGTAGTTGTACAGCAGCGTACAGGGAATACCAAGAAAGATGATGAGCAGATAGCTGCAGCTGTCCGCAAAGATTTCAGCAGGCGCCTTGAGCATCGTGATGATTCCACGGCACAGCAGCGCACACACAATCGTCAGCACAATGGCGAAGACGGCCGTAATCACTGCGCCGTGATAAACGTACCGCCGCATTTCAGAATGACGCCCGGCTCCGAATTCGGTCGCAATCGGAATCGCAAAGCCGCAGGCAATGCCGATGCAGAAGCCGAGCACCAGAAACTGAACCGAACTCGATACGCCAACCGCCGCCAGCGCATTGGCCCCGAGCGTCTGCCCGACAATCGCCGCATCCGCCATGTTGTAAGCCTGCTGAAACAAATTTCCAAATAACAGCGGCAGCATAAACCGCATGATCAGAGGAAACGGCTTTCCTTCTGTCAACGATCCACTCATATCCATTCCCCCCCCCGCATGTTGTATGCGCGAAATGAAATTATAGAATCTTCCGCACCTGTGTAAAGAAAAAACGCATAAGAAAACCAGCGCCGCAGCGCTGGCATAGATACAGGATCAAGCGGCCTCGGCAGCCTTCTTCCTTCTGGCTGCCGGCTTCTTCTTTGACTCCTTTGTGTCCTTCTGGCTGACAGCCTTTTCGACTTCCGCATTGAAGTAAGCCTTGCAGTCTTCGGGACTCATGTTCAGGACATAGGACAGCTCATTGTACAGATAGGTCTCCGCCTTATCGAGATACTCTTCATCAATGCTCGCCGTCTTCTTGTGATTCTGTTCCCGCATCGCATTGCGCATGTAGGTCGTCTTAATGACGGTGATCAGATCCTCCAGAGAATCCCCCTTCATCACGGCCGCATACTGCGAACGCATATTGGCAGGCTTTGACTCAAGTGTATCCACATCCGGGACCTTCTCGATCAGCTCCTGCAGCTGCTTCTTCGTGATCAGATTGCGCAGGTGTCCGCCCTTGTTGGAAACAGGCACGGTCATTGTCATACTTCCGTTTGCCTGAACCATCGGCTCCAGTACATAGCAATCCTCTCCGGTGAGCGGATGCTTGGCCATGCCAACGACTTTGCACACATTCCGGCGGTAAACTACAGTATCTCCGACTTTATACATGCAGAGACCTCGCTTTCTATTAACCGGTTAAATTGTAGCACATTTTCACAATTTCTGCGATATATGCTTGCATGGTAGCTCACTCAACCGTAACTGATTTGGCGAGATTCCGCGGCTTATCAATATCCCTTCCCTTTTCCTTCGCAGCCGCATACGCAAACAATTGCAGCACGATCGCCGCCGGAATGCTCACGAGCTCCGGATCACATTTCGGCAGCCGCACGACATGCGTAAAGCCGCTGGCATCCGCATCGGGATTCGTCACCAGAATGACCCGTGCCCCACGGGCAATCGTCTCCTGAATATTCGAGATCGTCTTGGCCGCAACATCCGGCTGCGTCGCCAAGGCAATTACGATCGTACCGTTCTCGATCAAGGCAATCGGACCATGCTTCAGCTCGCCAGCATAATAGGCATCCGCATGAATGTACGATATTTCCTTCAGCTTCAATGCCCCTTCCAGTGCACTTGGATAGTCGAGCTGTCTGCCGATGAAGTAGGCATCCCGCTGATCCTTCAGATACGCCGCATACGACGTCATCTGATCTTCAAGGGACAGTGCCGCTTCCGCAGCCGCCGGCAGCTGCGACAGCTCCCTGAGACGATCCTCCAGATCATCCACCGGATCCCCGGTCAGCTGCGCAATCTTCAAATCCACCAGATGCAGCAGAACCAGCTGCGTCGTATAGGCCTTCGTCGACGCTACCGAGATCTCCGGCCCCGCACAGGTATAGAGAACCGCATCACACAGCCGCGCAATCGAAGAGCCCAGCACATTGACAACGCCCAGCGTCGGGCAGTGCATCTTCTTTGCCAGCTTGATGGCCGCAATCGTATCTGCCGTTTCACCGGATTGCGAAATGGCGATCACCAGCGTATGTTCATCGATCCGCGGATGGGCATAGCGAAACTCACTCGCCGGAAGGGCATGGGCATAGAGCGGCGTCAGACGCCGTAACAGTGTCGAAGCATAAATGCCCGCATGATAAGCCGTCCCGCAGGCGATGAAGACAACCTCCCGCAGCATCGTCCAATCAACGGCCATTGCCTCCAGCTCATTCAGCTTCAGCTCATGCGCCCCGATTCTTCCCCGAAGCGTTTCACGGATCGCTTCCGGCTGCTCATGGATCTCCTTAAGCATGAACGAGTCATAGCCGCCCTTCTGTGCCGCTTCAAGATCGTACGGAATTTCCACCGGCACCAGCGGTTTCTCATTGCCGTCCGCATCGAACAGCTTCACTCCGTCCGGCCGCAGCACTGCCATATCCCCATCGTCCATCAAACAGATCTGATGTGTATAGGCGAGCATCGCCGGCGCATCGGAAGCACAGAAGGAACCCGCTTCATTGTGTCCAAGCACCATCGGACTTTCCTTGCGCGCCGTATAGATCGTATCGGGTTCAAAGGCTGTCACAATGCACAGGGCCCAGCTGCCCTCCAGCTGCCCCAGCGTCTTCTTCAGTGCCTCGAGCATCACACCGCTCTGTCTGTATTCATAATCGAGCAGATGAACGACGGCTTCACTGTCGGTTGCCGACTGAAAGACATAGCCAAGCCTTTCAAGCTTCTCCTTCAGAGCAGTGTAATTTTCAATGATGCCGTTATGAACCAGGGAAATGGTGCCGTCCGCATTCGTATGGGGATGCGCATTGAGATTGCTCGGAACGCCATGCGTCGCCCAGCGCGTATGGCCGATGCCGCAGGTCTGGTTACAGTTCTTCTGGTCGATGATTGCTTCCAGCTCCTTGAGGCGGCCTTTGGCCTTCCACGTTTTCAGACCCGTACCATCCGCAAGTGTAATGCCCGCCGAATCATAGCCCCGGTATTCCAGCCTGGCCAGACCCTGCAGTAAAAATGGCAAAGCACGTTCTTTGCCGGTGAATCCTGCGATTCCACACATAAAAAGATATCCTCCGTTTTGACTGCGAAGGATACCGAATGGATCTGTTCAGCCCTCACGGACTGTTTTTTCCCATTGTTCAGGCCGTATCCAGCCTCCGGGCCATCCGCCGAATATTTCGATCGGCCCGGTCCTCGTCAACTGCTGAACATCAGCAGTCCAGGCGCTCCGTTTCACTACAATTCATTCGCAGTAACCGTATTATACCGCAAACGGTCCCCGCCGGAAAACGCCTAGAGCACCTGCACCAGGAAGAACTTCAGATAGTCCGTCTCCGGGATCGAAAGAATCACCGGATGATCAAAGGCCGCATGACGCTCCTCAATGACACGCACCGATACGCCGGCCGCCCTGCCCGCATCCTTGAGCATTTCACGGAACTCCTGGGTCGGCATGAAGTGCGAGCAGCTCGCTGTCGCAAGATACCCGCCCCGCGGCAGCAGCCGCATCGCCAGCGTATTGATCTTTTCATAGCCCGTACGTGCATGTTCAAAGGTGCGGCGGCTCTTGGTAAAAGCAGGCGGGTCGAGAATGATGAAATCATAGTACGCATGTTCACTCACCAGCTTCGGCAGCAGTTCCATCAGATCCGCCTGCACGAATTCGATGTCATCCTCCATGTGATTGAGAGCCGCATTCTCCTTCGCCATCGCAAGTGCACTTTCCGAAATATCGACTGCCGTCACATGCGAAGCACCGCCGGCAACTGCATTCATCGCAAATGATCCGGTGTGCGTGCAGCAGTCCAGAACCTTTCTGCCCTTTGCCAGCGGACGGATCGCCACCCGGTTGTACTTCTGATCCAGGAAGAAACCGGTCTTCTGTCCGTTTTCTACGTCAACTTTGTACAGGATCCCGTTTTCATTGATGACGGTGATGCAGGAATCCGGATGGCTTTCCCCATACCATCCCTTGTACTGGGGCAGACCCTCCTTCTTTCGCAGTTCGCCTTCGTTGCGCTCATAGATGCCATGGATCTCTTCTCCCATTGCCCTGAGTTCAGTAAGCAGAGCATCGTAGATCACATTCTTCTTCTGTTCTGTGCCATAGCTCAGTACTTCGGATACGAGAATGTCATTGTAGCGGTCCACTGTCAGCCCCGGCAGACCGTCCGCCTCCCCATGAATCAGGCGGCAGGCCGAGAACTGATCACCCATCACATCCTTGCGATAGGAAAGTGCATAGTGTACGCGGCGCGCAAAGAAGGCATCCGAAAAGGTTTCGTTAGCGTTGTTGTCCAGAATCCGGATTCGGATCTGTGAAAGCTGCGACCAGAAGCCGGTCCCAAGATAGTTTCCTTTGGCTCCCGTCACATCGACCAGACTGCCGTTTTCAACCGCTTCCGGCTGCGCAGTAATTTCTTCGGCATAGACCCATGGGTGGCCCTCCTTAATCCGGTTCTCCTGCTTCCGGGTGACGGTGACAGCTGGAAATGGTCTTGGTTTTTTCATAATGCGTCTGCCTCTTTCTGTTCCTACCACTTTAGCATATCCGCAAAAATGCTCCGCCGAAACGGAGCATTTTCACGAAGATTCCAATGATATGTTTCAGCGCTTTCCCTGATCGTAAGGAACGCCTTCGGCCTTTGGAGCCGCAGAGTTCTCAGACGTAAAGGCAAGGACAATCAGCGAAATAATGTACGGCAGCATATTGTAGACCGTCCCCGGAATGTTGAGGGCCTGCAGGAAGCCGATACCCATATAGACATTGGAAAGGGCACGGAAGAAACCGAACAAAAGTGCCGTCAGCGCAATCCGGTGCGGCTTCCACTGACCGAAAATCATAACCGCAAGAGCCAGGAAACCAAAGCCGGCGACCCCGACCTCAAACTTCCACTGTGAGACGCCGGAGGTAATGTAGGCTGCGCCGCCAAGGCCGCCAAGCATTCCCGAAATCAATACACCTGCCCAGCGCATCTTATATACGTCGATGCCGACAGAAGCGGCAGCCTGCGGATTTTCGCCGCAGGAGCGCAGACGCAGTCCGAATTTCGACTTATAGAGAACGATATAGGCAACAATCAGAGCGATCAGAGCGCCGACCATGAACCAGGTAAATTCCATATTCCCGATATGGATCAGCAGCTTCTTCTTCGGCTCCACATAAGTCAGAATCGAAGAAACGTTCTGCGAATCGATGCTCGAATTGTAGGTGCGCACGATAATGACAGCCAGCGCTGTCGCAATCAGGTTCAGTGCGGTTCCGACAAGCGTCTGATCCGCTTTGAAGTTAATGCATGCGGCAGCCAGAAGAATACTGTAGAGAACGCCGAACAGAACCGCCATCCCGAATACGGCAAGAACCTCAAGGGCCGCGGGCGTTGTTTCGGCAAGCAGATCCATGGCCAGAGCACCGCCCAGGCCGCCCATAACCATGATGCCTTCCAGACCCAGGTTAATGACGCCGGAATGCTCCGAGAAGCAGCCGCCCAGTGCTGTCAGCGAGAGAACAGCCGCAAAAATGATTGTGTACTGTACTAACAGAGTCATTTCTGCTCAGCCTCCTTTCTCTTTTCTGTCTTGTCTTTCCGCGGTTTGTTCATCAGTGACTTGAAGAAGAGAACGAAGCCGCTGAGGTAAATGATAATGCCCGAAATCAGATCCGAAATCTGGGAAGGATAAATCATACGGTTGATCAGAGCGCCGCCATCCGTAATGTTCTGGATAAAGAACGAAGCGAAGATGGTGCCGATCGGATTGAGGCCGCCAAGGAACGTGGCAGCGATACCGTTGAATCCCATGCCCGGAACCGAACTCTGCGTCACTTCCCACTGCATGTATCCGGACAGGAACATAAAGCTGGCACCGATCCCGGCAAGAGCACCGCCGATCGCAAGAGTTACGATGATGTTGCGCTTCTCTTTCATGCCTGCATAGCGGGCCGCATCCTTGTTATAGCCGGTAGCCATCAGTTCATAACCGAACCGCGTCTTATTGAGAAGGAACCAGATCGCAATCGCCGCCAGAATGGACAGCGGAATAGCAATCGTCACCGTCTGGTTGTTGGAGAACAGTTTATCCAGACCGCCCGACGGCAGCAGTGCACTGGTATTGACCGACTTGATCGGATACGTATAGGGGCTGGAAAGCTCCTTGGCATTGGTCAGAATCGTATTGGTCAGATACAGCGTGATCCAGTTGAGCATAATGCCGGAGATAACTTCGTTAACGTTGCGGTAGGCCTTCAGAGCACCGGAGATAATTCCCAGTACAGCACCGGCCGCTGCCGCAAGAAGAATGTCAATCCACCAGGGAAGTCCCAGCAGCAGCGCACCGGCCAAAGCGGCGCAGGCACCTGCCTCATACTGGCCGGCGGCTCCGATATTGAAGAGGCCGACCTTATAAGCGAAGCAGACGCTCAGTGCACACATCAGCAGAGGAGCCGTCTTAGCCAGCGTGTTACCCAGCACTTTGAGCCTAGCGGCATGCGAGGCGCGGGTCATAAAGTTCATCAGAATCGTAAGAACAGCTTCGCCGGCACCTTCCGGATTGATAATGAACAGAACGATGAAGCCGACGAGAAGACCGATCGCGATACAGATCAAGGATGTGAGGATGGTCTGTACGCCCGGCCGTTTCCAGAAACTCTGCTTTTCCATCAGTCTGCCTCCCTCTTCGGTGTATTGCGTTTTGCGCCGGCCATATAAAGACCAAGCTCTTCGTTGGTTACTGTCTTAGGATCCAGTTCGCCGACGATTTCACCTTCGTGCATGACCAGAATGCGGTCCGAAAGATTCATAACCTCCTCCAGCTCCAGAGAAACCAGGAGTACTGCGGTACCGGCATCGCGCTCCTCAACAATGCGCTTATGAATGCCTTCGATGGCGCCGACATCGAGGCCGCGGGTCGGCTGAACAGCCAGCAGCACCTTATGCGGACGATCCAGTTCGCGGGCAATGATAACTTTCTGCTGGTTGCCGCCGGACATGGAGCGTACGCGCGTCACGGCGCCCTGACCGGAGCGGATATCGTAGGCTTCAATCAGCTGGTTGGCATAGGAGCGGATGGCTCCCCGGTTCAAAATACCATGGGCAGAAAACTGCGGCTCATAATAGCGCTGCAGAATCAGATTGTATTCAAGCGGGAAATCCAGAACGAGGCCGTGCTTCTGACGATCCGCCGGGATATGGGACATCAGCTGGTTGCGATCCCGGATCGTATCGTTGGTAATATCTTTGCCGTTGACTTCGATCTTTCCCGAGACCAGCGGATCCAGACCCGAAAGACCGTACACCAGCTCCGTCTGCCCGTTGCCGTCAATACCGGCGATACACACGATTTCTCCGGCATGAACGTCAAAGGAAACATGCTTAACCGCATTGGTGTGATGGTGGCGCGAAGCAATCGTCAAATCCTCCACGCGCAGAACAACCGGTCCCGGCTGCGCCGGCTTCTTGTCAACAACAAGCTGAACATCGCGGCCGACCATCATGCGTGACAGTTCCTTTTCGTTGGTGTCCTTGACATTGACGGTTCCGATGCATTTGCCGCGGCGCAGGACAGTGACGCGGTCCGCAACTTCCATGATTTCATTGAGCTTATGGGAAATGAAGAGAATCGACTTGCCTTCCTGGGCAAGCTTCTTCATAATCTGCATCAGATCTTCAATTTCCTGCGGCGTCAGAACGGCCGTCGGCTCATCGAAAATAAGGATATCGTTGTCGCGGTACAGCATCTTGATAATTTCGGTTCTCTGCTGCATACCGACGGTAATGTCGGATACCAGCGCATCAGGATCGATCATGAGGCCGTATTTTTCGGACAGGTCCATAACCTTTTTGCGTGCCGAAGCGGTCTGCAGAATACCGTGCCTGGTATCTTCGTCGCCAAGAATGATGTTTTCCAGGACGCTGAAGCACTGGACAAGCATGAAGTGCTGATGCACCATGCCGATGCCAAGGGCGTTGGCGTCGTTAGGACTGTTGATAACGGCTTCTTTGCCGTTGACGCGGATCGATCCTTCTTCGGGATGATACATTCCGAAAAGGACGGACATCAGGGTCGATTTTCCGGCACCGTTTTCACCGAGCAGGGCATGAATTTCGCCTTTTTTCAGCTGAATAGTGATGTCGTCATTCGCCACGATTCCGGGAAACCGCTTTGTGATATGCAGCATCTCTACTGCATATTCGTTCTCTGAAACTGACATGATGGGTACCCCCTAAGAGAAATGAATGAAGAGAAAATATGGAAACATATGATGCACAAACACAAAAGCCTTTAACTATTTTATTATTTTGAAACTCGCAGGACAAGAAAAGCAGACCATAGTTTCCTATGATCTGCCATTTTTTCTGAAAGGTTCAGAGCTTACTTGAGGTTGCCCTGGAAATCAACGGTAACGTTGCCCAGACCAACATACTTGTTCTCGGTAGCCAGCAGGTCGCCGGAATCGTCAACTGTCAGATCACCATCGTAGATGGACTTTACAAGAGCCTTGTAATCGTCCTGTGTGAAGCCGTCCGTCCAGACTGTGGACTCCATCGGCAGCTGTACATAGTTCGCAGTCGGATCATCGCCGGAGACGAGGCCGAGGTTCTCAACCTTTCCTGCGTATTCATCCCACTTGCCGGCCTTGATCGCATCGAGCAGCGTGTTAACCGTCTCAGCCAGGCCCTTCATTGCCGAAGTAATGCAGATGCCGTCACCATATTCGCCATCAATGGTCGGTGCCTGATCGACGTCGACGCCGATGATCTTGGCGCCCGTCTTGGCAGCAGCCTCAGCTGCGGAAGTGTAGATCGAACCGCCGGCAGCGAAGATAACTTCGGTACCGTCACTGCACCATGTATCCATAGCAGCGGTGATATCAGCGTCACCATAGAACTGGTTGCCGTATGCATACTTGATTTCAATGTTCGACTTGCCAAGTTCCTGCGCAGCCTGATCAGCGCCCTGAACGAAACCTGTACCATAACGGACAACGGACGGAACTGCCATGCCGCCAAGGTAGCCAAGCTTTTCATAGCCCATCTTGACTGCTGCATAACCTGCCAGATATCCGGCAATCTCTTCATGATAGATTGCGCTGTAGACATTATTATTCTCTGATTTCCATCCCGTCGTGCCGCTTGCGCCGTCAAGATCGCCCTGTGCAACGTCGAGGACAACGAACTTCACATCCGGATACAGATCTGCTTCATCAACAACGGACTGTGCAAATGCGAAGCCCGGAAGAACGATGACGTTGAATCCGTCTTCCACAGCCTGATCGATCATCGCATCACGGTCAGCTGCCGAATCCGAAGCCGGTTTGTAATACTTGAACGCATCATCACCTAAGCCGTTCGCAGCGCACCAAGCCTTGGATGCTTCATAGGTCGTCTGGTTGAAGGACTGGTCAGTAATATCACCATAGTCCGTAACCATCGCAACCTTCATGTCGCTCGTGGACGCTGCCGCTTCCGACGCTGCAGGAGCAGCCGCCTCACTCTCAGCCGGTGCAGACGATGCAGCTGCGCCACTGCTGCCGCATGCGGCAAGACTCAGTGACATCAGAGCAGCCATTGCAATACTGAATGCCTTTTTCATTTTCGTTCCTCCTTAAAGAACGGATGACAGGTGTTTCCTGCCTCTAATGTCCATTTTACATGGTCTTTTCTTTAAATCAACCTCACGGAATGCGCTTACATTTGGCATTTCATACAGAAATCCCATGGTTTCCGCCTGTTTGTATGGAAAATGTAAATTGTTCTTTATAATGACAGCGAGGATTTTCATTGAATTGTTTATTTTTCCATAACA
The DNA here is from genome assembly GCF_900240265.1 of Galactobacillus timonensis. NCBI lineage: Bacteria > Bacillati > Bacillota > Erysipelotrichia > Erysipelotrichales > Erysipelotrichaceae > Galactobacillus > Galactobacillus timonensis. The sequence continues at coordinate 300,473 of NZ_LT964739.1, forward strand.
TCTGATTGCTATAATTCTTACGTTTAAGGCAGGGTTAACAATGGTATTCAGCAGTCTCACATTTCTATATGCCTATCTGCCAGTCGTTCTGCTGGTGTATTATCTGGTTCCGCTGAAGTGGCGTAATCCGGTTCTTTTTGCTTTCAGTCTCTTTTTCTATGGCTGGGGCGAGCCCCGCTACGTCTTTGTCATGCTGGCATCGATCCTTCTCAACTGGGAAGCCGGCCTGTTGATTGAAAAGGCGAAGAACAATCAGGATCAGGCAAAGGCAAAGAAGATCCTGACCCTGGTCATCGTGATCAACATTGCCATTCTCGCCATTTTCAAGTATGCAGACTTTGTGGTTGAGAATCTGAATTATCTCGGCCTCTCCCTGACGCCTCCGCATCTGTCGCTGCCGATCGGGATCAGCTTCTATACCTTCCAGGCAATGAGCTATCCGATTGACCTCTACCGCGGCGAGACTTCGGCGCAGCATTCCTTTGTGAAGTTCGGCACCTATGTGACGATGTTTCCGCAGCTGATTGCCGGCCCGATCGTTCGCTACACCGATATTGCCAAGCAGCTTGACAATCGCCGCGTCTCTTCGAAAAAACTGCAGTCCGGTATCCGCCGCTTTCTGATCGGTCTATGCAAGAAGGTTCTGCTGGCCAATGCGGTCGGTGCCGTCTATCAGAACATCACTGCCCTTCCCGACAGTCAGATGTCGACGGCAACGGCATGGATCGGCATTCTCTGCTTTACGTTCCAGATCTACTTTGATTTCTCAGGCTATTCGGATATGGCAATCGGTCTGGGCAGTCTGCTCGGCTTCGATTTCCTCGAAAACTTCAACTATCCTTATGTCGCCACTTCGGTGACGGAGTTCTGGCGCAGATGGCACATTTCGCTTTCCAGCTGGTTCCGTGACTATGTCTATATTCCTCTTGGAGGAAACCGCAAAGGTCTGCCGAGACAGATTCTGAATCTGTTGATCGTCTGGATTCTGACCGGGTTCTGGCATGGCGCTTCGTGGAACTTTGTGCTGTGGGGACTGTTCTATGGAGCCGTTCTGATCGTTGAGAAGCTATTTCTGTTAAAGGGTCTGAACCGTCTTCCGAAATGGATCGGCCGCATCTATACGATGTTCATTGTCATGATCGCATGGGTGCTGTTTGCCTTCACCGATCTTTCGCAGGCGGCGCATTATCTTTCGATGATGTTCAATTCGACAGGTACATTTGCCAACAGTATGACCTGGTTCTATCTGCGTGATAACGCGATGCTGCTGATCATCTGTGTCATTGCGGCGACGCCGATTGCGAAGACGAAGCTGAACATCATGAACAAAAAGATCGGAAAGATTCTTGAGCCGCTGCTTGTGATCGCTGCCTTTGTGCTGTGCACCGCCAGCATCGTAAGCTCCAGCTACAATCCGTTCCTTTATTTCCGCTTTTAGGAGGTGTTTGAATGAAGAAAATACCTTTTCGTACCTATACGATTCTGGCCGCTTCGGCGTGGCTGATCGTTGTCTCTCTGCTGAATGTGTTTGCCGAAAAAACGGATGTTTCCTGGAATGAGAACCGGACGCTGCAGGAGATGCCCTCGACCCAGCCGGCAACTCTCTTCTCTGGAAACTTTGATGAGCAGTTTGAGAAATGGTTCAGCGACCACTTTGTGAACCGTGACAAGTGGATCGAGCTCAACGCCATCGCTAGGAAAGCGACCGGCGCCATCGAAAATAACGGCGTCTATTTTGCGCAGGACGGCCGCCTGGTACAGCAGTTTCAGACGGTCAATGAGACGACGCTGCAGGCAAATATCGATACAGTCAATGCGTTTTGCACAGATCACGGTGTCAAAGCCAATATCTTCCTGGTTCCAACAGCTGCCTGGGGAGCCGCCAACGAGCTGCCGGTCGGCGCAAGTGACGTGGACCAGAAGGCACTTCTGCAGGAAATCAAGCAGAAGTTCCCGGATCAGACCTTTATTGACTATACGGAACTGGCGAGCCCGTCTCCGAATCTTTATTACCGGACGGATCATCACTGGAATGAAAAAGGCGCCTATCAGGGTTATGTCGCCATTGCCTCGCAAGTGCTGAACAAGATCCCAAATGCCTTCATCTACACGGAAGTATCCGACAGCTTTGAAGGAACGATGTATTCACGTTCCGGTGCCTTCTGGGTTTCTCCCGATCCGATCTATGAAATTGATCCAGACGGCAGCGATCTGCAGGTCAGTGTTTCCTATGATGATGGTGATACCGTGACAGACAGCCTCTATTCCACAGACCGTCTTTCGACCAAGGATCAGTATGCCTACTACGTCGATGGAAACCACGCCTATGTCGACATCAAGACCAATATGAACACTAACAAAAAGGCTGTCATCGTCAAGGACAGCTACGCCCATATTCTGATGCCGTTTCTGGCAACAGAGTACAGTGAAATCCAGATGGTCGATCTGCGCTACTACCGCGGAAACGTGTCCGACCTGCTGGATGATCAGACAGATCTTTATTTCATCTACAGCCTCGACAATTTCTGCACCGATCCGAATCTTGCATTCCTGAACTGAATATGACACAGATTGAATTTGTTAAATGCGGCATCAATGGCGAAAGCATCGGCTACATCGACCGAAAGCCTGTTTTCTGCGACGGCGTCTTCCCCGGGGAAACAGCAGAAGTAGAAATCATCGAAGAAAAACCGACCTACATGCGTGCAAAGCTGAAGCACATCATCGCAAAAGCACCCTGCCGCTTCCAGAACCCGTGTCCCCATGCACCCCAATGCGGCGCCTGCCCCCTGCTGGCAATGGATTATCAAAAGCAGCTGGAAATCGCGCGTGATCTTCTCATTGAAGCACTCTGGAAATACAGCCGCACATCAAAGGATCTTGTCCGTGACATCCATCCTTCACCTGCATTTCTCCATTACCGCAACCAGTGCAAGCTTCCGGTTCAGGAATATAAAGGTAAGCTCGTCAGCGGCATGTACCAGCCGGGGACCAACCATTTCTGTAACACCGATGGGTGTCTAGTCCATGAAGAGCTGCTTGAAACATTGAGAAGCCGCGTCCTGGCGGTGCTCAATGCCCATCATATGCATGCCTATGACGCCAGTACGCACACAGGCGTCCGCAGTATCGTTCTGCGGACGATGGGGGAAAAGAGCCAGCTTACTTTAATCACCGGGAAAGAGACAATACCGGAAGAAGTCATCACTGATCTTGCAAAGTCCGGCATCTCCTGTATCCATCAGAGCATCAATACGGCCCGCAAGGATGCCGGCTTCTTCGGCAGCGCACCGAAGACGCTGTATGGTGAACCAAGCCTTGAAATATCTGTCTGCGGTATTTCACTGCATCTGCCTCCCGCATCGTTCTTCCAGCTCAATACAAAGCAGGCCGAAGCTCTCTATACGATGGCCGTCAGTAAGGTTGACCGCTGCCACGTTCTTGTGGAAGCGTATTGCGGCATCGGGGCTATGAGTCTCTTGGCAAAGGATAAGGCAGAATGCATCATTGGCATTGAAGCCGTGCCGGATGCGATCAAATCCGCTAATCAAAATGCAGAGCTGAACAACTGCCAGGATCATGTGCACTTCCAGTGTGCAGATGCTGCGGAAGGTCTCAGGGAGGCTGCCGCCCATCATCACATTGATACGCTGCTACTGGATCCGCCCCGCAGCGGCATGGATGAGGCGATGCTCAAAGCAGTCGAAGACGCAAATATACCGCGTCTGATCTATGTTTCCTGCAATCCGGCAACGTTATCAAGAAACCTTGACGAGCTGAAGAAGAACTATGAGGTGAAGACGATCATCCCCTACGACCTCTTCCCCAATACGCCGCTTGTCGAAAGCATTACCGTCCTGCAGCGCCGCGGTACAACGGACCGTAAGCCCGGAAAGTCCATCAAACGGAAACATAAACACGCAAAACAGGCAGAAAGGCATTGAACGCCCTTCTGCTTTTTCATATGAAAAGCACACCTGCATCGAGCAGATGTGCCAGTGTCTCTATCATTGTCCTTCTTTGGAAGCCTGCCAGAGATCGCGGTAGGTTCTTGCAAAGGCATGGGCCCCGATTTCACTCAGGGCACGGATGCCAGTATGTCCAATAGTCACCTTCCCGATCCGGATCATCGGAACCTGATAAAGCCGCGATGTAAGACCGAGCTTCGTCCATTCCAGAAAATGATAATACTCATGACTCAGGATCAGATTCTCGGCCGCATGCATATCCAGAGCATTTTCCTTTGCCCACAGCGCAATCGATTTCAGATACAGCGTAATCTCTTTCTTTCCCGAAACATAGTCGCTGAAATAGCGCTGGTTCCCAGACACAAAATCAATATTCTTCTCTTTCAGCGTCAGGCCGCTGCTGCGGCAGATCGCAAAGAAATCATAGCTTCCCTGAAACTGCGCAAATGTTTCCTGCGCCGCCTGCGCACCTCTTTCCCAGGCCTTTTCCGTAATCGGCTTGCGATCCTGAACCGGTATCTTTCCATAGCAGGGATCATAGGAAAGCTCCTTCAGCGCAAGATCATGATCAGGGAACGGAAAATGATCCGATTTCCGTTTTTTCTCTCCCATAGCCTATTCCACACGCTTCGTTCCGATGACAATGACCGACTCATCATCCGGAAGACCCTCCAGCTCGACCTGTGCCAGCGAAATCACCTGCTCCGGCTTCTGCATCCCGGACAGATCCACAATCCGCCGCCCCACAATCAGGTACAGATTCGGCAGACTGGAGCCACCATCATTGTATTCCGTCAGCTCTTCCAGCAGCCAGTTCACATCCTTTTTCCAGGACGTCAGACTGCTCTGACGAACCAGCGCATTGCTCTTTTGAAGACGGATCACACCCTCCCGGTCGATCAGACGCAGCGGATGCGTCGTCTTACGGAAGAAGAGCTTCTTTTCCACCTTTTCACCGGTTACGGCAGCCATACCGTTCGTACGCGCTTCAATCTTCAGCTGCTTCGGATCCATCGCAAGATTGTTCGCCGTCTCCTGGATCAACTCTTCGTCTGTCAATTCCTTCTTCAGACGGTCATGGGAACGCATCTCAGTCGCACCGGTAGCGATCGCCCGGACAATGTTGCGCTGCGTATCGACTTCCACCTGAATCTCAATCGTTCCCGGAGCTGCCCCATTCTGGATCGCCGCCTGTTCCGCCTCCTTGCGGACAGAAATAATATCATCCTGCGTCGGATTGGTTACCGAACGCTCCACCATATCACGAACCATGGCCAGCGCCACGCCGATCGTTGAAATGACCGGCGCATTGCGCGCAATCCGGTGCCGGTGCCCCATCGTTTCCGCCAGATGCGGAACAACGGTTGCTGCACCACCGCCGCCGCCAACGAAGATCGTCGTCCTGGGATCCATCTCATAAGTCTTCATCAGTTCAGCCGCGACTTTTGAATTCTTCGCCGCCGCATAACCAAGAACAGCCTTCGCCGCCTCTTCAACACTCATCCCCATGTTGTCCGCCAGCGGCTTCCAGGCCCTGATGGCTGCTTCGCGGTTACCATACGCATAGTCTTCCGGCTTCACGTAACCGGCGATATTGGCCGCTCCTGACAGCGTCAGCGCAAACTTCTTTCCACCGGCGCATTCAATCATGGCGTAATCCGGATCCCCTTCCATCGGCCGGATACTTAAAAGCCTGGGATCAACGATATCTTCCGTCTTGGCATAAACCTCATAATCAAGAGCCGCAATATGGGCAGAGCGCGGCCCCGTATCTACCGCTTTGCCATCCTTCAGCTCAATCATCGAACCGCCGCCGATACCGACCGTATGAACATCCAGCGAATTCAGATACGTCTTAAAACCGCCGACCTCGGCATAACGGATCATCACCTTGCCATCCTTGACGCAGGAAATATCTGTCGACGTACCGCCGACCTCAAAGAAGATGCCGTCCGTCAGCTTCTCATACATCAGCGCCCCGGCGACACCGGCAGCCGGTCCCGAAAGAATCGTCAGAATCGGACGGCTGCGTACCTCATCCACCGTCATTACACCGCCATCGCAGCGCATAATCATCAACGGCGCCTTGATGCCGGCCGCCTTGATGGACTGATCCGTCATCGATGCTGTTTCCAGCATTTTCGGCATGATCGAAGCGTTGATCACAGCTGTCCTCGTACGGATCTTTAAACCGTACAGCTTCGAAATATCGTTGGTAGCCGTCGCTGGAAGACCCTGCTGCGTACAAAGCTTCACCACAAGGTTTTCATTGGACGGATCATCGACCGAAAACGCCTCGGCCGCAACGAAGGAACGGCAGTCCCTGCCTTTCAGCTCAGCAATCGCCGCCTGAATATTCTCTTCCAGATGACCGGCAGAACAGTCAATATATACATTTTCCGTTTCCAGAAATTTTCCCGGCGCCAGCTCAATATTGCCGATCGTCGTATCGGCTTTCGCCTTTGACCCCTGCAGACCGCTGCCAAGCGTAATGATACCGACCTTGGCAACATCCCCCTCCAGCAGCGCATTGGTTGCCTGCGTCGTACCATGGGCAATAAAGGAAACATCGTCCGGAGAAATATGATATTCCTCCATAATTTTATGCAGAACTTCGATGATTCCCGCCGCAACGCCTTCTTTTGCCCGATGCGTGGTCGGAGTCTTGACGTATCCGATCAATTGAAATGTGTCATTGTCGATGGCAACCGCATCCGTAAATGTGCCCCCGACATCAATGCCGATTCTAACCTTCATTACATGCCTCCGTGCTTCAGTTGAAAAACAGGGCGCCTCCCTTATTCAGAAAGGCGCCGCCTCTGCTGATACTATAAACTGCTTAGAAGAAACGAACACCGGAGATGATGACACCGATGACTGCCACAACCCAGAGATACGGCAGCAGCTTCTTCGTCAAAGCGTTGACATCCACCTCGCAGAAATTTGCTGTCCAGACGTTCTGCGTATTCGTCGGATCGCCGCATGCCTGAATACGTTCTGCCGACAGGAATGCGCCCATGACCGCCTGCGGCTGCAGCGTACCAAGACCAATAATCAGAGCCGCAATACCAGAACCAAGTCCAAACAGGTTCATCGGTCCACGATACAGAGCCAGCGGCGCAAGCAGCGAGAAGAAGATGATGAATCCGACTCTCGTCGTCGGCGTAATCTTGAGCAGGAACGGATCAAGAACCGTCTTAACGTTCGCATTCGTTACCGCAAGGAACAGGATACCGATACCGATCATCAGCAGAACAGCAGGACCTGCATCCGTAACACCGTCATAGCCCGACTTCACAAGAAGGTTCATCGCCTTGTTCCAGGAAGTGCTCGTAAAGATCAGGATCCAGATAATTCCAACCATAAAGGACGGGCAGACCGGCATCTTGAAGAACGCAACAAGAATAATCGGAATCAGCGGCGTAATCATCGCCAGGAAGCCGCGCACACCATGCAGCGACTTTTCATCGCTCGCCGGAGCCTTGTCACTGGCAGGAGCCGAGAAGGCAAACTTGATACCGTTGCGGCGGAATTCAACAATGATCAGAATCAGCGTCGCAATTGCTGTCAGAATCATCATCGTTGTCTCAAAGGACTGAATCTCTGAGATATCGAGGCTGAAGATGTTCGCATAGTTCTGCCACTGCGCAATGTTGATGGTAAGACCCGTTGTAAATGCCATCATATAGATTGCTGCAGCACTCATTGCCGGAACACCGATCGAAATCAGAATCGGAAGAACGATCGAACCGGTCATGATAATCGCACCCAGACCGCTCAGCGTCGTAAAGAGAATCGCAACAACTGCAACCATGATGATCGTGACGATAAACGGCTTATCACCGCCAAGCTCTGCACTGCGCTTGATAATGTTCTCGGTGACGCCCGTTTTGTTCATCAGCTGAGCCAGCCACGCTCCAAAGATCACCGCCATAATGGCAGATCCCATACGGACTGTCCCAGCTTCCAAAACCGTCTGCAGCCAGCCGATCGCATTACCGTCGGCGTCCGTTCCAACTGCCGGAACGCCGGCAATGATGCAGATGATGACCGCCAGCAGCGGAAGTGCCAGCAGCGTCGGCATCTTCTTTGTAATCATCAATGCAGCAATGATTACAAATGCGATGATAATCAAAATACCCTGTGCCATATTTTTCTCCTTTCAGATACCCCTTAATTATCGAACACGGTATGGCTTACCGGAGGCTCCTTATGAAAACATCAGTTCACTGCGCACCCACCGTGCCATGCCTTCATGGTCATGGGAAGCACGCTGATCCAGAAAGAAAACTTTCAAACGATCATTCTCAAGTCGCGCAGAAACATCACGTTCCAGATCACGGGCATTGAGGGATTTGAACACATGTCCCGAAGAATCGGACGAAATAAAGATGAACGCCAGCGGAAACATCAGACATAGCGCCATCATCAGCCCCTCCAGACCGTCTTTGGCCTCCTGCGCATCCGCATCTTCCGGCACAAAGGAACGGCAGAACGAAGGCAGCACATCAATCGTCCGCTCATCCACCGTAATGCTGGCCGCAATCTCAGTCCCCAGCCGTATATGGGCACAGCACGCTGCCGCATCGTCCTTTCTCAGCGCCTGCTGCACCGTATAATGCATCGAATAATCTTCCTGCACCGGCACCTTCAGATACATACGCAGCGCATCCGAAAGCTTCATCTGCTGCGCATAGCTGCCCGCATCCATCATGACGTTGAAATCACTTTCCTTCATATCGTCCTGAAACAACAGCCCGATGCCAAGCACATGGCAGTCTTCCAGCGCAGCGCGGATCATATCCAGAAGATCATTGCCCGAATGCCAGTGGTTCTCCAGCTTTCTCTGCCCCTTCAGACGGATCGAAAGATCAAAGCTGCTGTACCAGATGCTCCGGCGCGAAATTTCAAAGACAGCGACCGTCCCAAAGTCGGGATTGATCTCCAGACGCCGCTGACTGCGGCCGCCCGTACTGTTGGTGCCGTTCTCCATCAGCACCTTCTGCTCCATCAAATGGGAAACCAGCGAAGAAACCGTGCTCGCAGAAAGACCGGTTTCCTGCGCCAGTTCAATGCGGGAAATACCGGGATGTTCCTGAATCAGCCTCACAAGCATCGTGAGATTGTCTTTCTTCATGTCTTTCAGACCGCTCTTCTTCATGATCTTCCTATTATTTCGGACTTCGAAATATCTATTCTCAAACTAGCACATGCAGGAAAGGACTTCAATACCCCTCAGCAATATTTGCCAAGTTTTTCACGCAGCTTCGTTCCATCCACCGCATGCAGATCGATTCCCTCGTCCAGTGCCATGACGCACGCTTCGCCCGCCGCCTGGCCGATATCAATGACCGTCGGAATGATACGGATGCTCGCCTCCATCAGAAACTGCGTCGAAATGCACCGACCCGCAGCACATACATTCTTCACGGCCGATGTAATCATTGCCCGATAGGGAATTTCATAGTAGTCACCCGGCTGATAGGCAATCTGATGCACCAGCGACTTCTTTGCCGAATGAACATCAATGTACCAGTCGCCCCGGGCAACACCATCTTCAAACCGCGCCCTGCCCGTATAATCCTCAGCAGGCATCACATAGTCGCCAACCATTTCCCAGGACTCGCGCACCCCGAGCATCGAAGCCTCCTGCACCAGATAGCAGTTTTCAAAGCCCGGCATATATCCTTTCAAAAAGCGGACCAGACGACGAATGGCTGCGCGCCCCTCACTGATCGCCACCGATCTGTCCAGCGCATGCTCGTTATCCATCAGATGCACCAGATGCGGACAATTGAAGGACAATACGCCCGGCTTCCCCGGCACCGTATAGTTCTGGAAATAGCGAAGATCATCCGGGATCAGCACCCCGTCATGAACCGCCTGATCAAATACCGGCTGCAGCGCAAAACCACGGCCACCAACCATGGCCGACTCAAAATAATCGCCTGCCTCATGATGCACACTGTAGGTATCATGCAGCGAAAAAACATAGGAACGATACTTCTCTATATCTACGCCGCCCACTTCAAAACGCAGCGAAGAGATCTGATTGTTCCCGTCCTCATCGCCCCGGCGGCAGGGAACCCCGGCAAGCCGAAGCACCAGAGCATCGCCGCTGGCATCGACAAACTGCTTACCAAGCACCGCGCAAAGACCGTCCGTAACTGCAACCACCAGGCCCTTGATATGATCCCGATCCATCAGCACATCCGCAATCGTCGCATCATACAGCAGGTCACAGCCCGCATCCCTTAACAGCTCTTCCCAGCTGTGGCACATCGCTTCTGCCGAAAACCAGCGCTGCTCACTGACTCCATGGTCCTTCACCGGTGCAATCGCATTGAGCTTCTTTTCCAGCGCATAGAAGTTGCTGTGATGCCCCGTATAGGAGCGCATCATCGGCGTAACAAGCGCATTGACACTCGAGCCGCCAAGCCGGATCGACTTTTCAACGACCAGCGTTTTCTTCCCGGCCGCAGCGGATGTCAGAGCAGCCGATGCACCTGCACTGCCGCCGCCGGCAATAATGGTTTCCCAGCTTCCCAGAATCTCAAGTTCACGTCCATGATAAGAAACAGTTTCTTTCATAACCCCTCCGGATCTTTTCAGTTGCGTTTTTCCGTTCTACAATTATTTCGGACTTCGCAATAACCTGCTTTCAGCATAGACGATTTTTCCGCCAATGCAAGCGGTGCGAAAAGAAAGAAGGCAAACTATCATGAATCAGAAAAATCAGACAATCCTGGATTCCATTCACGGAAAGCTGATCGTCTCCTGCCAGGCGCTGCCGCAGGAACCTCTGCATTCCAGCTTCATTATGGGCCGCATGGCCCTTGCCGCCACCATGGGCGGAGCTGGCGGTATCCGCGCAAATACGCCCGAAGATATCGCCGAGATCCGCAAAAACACAACTCTCCCCATTATCGGCATTATCAAGAAAGACTATCCCGATTCCGAAGTGTACATCACCCCGACGATGGCAGAAGTCGATGCCCTGATGGCTTGCGGCGTCGAAATTCTTGCCATGGATGCCACTGCCCGCAAACGTCCGCAAGGACAGTCTCTGGATGATTTCTTCCATGCCGTCAAAACCAGGTATCCGGATCAGCTGTTCATGGCCGACTGTGCAAGTGTCGAAGACGGCATGCATGCGGCTGAGCTTGGTTTCGATCTCATTGGCACAACCATGGCGGGCTATACCGATTACACCAAAGGCGTCAAAGTCCCTCCCTATGCCATGATTAAAAAGCTGGTGCTGGAATGCGGAAAGCCGGTCATAGCCGAGGGTCATATCTCTACGCCGGAAATGCTGCGGCACGCGATGGATATGAACGTATGGGCCGTCGTCGTCGGCTCTGCCATCACCCGCCCCTATGAAATTACCAAGAGCTTCATGAAAGCGCTGGAGGACTGATGGTACGCATCGGCCTACTGGACATCGGCGGCACCTCCATTAAAAGCGGCATTTTTGAAAACAACATTCTGACCGCCGGCGAAACAATTCCCACCTGTGCAAAAGACGGTGCACAGCAGGTGCTTCTGCGCGCCATCGCCCTCCTTCATCTGACGGAAAACCTCGATGCCATCGGCATCAGTACCTGCGGACAGGTGAATCCGGCCGACGGTTCCATCGCATACGCCAACGAAAATATGCCCGGCTATACGGGTATGCCTGTTCGTAAGATGTTTGAAGATTCCTTTCACATTCCCTGTGCCGTAATCAATGACGCCTACGCGGCGGCGGCCGGGGAACATGCCTGCGGCGCAGCGCAGGGTGCTGCCGATTTTCTATGCATCACCTACGGGACGGGCATCGGTGCCGGCATCTGGCTGAATGGTGCCCCCTATTACGGAGCAGGTCCCAATGCCGGAATCATGGCCGGCGGAATGATCGTACACGCCGAAAAGAAAAGCGACCCCTGGGCGGGCAGCTATGAGAAGGCGGCCTCGACCACGGCCTTACTGCAAAGAGCCAAAGCTGCCGACCCTTCCATTACTGACGGGCGCTCCTTCATGGAGAAGGTGCAGAAGGAGCCTGAGTTGATGGATGTTCTGACTGCCTGGACAGATGAAATCGGCATCGGCCTGTGCTCGTTTGCGGCCGTCTACAATATTCCGCTCTTTGTTTTGGGCGGCGGGATTATGGAACAGCCTCTCGTCTTCCAGAAAACGGAAGAAGCCTTCCAGAAGCACCTGATCCCCGGCTTCCATGGTATCGCCTTAAAAAAAGCCCGACTGGGCAACCAGGCGGGCCTGTATGGTGCTGCAGCTGCGGCTGAAACACTGTTGAAAAAGGGACTGTAACAGTTTGAGCATATTTAGAATCTGCTCAGGCTGCTACGGCCCCTTTTCTTGCATGGTGAATGATAGTGCTCGAGCATTCATTCTCCGGCAATATGAAAAAGCGGCTGACGGTATCAAATCAGCACGCATTAAAAACATCTTTGTTAGTTCCATGAAAATTTCTTACTGTCTTTCGCTTTAGTTCATCAGTGAATTCTGCTCTGGCTTCTTCACAGTCAGACGCCAGTGGTGATATTTGCGGAGATTGTATCCCATGATTACCAGAAGAAATTCCATTTTTACGTTTTTCATTCCTCTTCTATGGAATCGGGTAAATCTCATGTCTTCCTTAATCACTCCGAAGGCACCTTCCGCCTGCTCGCTGCGCTTGGTTTTCAGTTCGATTCCTTTCTCTGAATCCAGCTGTTTTCTGGCTTCCGCTTTCAGCTCTTCACCCACAACATTCACGCTGTTCTGACGATATCCACGCTTGTTGTACTTCGGTATACATTTGTCTCTCAGTGGACAGCCTTCGCAATGTTTTGGCTCTGAATAATTCTGCAGAATGGTCAGATTTCCTGCCCGTGAAATTGAACTTCTGTCTCCGTCATAATGATCGAACTTTCTTCCATTCGGACAGATCCGATAGCCATCTTTATCAACACCCCAGTTGAATGTATTAAATGGGTGATTCTTCCTGAACATTCTGTCGTGTTCCTTGCCGTACATCGGGAACTTCTGAACCAGATTTATTCCATGCCGGATGTTATACAGATAATTGTCATAACCTCCATATCCGGCATCAGCCGTCGGATCCCTGGGATAATAACCGTATAAGCTGTGGAATCGCTCCATAAATGGTTCCCAGGTGACCGTATCTCCAGGCGTCTGATAGATATCGCTGTTTACAATGAATCCCTCTGAAACGGCGATCTGGCAGTTATAGCAGGGGCGTGTTACACCGGAACGGTTGTAATAATCCCATTTGGTAGCCATGAAGGTCGCATCATGATCCGTCTTTGAGCAGCTGTTCCTGTCACCAATGATAGAAAGCCAGGTCTCATAGCCGCTGAGCCGTATTGCGTAGCCAAGCAGAAGATCATACCGCTTCTGAATGTCTGACTTGCGCTTTCCTTTTCCGTACTGAATTTGAATGTTTTCATGAACCATGACATCCATCAGATACTGAACGATGAACCATATTTCCAAAGCAGAGTATCTCACTTTGGTTTCGTAATAGTACCCATAAGCGAGATTCAGTGAGGTGACCGCTTTGGTAATATCGCGGAAGAGATCTGCACGTGCATTCAGAATTCGTTTCTTATAAACAAAGGAATTCTTGTACGCATTCGCCTCGATCTTCGTGCCATCTACGAACTGAGTGTTCGGATCAATTCCAGTCTCGTTGATAATATCCAGGTTGAGATCCTTCATGAGGCTGTCAATGGATTCAGTGAGCTGATTCATCACACGCGAAAAGGCCATTTTACTGGGCATTTCCTGATTAGAGAGATAGATGAACCGGATATCGGTCCGACAGTGCTGGACGATATCTTCCAGGGAATAAATGCGATTCATGTAGGCAAAGAGAATGACTTTAACGAGCATACCTCTGTCATGACTGCGGGAGTTATTCGAACGGATTGGTTTCACATAACGGCTGAAGTTCACTCCTTTCACCGCACCGAGAAACGAATAAAGGGTGTCATCCTGAGGCACTTTGATAAAGAGATTAAGAGGCAGGGCCAGCTGAACAGCGTTATAATAAGTGCGCTGATCGGGTCCTTCGAAAACAAGATCAGCATTTTTCATACCTTAATTATACATGCAAGCATGTATTTAATCAACATGGATTTCAACTTTCTTGAACTTCTTTAACATCAGACCGCCGAAAAAGGAGCCATAACAGTCATTCAACTGTTACAGCCCCTTTTTCATACATGTTACTGATTGAACAGAATTATGCCTGTTCCGAAGCCAGAGTCTCTGATGCTTTGGTTCCTGACTTTGTCTTTGAAGCCTTCTTTTCCTTCGCCTGCCGCATCATGGTACGGATTGAGTCAAACGCAAGAATCAGAGCCAGCACAATCAGCACAGCCGCAATCACCGTACGTGTCAGCGACCAGCCGAACTCCGCACCTGCAACGGCACCGGAAGTCAGCGCATTCACATTGCTCAGGATCGTCTGGCTCAGCGATGTAACCGTCACCACCAGCATGAATACCATCGGAACATAGAACATTTTGTTGTTCTTGCCAACCTTGCCAAGCCACGTAGCCACCGCCAACAGACCCACCGCAGCCAGCAGCTGGTTGCTCGCACCAAACAGAGGCCAGATATTGAGATAGCCCGTCATACCAAGACCGACACCGACAACAACCGTGAACGCCGTAGCGAGATAGGGATTGGTCAGAACCTTCTTGAGCCCGGTCGTTTCCGGAACGGTTTCACCTTCATCGAGCCAGAACTCCTGGAACGTATAGCGCGCTAGACGCGTCGCCGTATCAAGCGACGTGAGGCAGAACACCGAGATTGCCAGGATCAGCAGTGTCTGCAGAACATTCTGCACCCCGGACAGCCCCGGAATCGAAGCAACCATCGAAGCGATACCGACCGAGAATACCTGCATCGGATTGGTCAGTGTACCACCCGCAAAGCGGTCCCACACGTAACCGACAGCACAGATCGTGCAGATACCAAGGACACACTCAATGAGCATCGACCCATAGGCAACCGGTAACGCATGTTTCTCATTGTCCAGCTGCTTCGATGTCGTGCCCGAAGATACCAGCGAATGGAAGCCCGAGATTGCGCCGCAGGCAACCGTCACAAACAGCACCGGGAACATGGATCCGGAAGAAGCCGTAAAGCCCGTAAACGCCGGCATCGCCGAGATATCCGCATGTGCCCCAAGAATACCAACAACGGCAACTGCCATCATAAAGTACAGCAGAAAGGAGCTCAGATAATCCCGTGGCTGTAACAGAATCCATACCGGCACAACCGAAGCGACCGCAATGTAGACACCGATGATGACCATCCAGGTCGTATTCGAGAAATAGAAGGGATGAAAATTCATTCCCACAAAAATCACCGCCACAATGCCTGTGCAGCCAACCAGTGTCGACACCAGTAATGGCGCATGACGACGGTAAATCGCAAAGCCAAAGCCAATTGCCAGAACAATGAACAGAAGCGAAATCATCGCCGTCGATGCATTTCCTGCGCTGGCCGCATAATCAACCGCGCCTTCCGCTGTGAATGTTGCCGCAAAGGTTCCGGCAACCATGGAGCTGAACGCCGCCACAACCAATAACAGCGTCAGATACGCAAAGACCAGGAACATCTTCTTCATCTTCGTTCCCATCGTATCGGCAATGATTTCACCGATCGACTGTCCCTTATGGCGAATCGAAGCAAACAGGGCGCCGAAATCATGGACACCGCCAAAGAAGATACCGCCGACCAGAATCCATAACAGCACCGGAAGCCAACCGAAGACAGCCGCCTGCACCGGACCCGTAATCGGGCCGGCACCGGCAATCGAAGAAAAGTGATGCCCCATCAGTACCGCCGGCTTCGCCGGCATATAATCCACATCGTCCTCATACGTATACGCCGGCGTTTCGCGGCCCGGATCCACGCCCCATTCTCTGGCAAGCCAGCGGCCGTAAAACAGATAGCCGCAGGCCAGCGCCGCAACTCCCAGCAATAACATCACTGCACTATTCATACCCTTTACTCTCCCTTTGTCTGTATGTTGTTTCCCTGATGAATTGAACCGTATTGTTTTTTGTTTCGATTGTTTCTACTGCCGTTTCTCTTCGTTACGTCTGCTGTGCCAGACGCAATCGCCTGCTTTCCATCTTCAGCAGATTCTTCAGGTTTCTTCGCAGGTCCCCACCGCTGAAGTTGCACGCCGTCTTCCCGTCTTCCAGCACCGCAATCCCCGTATGGAAATCCATATACCCATCGAGACCGAAGCGGAATTCTTTATGAATCCGGCAGCACCGCAACGCCTTCAGCGCCTCGCTGTCACAGCTTTCACACACCACCAGAAGACTCAGCGTCGTCGACATGTGGTGATTCTGCTTCGGATCGATCAGCTCCATTCCGCGCCGCAGAACTTCCGCTTCCGCCCGTCGATAGACTTTTGAATCCAGGTGCTTCACAGCCAGCAGCCAGCAGTACTCATGCACCATCGCCTGGTTCGTAACATTCTTCTTAAACAGGACATAGTTATCGTTTTCCATATGGAAGTCCATCCGGGCCGCAAACAGTTCATCTTCCCACCGGTGCACGTCGTAATATGCTTCATAGGATTTCATAACTTTTTCCGCAAACTGATTCAGATCCTGCATAGCTCCTCCTGTTCCTGACGGATGAATCCACAAAAAAACTTCCGCCTTTGATTTCAAAGACGAAAGTTCAGCTTCCGCGGTACCACTTTGATTGCCATAAAACATGGCCACTTTCCCTGTCCAGCAACAGGTAATCCTTAACGCGGAATACGTCGCAGCCTACTCAAAGTTCGGCGCGCTGCTCACAGAGGATACCTCACCATCGCTTCCACTGCCTTCCACCACTACAACAGCTCTCTATCGAAAGACTTCCGGCTCAGCGTGTTCTGTTTCATTGCTTTACTTGTTCACTTGTGATGACTGTAGAATACCAGCCCGGCATGAAAGCGGCAATATATTTTTGCGAATTATTTTCAGTATTTTGAAACTCCTTTGTTACACATATGTAACAATTTACATTCCTTATGAACCCAGCGATGAAATCGCTGCCTGATCTTCTCAGCAAACCGCCTTTACGCACAGCCAAACGCCATTGATATCGATTACGACATCACGGAAGCCTGCCTCCTTCAGAAGGTCCGTAAGCTGATCCGCATCATACAGCGTCATACCATCGATGATCTTTGAATATTTCAGTGCCTCCTTATCATGACCGTTCGATTCATTGCAGATGAAGACGACGCCATCCGGCTTCAGCACCCTGCGGATCCCGGCAAATGTCTGCTCAATATCCGGCCAGAAGTAGACCGTCTCAAATGCCGTCACAAGATCCAAGCTGTCATCTTCAAATGGAAGAGAACTCACACCCCCCCCTGTACCACGCGGCAGCGTCCCTCCCGGATCGCAGTGCGGTTCACTTTTTCCGTTTCTTCCACAACAGATTAGCCGCGGGAGCCCCTGACTTCAGTCAAGGGGAGGAAGCGGCATAAAGCGCATAAGGAAGCTATTTTTCATGCCTTGCGGTTTGTTTTCATACGACGTTTCTTTTATAATTTAGTTATGAAACGAACTAAAGATGAAGATACCTACATTCGGAAGGATGGTTTGGTTTACAAAAACCAGTTTCATATCATTTTCTGCCCGAAATACCGCAGACCTGTATTAACTCCTCCCATTGATGCCAGGCTTAAAGAGCTGCTGTATGAAAAGGCAGAAGATCTTGGCGTTGAGATTCTGGCCCTGGAAGTTATGCCGGACCATGTGCATATGTTCCTTTCCATGGATCCGCGCATTCTTCCTCATTACGTGATCAAGCACATGAAGGGATATTCTTCCCATGTATTAAGAGAAGAGTTTCCAAAACTGAAGACGTGCCTTCCATGTTTATGGACCAGAAACTACTTTTTATGTACTGTCGGAAACATTAACGAAGATACCGTACGCAAATATATTGAAGATCAGAAGAGCCATTAAGGAGCGCAATGAAGAAATGCAAAACTCCCTCTTACATTGCAGAATATGAACTCAAGCCTGCAAAAACAGGTGGTTTTGCCGTACTTCATCATGCGGAGAATGCGGCTGTCTCCGTTTATAATCTTTGCCTGAAAGAGGGCTTGAAGCGCATGCATAAAGTGATCAATGATCCGGAATATACAGCGCTCTGCAAAGAATACAAATACAGGAAACAAAGGGCTGAGAAGACAGATGATCGCAGAAAGCAGTTCGCTGCCGTTTATGACTGGCACTCCTATTCTGAGTACAGCATGCATGCGTATGTCGCATCTCTGCATCCGAAGTACTGCACGCTCGGGATTGATGAATGTCAGAAACTGGCAACCCGTGCATTCCGCGCCATTGAAAAAGTGCGTACCCATCAGGCAGGAAAAGTGAGATTTCTCTCTCACGCAAAAGGCACTTCTTTTGAGGGAAAGTCCTATAAATCCGTGCTGCATTTCAATCGTTCCAAAATGGTGGTATGCCTTGGCAGGGGGAATGAATACGAAATCATTATTCCCCGGGATGATCCGTATCGAATGCAGTGCCTTAAGGATCGGGTGAAATATGTTCGCATTCTGAAGCGCATCATCCGTGGGAAAGAACGCTGGTATGCACAGCTTGTGATGGAAGGAACTCCGCCCATGAAAAATCTGAAGTTCGGGGAAGGAACCCAGGGACTGGATGAAGGCACTTCAACCATTGCCTCAGTAACAGACGATTCCGCTCTGCTGGTGGAGCTGGCGCCGGAATGTAAACCAAATGAAGCGAAGATGAAACGAATGCAGAGAGCGATGGACCGCTCCCGAAGAGCCATGAACCCGGAGAACTACAATCCCTGCGGAACGATCAAAAAAGGCCGGCACGAATGGAAGGCTTCCCGCCGTTACAGAAAACTGAAACAGAAGTATGCAGAACTCAGCCGTAAGCAGCAGGTATATCGGAAGCAGAGTCATTGCATACTGGCAAAGCTGCTGATTGCCAGGGGATCCGATATTCGGGTGGAAAGGATGAGCGTGAAAGGTCTTGCCAGGCGTTCAAAGAAACAGACCATAAACTCAAAGAACGGGCGCATTCGCAGTAAAAAGCGGTATGGGAAAACAATTCAACGCCGGGCGCCTGCCCTGCTCATCAGCATCATTGATCAAAAACTTCATCAGACAGGAAAATCCATTCTGTATGTGGATACCTGGAAGGTGAAGGCATCGCAATACAACCCGCTGGACGGGACATATAAACAGAAGGACTTAAAAGACCGGATGATCCTTCTTGGCAAAGACTCATCCGGTCAGGATATTATTGTGCAGAGAGATCTGCTCAGCGCATATCTGATTCAGCATACGAACGCAGACGGCATGCATATCAATGAAAAGTCTGCATATGACGATTTTCAGAATTTCAAATCACATCAGGATGCGGAAGTTGCCCGCCTTCATAAGACTGGACAACTGTCCTGGTATATCAATTGATATAAGCTTCAAGCGCCGTAGTGACTACGCCGGCGTAACAGCGCAAGGCACAAGTGCATGACAGGTCATCTCCTTTCAGGAGACGGCCGGGTCAGAGCAGCACATTCCATACGGAACAGCCTGCGCAATGTGATGGAATGAACTATCTGAAGCGTGTGCATTACCCTTGGTAATGTGAACATACTGGACCATAGTGTTTTCCAGAACCCCCTGGCTTCAGCCATGGGGAGTAGTCAGGCTGACATCAGAATAATCGAGCCCCGTCCCCTGTCCTTTTGGTGCAGCTTCAAGCAAACGCTTCACATTTGCTCCGCCGCCGCAGCCCGCATCCAGAATCTTTGCGTCCGGGGCAATGGATAAATGCCTCAGCCCCCACACGGCAAGCTTCGCATGCGTCCCGCTGTTCATCCCCTTAGCCATCAGCTTCCCGCCAAGTCCAACCGGTTTCCTTGTATTCTGCAGAAATGACATCATAACCTCCCCGTTTCTTTTGTTAGTATTTTCTAACCAACAGAGAAAACGCAAAAGGCAGATCTCCGCGAGGATTTCTGCCTTTTTTCCTGTTGTTTCTTTACTCGTGCTTCGTCGTTCCCTGCATGCCGCGGGCGGTCGCTTCTTCCATGGTCTTTTGACCAAGTTCCGTCAGCTCCGTCGTATCTTCACTCGGTGTATAGCCGGCATTTTCTGCGGCATGTGCACCGGCCAGACGTCCGGAGGTCAGCGAGAAGCCAAGGCCCACGCCTTCTACATCCTGGTAAGCACCGTGCGAGATACCCGAAACGTTGTTCCCGGTAGCGTACAGGTTGCCGATCACGCTCTGATCATCGCGCAGAACTTCGAGCAGCTCATTCGTATTGACGCCGCCCAGCGCCCCCAGAACACCGGAATGTCCCTTCGTCACATAGTACGGGCCTTCCTTGACCGAATACACCAGATCTTCCTTGTCCTTGAAGAACTCCTCATCGTAGCCGTTTTCAACATACGTATTGTAGTTGTCGATCGTCTCCTGCAGATCATCCGCATCGCAGCCGATGAATGCCGCAGCCTCTTCAATCGTATCGAAGACGCCGCCTTCACCCGCAGCCGTCAGAGCATCAAAGCCTGCATTCCATGTATCGATATCCATCGGCGCATGGTAAATTGTCGGCTCACCGTTTTCATCCACAATCCCGTGCTGATCCCAGTAATGGATCCAAGTACCGGTTTTCTCCTGGCTCATATCCGTCCAGCGGTCCACCGTCGCCTGATCAACGATCGTATAAGCAACACCGCCCTGCGCAACAACCGCACTCGAGAAGTGAACCGTATCCTTGAGCAGGTCTTCGTTCATGAAGCGCTTGCCTTCGCGGTTGACCCAGAGAATCGGTGTATTCAGCGTCAGCTCAGAGACCTTCTCATCCGCATTCATCGTCACAACGCCATGGTTCATCGTAAGCAGATCGCCCTTGGCAGCGCCGACGTTCCACATCATCTCAAGGCCCGGCAGCTCAGCGCCCGCCATCACCATCGCATTGTTATAAACCTCTTCGCCAAGCACTTCCTTCATCAGATCCGGATTGTTGGCAAACGATCCCGTCGAAACGATCGTGCTCTTTGCCGTAATCGTCAGGGTGCCGCCATCGGCCTTCGTGCAGACAGCGCCGGTGACATTGCCGTCCGCATCCGTTGTCAGAGAGTTGGCTGTCGTATTGTAACGGATATCGACTCCGTTCTCATCCAGCGCATTTCCGATGTATGTAAACGGATCTGCATTGTTCCAGCGATGATATACAACCTCGGTATCGAAGTGCGCAATCTGCTGCGCCGTCTTCGACAGGAAGAAACCAACGCCATGGTTCAGCATATAGCTGACTGTATTCTTCGCTTCCGAAATGAAGGTACGGATCAGCTTCGCATTGCCAAGATCATCGTTGCTTTCCTGGAAATGGTTGTACCAGTACTCTTCATCCGTCGTCTCACCATCTTCACCATAGCGGTCCTTCTGCTCAACAGAACCGACAGCGAACATACCCTGTGCCGCATTGCCCATTCCGCCGATATGATCCGTAGCTTCAACGCCGATGACCTTGGCGCCCGATTCTGCAGCCTTCAAAGCCGCAACGGAACCTGAAGCACCGACCCCGATCACAAGCACATCGCACTCCGCCGTCTCATCTTCGCCACTCGCAGCCGATGTCTTGGCAAGGTTGTCAACATCGAAGCCTGCCTGGCTCATTGCGTCCTTGGCAGCTTCACTTGCACCATTGCGCGTCACCGTAGCGCCGCTGGCAACATCGATATCCCAGGTCTGACCATCCGTGATCTCCTGAGCCAGCGTATCCGCCGCCTTCTGACCATAATCGGCCGACTGCGTCGAAGCGTCGACGACGGTATTCGTAATCTTGCCGCCCTCAACTGTGATCGTGACCGTGACATCCTGTCCGCCGAATCCCTCTGCCGAAGCCGTGTAGGTACCATCCTTCACGTTCGATGCAGAAGAAGCTTCCGCAGAAGACGATGCCGAAGTGCTCGCGCTGCCGCAGGCTGCCAGAGAAACCGCTGTTAAGCAGGCGAGAATTGACTTAAACCACTTTTTCATGTCTCTTTTCCTTCCTCCGCATGAAAGTATAGAAACACGTTCATCTGTTCACAATGTTGTCAGCTTGTCCAAAAAGTGTCGGTTTCTTATATATCAACGGTTCTTTGTGATAGGATTTCAATCATGAACAAAGTTTCCTTTACCACTGCCGAAACCGGCACAACTGACTGGCTCACTCTCCTTGCCGTCCAGCGCCAGACAACGCTCAGCCTCGATGATCATGTCTTCCGCATGCATGGGCAGGATCTGATCCTGGCCAGGCAGAATGAGCGTTGGCAGGCAGTGCTGGGCGGCCCTGTGTCTGTTGTCCTTTATGAACAGGGCTTTCAGGATGAGCTGATGGAATCCCAGCTCATTGATTGCCGCATCATCTATGACTTTCTGCATACCGATCACCCGCAGGGCGAACATCTCTATTTCCGTACCAGGGGAACGACGGAAGCCGAGTATTTCATGCGTCTGTTGCTGAAGGAGGTGCAGACGGAATCGATGTATCAGGAAAAGATGATCCGTCTGCTTACCGTAGGCCTGTTGACGTGTCTTGATCGTACCCGGGACAATACGCTGATCGTTCCGGATTCGACAATGGTTTCCAAAAACCGTTTTGGACGGATCATGAAATACATCGGCGACCACTACACAACCGTCACGCTGGAAGAAACGGCACAGCGCTTCGGGTACAATCCCGACTATCTTTCGGTGCGCTTCAAGCACATCACCGGCGTCTCGTTTACGGAGAAAGTGCGGTCCATGCGCCTGGATCAGGCGGCGCATATGTTAATGACAACCGAGATGACGATCGAGCAGATCGCATCCGCCGTCGGCTTCCATGATAAAAGCTGGTTCATGCATTGCTTCAAGCAAAGCTATGGCATGACACCAGCTCAATACCGTCGAACCAATAATCAGGAATGCAGAGCTTCCGCTCCCATTCCGAAGTAAACCATCAGGATCCGATCCTTCCCGTTCATATCCTTGAGAATTTCAAACTGCGCCTCCGGCAGCTTTTCCTGCACCAGCTTCGTGATGCCTTCCTTCTCGTCCCAGCCGATTTCAAAGGCCATCATCGAACGAGGCTTCAGAACTTTTCTGCAATCATCAAAGATGCGGCGATAGAAGAACAGCCCGTCCTCTCCGCCGAACAGTGCCACATGCGGCTCATAGTCCGTCACACTGCGCTCCATCTTTTCATGCACCGGAATATACGGTGGATTGGACACGAGAATGTCCAGCTGCGCATGTTCATCGATCAGCGGCTGGCACATGTCGCCAACCAGGAATTCGACGGCGGCATCGTTGATTTGTGCATTCTCCTTTGCGACGGCAATTGCCTTTTCCGAGATGTCCATCGCCTGCATGTGCAGCCGCGGTTCCTCTTTGGCCAGCGTAATCGCAATCGCTCCGCTGCCCGTACCGACATCGGCCGCTTCCAGCGTCCCCTGCGGAAAAAGATGATCAATCTGTGCCAGCACATGGGCACACAGCTCCTCCGTCTCGGGGCGGGGAATCAGAACATCGCCATTTACGATCATCTTATAGCCATAGAACCAGGAATAGCCAAGCACATGGTTCATCGGCTCCCCGGAAAGAATTCTCTGCATCCCGGCATCAAATGCCCTGCCCAGATCTTCCGGCATTTCCTCTTCATAATGCAGATAGAGATCGTAGCGTTCCCGCTGCGAAAGCTCTACCAGATAGGCCATGACCGTCTCTTCAGGAATATCCTTCTGACGGCACTGTTTCTTATAGGCTTTTACCGCCCTGGAAAATGTTGTCACTGCGCCGCCTCCTCGAGTTTGCGCTTCTCATCTGCAGCCGCCAGCGCATCCAGAAGCTCATCGAGCTTTCCTTCCATAATGCGGTCCAGAGAATTGGTCGTAAAGCCGATGCGATGATCCGTCACACGGTTCTGCGGATAGTTGTAGGTACGGATCTTTTCCGACCGGTCGCCGGATCCGATCTTGGCCTTGCGGATTTTGCCTTCCTCTTCGTCTTTTCTACGCTTCAGTTCCTCATAGACACGGGTCTTGATCAGACGCATCGCCGTCTCGCGGTTTTCGATCTGCGAACGTCCTTCCTGACAGTTGACCGTAATGCCGGTCGGCACATGGACAATGCGCACCGCCGAATCCGTCTTGTTGATATGCTGACCGCCGGCACCGGAGGCACGATGTGTCTCAATCGTCAGATCCTTCGGATCAATCGTAATATCGTCGTCCTGCGCCTCGGCTGTCACAAGTACAGTTGCGGTACTGGTCTGGATACGGCCCTGTGACTCGGTCTTCGGAACGCGCTGCACACGGTGCGCACCCGACTCGAACTTCAGCCCCTTGTATACATTCTTTCCCTTGATCGAAAAGATGATCTGGGAAAAGCCGCCGGCCTCCGACTCCGAAGATTCGAGCACTTCGATCTTCCAGCCCTTTGTTTCGGCGTAACGCGTATACATACGGTAAAGATCGCCGGCGAAGATATTTCCCTCATCGCCGCCGACGCCGCCGCGGATTTCCATGATCACGTTATGATCATCGTCCGGATCCTGCGGAAGAAGGAGATGCTGAATATGTTCCAGCAGCTCGATGCGCCTGGATTCAGCTTCATTCAGCTGCTCTGCGGCCATCTCCTTGATCTCGGGATCATCTTCCAAAGATGCGGCCGTCGCATCATCGACCTCCGCATCCAGTTCCTTTAACTGCCTTCCAGCTTCGACAATGCCTTCCAGCTGCGCCGCCTCCTTGGACAGCGCCGTCATCTGATGATGATCAGCCAGCACGGCCTCATCCTGCAGACGGGCATTGATTTCCTTATATCGTTTCTCATCTGCGGACACTTTAGCGCGCAGTGCTTCTTCGTTCATCATCAGCTTCTGTCATCCTTTCAGATCGCGGATTTCCTGCTTGTTGGAATATTCTCTGGTCAGCTTGCGGATCGCCTTGCTTTCAATCTGGCGCACCCGTTCACGCGTAACACCGAATTTCTGACCGACTTCCTCAAGCGTCTTCGGATTTCCGTCATCGATGCCGAAACGCATCTTCACAATTTCACGCTCACGCGCATCCGGCAGACCTTCCACCATCGCACGTACAGCTTCGCGCATCGAGCTGTTCGACGCATATTCCGCCGGGTTCACAGTCCGCTTGTCCTCGATGAAGTCGGACAGCGTACTGCTGTCTTCTTCACCGGTCGGCGACTCAAGCGATACAGGCTCCTGCGCAATCTTGAGCACTTCCTCAACATGTTCCGCCGTCATGCCGCCGCCGACACGCTTCGCAATTTCGGCATAGGTCGGCTCACGGTTATTTTCCTGCGTCAGCTCACGCTGCGCACGGCGCACCTTCGTAATCTGCTCTCCCATATGTACCGGCAGACGGATATCACGGCTCTGATCCGCAATGGCCCGGATCATCGACTGCTGAATCCACCAGCTCGCATACGTACTGAAACGGAAGCCGCGGTCCGGATCAAACTTCTCCACCGCGTGCATCAGACCGATGTTGCCCTCCTGAATCAGATCCTGAAACGCCAGACCACGGTTCTGATATTTCTTGGCAATCGAGACGACCAGCCGCAGATTACTTGAAATCAGTTTCTGACGCGCCTCTTCATCCCCCTGGCGCGCACGCACCGCGATGTCATGTTCCTCACTGGCCGTAAGCAGAGGCACCTTCCCGATCTGCTGCAGATAGTGGCGGACCGAATCCCCCGTCCCCATACGCCGGTTGCGTTCAACATATGCATCCGGAACAACATTCCCGTCCACAGACTCTTCCGAATCTTCATCGGAATCCTGCGAAGATGATTCATCCACCAGAGCCGCCTCTTCCGCGTCACTTTCCTCGTCTTCTGCGTCATCCAGGGCGTCAAGTTCGTCTTCCGCAGAATCCTTCAGATCAATCAGGATACCGTTCTCTTCACACCAGTTGAAAAGATCGTCTTCCTCTTCCTCGGTAAGACGCAGCTTTTCAGCCTTCATCTGAAGCGCATCCTGATCGATGCTTTCACCTGCCTGGCTCTTCTTCAATATTTCATTTTTGAGATTTTCAAGTGCCTGCCCTTTGTCCGGGGCAACATTGGGATTCTTAGCCATGAACAACCCCCTTCGCGTCCCCCATTTTATCATATTTGTATCCGCAGCAACCGCCGACAGCGGCACTTGTACATGCAAGCGGAACAGCGGCTCCGGATCAGCGATACCGCTTCTTTTTATCACATTCTTCATAGACTCCACCAGCCTCCTCTTCCATACGGATTCTCTTGAAAATTACATACTGCCGCCGCAATTCGCCTTCCTCATCCAGCGGATAGTGCTTCGCTTCCAGAATCCGCTCAATCGCCTGGCCGGGGTCCAGAGAATGATAGGGAAGATACACATCCGGCAGTTCCTTCCCCTTCACGATTCGGTACATCTCATTCCTCGAAAATTTCACCGACCGATACGTTGAAACACCGTATTGTTTCTCAATGTCACCCAAAAATCCTGCGAACCTGCCCCTTTCCCATGTATATTGTTTGGCATGAAAAAAATTCCGCCAATATCTGTAACTGACGGAATTTGATGTTATGCTTCTGATCCGATTTTGAGAATGGTTTTGCCTTTCGATTTTCCCTGTCTGACTTTGGCAAGAGCCGCATTCACTTCATCCAGGCTGAAGGATGTATCAATCGATGTTCCCAGCGGATGATCCTTATCAAACAAGGATCCGATCGCTTCCAGCTGCTTACCGTCCTCGTGAACAAACAGGAAGTCATAGGTCTGACCTTTGACGGCAGCCATCCGGTCATACTTTCTGCCAACCATCTGGAACAGGATCCGCTTCCCCAGCGGCATGCCTGTTCTCTTTGCAAAGCGGCCATTCGGCATACCGCGCAGAGACACCAGGCTGCCACCTTCCTTCAGTACCCTGAATTCATTGGCAAGCTCCTGATCCCCAAGGGTATCCAGCACATGATCCACATTCGAAAGAACATCGGCATAGTTTTCTTTCTTATAGTCAATGAACTTTTCGGCGCCAAGTTTCATGACACGTTCCTTGTTTTCAACACTGCCATTGGTATATACATGGAGGCCAAGGCTTTTAGCAACCGGAATTGCCATCGCGCCAAGGCTACCAGTGCCGCCGGAGATAAATACCGATTCCCCTGCCTTTACATGCATGATTTCAAATGCCTGCATCGCCGTCAGCGCCGTCAGAGGAACCGTCGTCGCCTCATCAAAGCTGAGATACGAAGGAATCCGGGCCAGTGCCGAAGCACGAACTGCCGCATATTCCGCAAAGGCGCCGATCTTGTTTAGCGGCATTCGGCCATAGACTCTGTCGCCCTTCCGGAAGCCGGAAACCTTTTTCCCCGTCGCTTCGACGATGCCGGCAAATTCGTTTCCTATCACCAGTGGCATCCGATAAGGAACAATCAGTTTCACATCACCGCGAATAATCATATTATCGAGCGGGTTCACAGCTGCCGAAATAATCCGTACCAGAACCTCATCATCCTCCACTGCCGGTACAGGGATTTCCTTAATTTCCAGATCCGTTCCCTTTTTGTCGTAATGGTTCAGTATCGCTGCTTTCATTTCATTTTCTCCTTCCGTTGATTCCGGTTTATGTATTCGTGCATGTTTTCAATGCAGTCCGCCAGAGTCATGGTGCGCAGCTGCTTTTCCGCTTCTTTTTCCATATCCCGGAACATACCATTCAGAACCGGGCGAATGTTATGTCCCACGATGCATTCATCATTCGGATTCTGATGCACATCAAACAGATGCAGCTCATCTGTTTCATTGACCGCATCATAGATATCGAGCAGCGTAATATCTTCGGGTTTCTTCTTCATCTGGAAGCCGCTGATTCCGCGGTGTCCTTCCAAAATCCCCGCTTTGCTCAGGCGGCTCGTCAGTTTGCGGATATAACTCGCATTCGTTCCGACACTGAGGGCAATCTGATCCGAATTCATCGGTTCCGCTGACTGCGAAATCAAAATCAGCGTATGAATTGCAGAAGAAAATTTCGTATCCATATCTAGTCCTCCCGCTGATAGGTGGCGATATATTCTGTTTCAAAGCCGCTAAGTATTCCCGGATCCTGCTGAAGGAATGTGCCGCGAATCCCGGCTTCTTCCGCACCAATCTCAAAATGACACATGGCAATGCCCAGATCCACCTTCTGAATATCACCGGTCGTTTCATTGGCATATCCCTTTGTCTTCACTTCATAGAAATGAACTCTGTCCTTTTCAACGACACAGCGCCACGGCTGCTTGTTGGTTGCGGAAGGCGCCAGCCGTACCATGGCAAGCGGCAGTTTCCAAATACCCGCATCCGCTTCCGGCAGCGGCGTCGAAAAACCGTTCTGAAGAAACAGTTGATCAAACGGCAGCCGGCTGTCGGACTTCATTCCTTTGCGCATCATCGTTTCGCGAAGAGACCGTTTCTCTGCCGCATAGCCCAGCGGTGTAACGGCGGGCATCCGTTTCCCGTTCTCCAGTCCAATCGCCTTCTCGAAGGCTTTTCGATCGATGGTTGCCGCAAGCCAAACGGTCCCAAGCCCCAATGACGTGGCATAAAGAATCAGCTTTTCAAAGGCATAGCCAAAGGAAACCTCCGCATTCTTCTGAACCTTGTATTTCCCCGCAATATACGTTTTGGCCCCGACAATCACCGGGCTGCTCAGGCCGTCTTTGTCTGCGTCAAGAACAGTAAACGTAACAGGTACGCCAAGCAGTCCCGTATCCTGCTTCAGAAACTGTGTAATCTGTTCCAGAAGCTGCGGCGAAATGCCCTTTTCCTGATAGGTTCGTACACTTTTTCTTTGTCTGATTACGTCTGTATTCATTTTGTGCCTCGCTCCGATTATATTTGTATCAGATACAGATACATTATATACAGACCGCTGCCGTGTCAATAAAAATCGTAAATAATTGATACCGCCACGGTTAGTCTGAGCAAATTGCTTTGTGAAAAATCATCAATCAGGTAGGATCTAGTCACAAGGTAGTAACGCATCGCAGCGGCGCTTCAGAATCCTTTGAACCGTGACTGCAGATGCGGACCACCCGAAAAGGAGATCATTTATGATTAAGTTCAAGCCCACGTATCAGCTTTATATCGATGGTACTTTCCGCGACGCTTCTGACGGGCGTACCATCCCCGTTTACAACCCAGCCAATGGTGAGAAGCTGTCCGAAATTGCGGCAGCCACCAAGTCCGACGTTGACGACGCCGTCAAAGGCGCATGGAAAGCATTCGCCTCCTGGAAGAAGACAACGACGAAGCAGAGAGCTGTGATCCTGCGCAAAATTGCCGACGTCATTGACCAGAATGCGGAAGAACTCGCCATGATCGAGACGCTGGATAACGGGAAACCGATCCGCGAAACACGGAACATTGATATTCCGCTGGCGGCCGATCATTTCCGCTACTTCGCAAGCGTCATTGAAGCAGAGGAAGGAAGCGCAACCGTTCTCGATAACCGTTATCTCTCTTTGGTTCTGCGAGAGCCGATCGGCGTCGTTGGTCAGATCGTTCCCTGGAACTTCCCCTTCACGATGGCCGCATGGAAGCTGGCGCCGGTACTGGCGGCAGGTGATACGACAGTCTTCAAGCCTTCGAGCATGACGTCACTTTCGGTTCTTGCCTTTGCGGAAATGACGAAGGACATTATTCCGGCCGGCGTCTTCCAGGTCATTACCGGCAGCGGCCGCGACGCGGGACAGGCGATTCTGGAACATCCGGATCTGCGCAAGCTCGCCTTCACCGGTTCGACGGAAGTCGGCTACACCGTCGCCAAGGCGGCAGCAGACAAGCTGATTCCGGCGACACTTGAGCTTGGCGGCAAGTCGGCGAACATCTTCTTCGACGATATGGATTTTGAAAAGGCAATGGATGGTCTGCAGCTGGGAATCCTGTTCAATCAGGGTCAGGTCTGCTGCGCAGGTTCCCGTGCCTTCGTCCAGGACACGATCTATGACAAGTTTGTGGCTGAGGCGGTCCGCCGCTTCAAGCAGGTCAAGGTAGGTCTGCCATGGGAAGAGGATACGCAGATGGGCTCCCTCATCAGTAAGGGGCAGCGCGACAAGGTCCATGGCTATGTTGAAATGGCCGTCAAAGAAGGTGCCAAAGTCGCTGTCGGCGGAAACTTCTATGAAGACGAAAAGACGAAGGATGGAGCCTTCTATCAGCCGACAATCCTCGTTGACGTAAACAACAAGATGCGGATTGCGCAGGAAGAAGTATTTGGACCGGTTCTGGTCATCATTCCGTTCCATTCCGAGGAGGAAGTCATCGCCATGGCGAATGACAGTGAATACGGCCTTGGCGGCGGCGTCTTCACCCGCGACATTAACCGTGCGTTCCGCGTCGCCCGCGGCGTCGAAACGGGCCGCATGTGGGTCAACACCTACAACCAGCTGCCGGAGAAGGCGCCGTTTGGCGGCTACAAGAAGTCGGGCATCGGCCGCGAGACGCATGCCATGATCCTCAACGCCTATACCCAGGTCAAGAACATCTTCATCGATCTGGAGGAGGCGCCGAGCGGATTCTATCCCGATCGAGGTTAAGATATGAACGCAAACGATATTCTGATTGTCGGCGCCGGTACTGCCGGTCTGACGGCAGCGATCTATGTACAGCGGGCCGGTCGCCATGCGGTGCTCTTTGAAAAAGGAGCACCGGGCGGCCAGATCGTAACCGCCAACGAAATCCAGAATTATCCCGGCTACAGTTCCATCAACGGTGCCGACTTTGCCTACAAACTGTATGAGCAGGCGACGAGCTTGGGAGCAGAATTCATCAATGGCGAAGTACTCAAAATTACGCCGGAGAAAGACGCCGTCACAATTCAGACAGCCAGCGGAACCTACACCGGCAGAGCCCTGATCTATGCGGCGGGAGCTTCGCACCGCCGCCTGGGTCTTGCCAATGAGGAAAAACTCATCGGCAGAGGCATCTCCTTCTGCG
The DNA here is from genome assembly GCF_900240265.1 of Galactobacillus timonensis. Taxonomy (NCBI): domain Bacteria; kingdom Bacillati; phylum Bacillota; class Erysipelotrichia; order Erysipelotrichales; family Erysipelotrichaceae; genus Galactobacillus; species Galactobacillus timonensis. The sequence goes on from NZ_LT964739.1 coordinate 331,462, forward strand.
CCAACTGCGACGGAGCCTTCTTCAAAGGAAAAACCGTTGCCGTCAACGGTGGCGGAAACACGGCGCTCGATGACGCTCTCTATCTCTCACGCGTCGCAAAGGAAGTGTATCTGATTCATCGCCGCAAAGAATACCGTGCCGAGCAGCCGCTGCAGAAGGCAGTCGCTGAAACGGCCAATATTCATCCGATTCTGGATACGACAATCACAGCTCTCCACGAAACAAGCGGCCATCTCGCCGCCATCACGCTGCACAACCTTGTGACGCAGCAGGATACGGAACTGGCTGTGGACGGCCTCTTCCTTGCCGTAGGCATGAAGCCCGAGACCGCACTTCTCAGCGGCATCGTCGATCTCAACGAAGCCGGATATATCCTGGCCGGGGAAGATACACGTACCAGCGTGAACAACATCTTCGCCGCCGGCGATGTCCGCAACAAGACGGTGCGCCAGTTGACGACAGCTGCCGCCGACGGTACTGCTGCAGCAATCGCTGCCGTGGCGCTGTAAGCAACAAAAGAACAGAAAAGAAAGCTCCCCGTTTCCGGATCGCTCCGGAGATGGAGAGCTTTTTCTCACTTCATTTTGTCGAGTCTTGCCTGCAGTGTCTTAATCTCTTCGGCGTCCCGTTCCGTATCCATCAGATCGATAGCCTTCTGGCATGCGGCTTTGGCTTCATCGGTACCTTCTGCCTCGGCGCGATCAAACAGCACTTCTTCGATGCTGTAGGCAGCCTGCACCAGCGGATGATCCTTGGTCAGCGTCGTTTCAGCAGCTTCTTCATTCACGAGACGGTACTTGTCAACGACCATGTCCGTTAGCAGCGAATCGAGGCTTGCGTTCAGTTCTTCATCGGTGGTATTCAGGCCCATCTGAAGCAGCTGCGGAACAAAGCCGAGGGTACTTGACGTAAACCAGTTGCCGTCAAAGGTGTTGGCGGAAACGCTCTTGTCCGTCACCGGCGAATTGATCTTATTCGTCAGATAGACAATGACCAGATTCTCCTGCGGATCGATCATCGTCAGAGTACCTGTCCAGCCCTGATGTCCGATCGTATCGGAGCTCGACTGCGTACCAAAGTACCATGCACGCTGATTGTCAGCTTCGCGCCACCAGCCAAGGCCCCACCGTGCACTAGGGGCGTCCTCTTTCTTCGGAGCCGTGAACGTGTCCATCACATTCTGTGAGAAGAAGTTGTTGGTTCCGTATCCTCCCGTTAACATGACGCTGGCAAGTTTCGCAAGGTCTGTCGCATTGGCGAAGAGGCCGGCGTGACCGGACATTCCACCCATGGCATAGTAGGCCTTCTCATCATGTACTTCGCCCTGCAGCGTATAGGTTCTGACGCCAGTAAAGGAAATGGCGCCGTCACGCGTATTACCATTGAGCTCCGTTGCGGCACAGTCATCCTTCGCAAAGCCATGGTCAAGCGGGTTATAGCTGATCTTCGTCAGTCCCATGGGATCCCAGAAGGTTTCCTTCAGGAACGTGTTCAGATCCTTTCCGGTTTCCTTTTCAATAATCAGCCCCAGCAACATGTAATCGACATCGGAGTAAACCGTCTTTGTGCCGGGCTCATACATCAAAGGAGTTTTGCAAATGGATTCGAGCGTCTTCTGCTTCGTCTCTGCCGAACCGTCGCTGCCGGAATACAGTACATTTTCCGTATCCGGATCCGGCTTCTGCGTCGACTGGTTGAAGGCATCGTTATGATACTGGGGATCGGCGGGGAAGCCGGCCTGATGACGCAGGATGTCGCGTACCGTCAGTTCCGCTTTCCATGCCTTGTTCGTCTCAAGGCCCGGATTTTCATAGCCGTCGTAGGTGATATCGATCGTATCATCCACAAATTGCTGTCCGATCAGGTCAACGATCTTCGCATCAAGATCAAAGTCCTCGTGACTCACCAGATACTGCAGCGCATAGTTGACGGAATACATTTTCGTATTCGATGCCAGATCATAGAGCGTATCGTTGGTGACAGCGGCGCTGTCGCTCTTGCGGGTGCCGTCCTGATTGTAGGCGTTGACAGTTCCCCAGGCCTTCTGAAGAACGAGCTTTCCATCTTTTACGACAGCCAGCTGCGCGCTGGTAAAGCCATGTTCAATATCCTTCTGAATGATCTGGTCGATCAGATCAACGGAAGCCTGAGAAATACCGGCTTCTTCCAGTGTTCCATCCTCCAGAACGGTCGGATAGGGAATATCGACCTTGACGGCTTCGGTCAGATCGGAAGGCGTAATCCCGGTCACCTGAATGGTGTTGGTGCCGTCGATGGTCCATTTGGAGATATCGACTTCCCATGTATTTCCGGCAGTCATCTGCGAAGTATCAATCTCATGGTTGTTGATGAAGATACGGAAGCTTTCCACACCTTCGGCCGGTGTAATGTAAAGGCTCCCCTGCCCATGGTATGTTTTGAATGAGTACATGCTGTTCATCGCAAGCGTATCGTCGGTATAGCCTGCCCAGTCCGGGAAAATGACTTCGTCCTGGAACGATGCGGACGCATCAAGTGACGCCTGCTTGATCAGGTTTTCTTCTTCAGCCGCGGCAGTCGCAGCACTGGTGTCGTTCTGTGCGCAGGAAGCCAGGCTGAAAGCCAGCAGCCCAGCGGAAAGGGCGCAAAAAAAGCGTTTCATGATATTTCTTCCTCCATGTAATGGTGGCAAAACAGCCGTGGCGTGCCTACGCTGACAGAATAATCACACGGAACAAAAACATCAACGATTCGGCTGTTTATTGAAATTTTGTTTTACAAAATGGAAGGGCTTCCAGTAAAAAGCAATAAAATGACGGCCAGAATAAGACCGTCAAACCCTGATAACAAAAGCACTTCATGCAGGAATATTAGTGATAGGAATCAGGCATCTCGAATGAAACAGTTTCAACACAATATCCACAAAAAGAGAGAACCATTCATTCCTCCGGTTCCTCTTCTACTCTCCTGCTCATCTTTCCAGGTACGCAGGTCATCCCAAACATTGCCAGTGCCTGATTCACTTTATCCATGCGCAGGCTCTCTTTTCCCTGCTCAAGATCACGCACAAACCTCAGCCCCAGCCCAGACCGGAATGCAAACTCCTTCTGCGTCAGACCGGCTTCCTTCCGGTTCATCTTTACGAACGTGGCAATCGGGTTTAAATCCTTTTCTTTCATCGCAAAATTATACCCATATAGGTATATTGTTAACAAAAATTTCACCAAATATACCCTATCGGGTATATTATAAGCAATAGTAAATCAATCAGAACCAGTCTCTTTAAAAAGTTCAGGTTCCGAATCCATTAACATCTGCGCCAGCACCTTATAATCCAGATATTGCACACCGTAGGTTCCGGCATGGATTTTTTCCGCCATTTCACTGTGATAGTAGATATCCATCGCTTTTCTCAGAGAAATATTATTCTTCTTTGCCAGATACGAGATCAGGCGCTCTTCCAGTCTTTCCTGATATATTTTTTCGAGCGTGTCCTCATTCATAATGTGACCTCTGATGCTTTCTTAAATACGAGCGTCTGGTCAATGGCCTTTTGTGTGATAAAAGCGATCTGATCATACCCCGGGTAGACTCGTATTTCTTTTAAAGCACGGTCCTTATCCCAAATGCCTGAATGATACAAATCGACAACCCGGAACACCTTATCATTTGCCACTTTGCCTATGATAATGTCATACCTTCGATATTCCGTATTTCCATCACGACACTTGCACACAAAATCAATCCACGTATCGAGGTCATCTCCAAAGTCTCTGATGTTCAGACCATCCATAACAGAAAGCAACTCATATTCATTAAGAACCGGCTTCGAACCCTTGGAAAATCCAGCCTTTCGCCTTGCCCAGCGCTCTGCCTGTTCCCTGATTGTAGTCACGTAAAAACCTCGTCCGAAATCAAGGTCACGGATGGAATGGATGACATCCGGATGATCAACAATCATATTAGAACCATGATAAACAATCATGCGATCACACCTCTATCCTTTAGATACTCGCCAATATCATGCACAACATAATCCGTGCTCTGTGTATGAAGTACGTCATAGTAAGGAATGATATAGTTATCCAAACATCCGCTTTTCTCCAGTGCCGCGTATACCTTTGATGGCGTTGTGTTCCAGCGATCCGCGCAGGCATGAATCATATATACAGCAAAAGAGAAATTGTCTTCATTCATATTTCACCTCCGACTTGATTAGAGCAGTGATCTAACGCTTCGTGCCATATCGCTCCTTCTGAGCCTTACCTCAATGACCCTCACACTGGCATATAGATCGATGGAAAACCGTTCATTTTTCATGTGCTTCAAGCGCTATCCTTCTCTCACATTTCCGATGAATCTGCTGTGCATAAAACGGCATTCTATCAGCCTTATCCTCATTCCAACAACGCCTGTTGACCGCAGCATGTCGTAGAGAAGTCTCGCATGTAGTTACAAACATTTCCCTCCCGGCTGATCAATCATTTGTTGCCAAGAGCCTAGGCAACAAGTCGAGACCATCATTATTCCCGTTTACTCAATGGTTATCTCTATGATTACTAGCACAGGAAGTCGTCATCAGTTCCTTAGAGCTTTAAGCCACGCAACAGCTTAAACCAATGCTTCACCAAAAGTCTGTTTTACTTCATCTGCATCCTTACCAGAGATTGTTCGTCCGGTCGCCGTTTCAATAGCAGCTAGCAGCTTCTTGGCCCGATCGACAAAATACTTCTGGAAATCATTATTACGGAGTAGAGTATGGTCAATCCAGTGAGTTTCCACATATCCATCCAGATCAGTTGCCGTAACCGATCCCTTCTTTTCGAGTTTTTCAAGATAAACTGAAGGCGCGGAGCCCCCAATTTCGCGATTGCTGCTTGCAGAAATTGGCGTCTTATTCACAACGCTGTTCCATAACCGCTTGTCATATCCCTTCTGAATGCAGTAATCCTTGGGGAAGATGTGATGAATATCAATCTTCTCATCCGTGAATGTTGAAAAATCCATTTCTGTTCCAGATATGAAATCACGTGCATGGTTTTTCAAAATCAGTGCCATCATACCTTTATAGGCTGCCGATTGACGGGATTGCATCCCAAGCAACCGCATGGGATTAAAATAGAAATCCGTAACGGTTTTGGGAAGATTCCCTTCAGATTCAATCCATTTAACTACCTGAACAATGTCATTCGCATATCGAGTTTCATTGGCTGAGCCATACAATTCCCCAAACACCCCACACCAGTACCACTGTTTAACTTTATTCTTTACTGATGTTGTACGGATTCTATTGTGTTTCATAAGAACCGTGCAGATAGCAGAAAGAGGAATCAATTGTGTACTGTAAGGCAGGTCATTGCTTGAAAAAATGCGTTCTTCTCTCAGAAGATTTTCCGCAATAGAAAAACCTTTGCAGAGGTCTTCAGAATATTTCTTATAAATATCCAGTGTCAATGATAGAACATCCTTCTTCTTACAGCTTACAGTGTCACCTTCCATATAAGAAGAAAGCAATGTGAGTGCAGTCAAAAAATCGGTCGCAGTCACTATTGATAAAATATCCCCAGAGAAGTAAGTTTCTCTTTTGTTTTCCCAGTCTTTTCTGAGTTGAAAATCATCCATAGCAAATACTGCTGTCACAAGCTCAAATACAGTAAGTGAGACTCCGCCTGTATTGACATTCTCAAACACCTGACAAACAGCTTCCTTTGGTGTAGTTTTTTCAAGTAGGATAACTGGCATTTGATATTGTTGGGTTGGATTAATCACCTTTGAGAACAGTTCTATAAACTGTTGTATTATTTCGTGATCATAGTTCATGTACGAATAATATTGATTCTGCCAGTCAAGCACTGCCGCAGAATCCAAAATAATATTCAGCGGGAACATCTTGAGTTTAAACTCCTGTTCTCTGCTCGTGAGATCCTTTTCAACATTCCGGCCAAAGTCAGAGGTAATTAACTTGTTTGCAGGAACCGAAACAACTATTTTGTCATCATCTGCTGTGAGATTAAGTGCGTTTTCAATGCTCAAATAATAATAACGATCAATATTCTTACCCTTCTCAGTCTTAGTATGAACGGGATTTTTGCTGTAAAGTGCATTATATAAAGAAGTCAATCTCTGCTGTCCATCGAGAATCAGTTCATCAGGTTCAATGTCATGGTCAGCAGGAGACCCTTCAATTGGTTTATGTTTAAAGTGAACAATTTCATTACCATACTCGAGAAACATAGCAGCACCGACCGGAAAGTTTCGGATAACGCTCAATATTAGAGCTCGGATTCGCCCGTCATCCCATACCCAACCGCGCTGAAAATCAGGAAGCTGTGCAAGCCCGCTATCCACTTCCTTCATTAGATCTGTGAGTCGTCTATCATTCGTTTTCATATCCTATCAATTGGTCCTCTTTTATCATCCACAGCGGATATATTTATCACCTTATTCAGCAAACTTCTTCCTTCTGAATTAGCATATATTCCTATTCTTTAATCCAAGCAATCACCTCATGAGTTTTACGTCACTGAAGTGAAGTAACCAAACCCATCATACACGACGTTGCTATTTGATACCGTCAAAAATAGCACTTCACATCATTATCAACCGCATGTTGGCTTCCAGACAAACATCCCCTCCGAACAAGCAATCGATCTGACCAGTTCCAGCATTTTTCCATCCGCATGATAGACAGTCAGGTGCAACACATCCAGCGAAGATACAATCAGCGCATCCCCGATCAAAATTGAAACATCCCGCTTTCGCATCACTTCCGCGACATGATCCGGTGACGGATTCACCACATCCTCCTGATCCAAAGATATCGGATAGTAGCAGTTCAGTTTCAGAACAATATGGATGTGCTTCTCTTTGACTGCATCAAACCGATCACCATGCAGAAAATAATCCTCCACCGCAAAGTATTGTCCACCACTCTCCTTCGACACCTGCCTGGGAAGAATATCCATCACCCAGCACGGCCCCTGTAACAAGTCTTCTATCCTGTCTTCCATATTTCTACTCTCGGCACAAGTCCGGCACATTAGATGTTAGTACCACATTGCCACGCTCTTCTCCGGGATGTCGCCTTTGTTTACTCGATTAGCGATATCACGCATCGCAAAATCACCACACTCCGTAATATGCGACGGCTCCGTTGCCTACTCATCGAAATCAGTTCCGCCGCATTCACGTATCATCTCGTTGGTTGCTTTTACCATCTCGTTCATTTCTTCAGCGGAAACTTCATACTCAAAATCACTTTACTTTGATGCTTTCAGCCTTGAGATCCGCAACAATAACGCCAGGCTCCTTATCTTTCTTCCCTTCCGGATAGTACCAGTACGTTAACACATCTCCAATTCTTTCATGGAGTTCATACTTGACCATATCTCTTCCTATTATTTTTCATTCAGCGTTTAATCTTCTTTTGCTGCTACAGTCAGTAATACCTGTTTGTCCTTTGGGTCATTCACAACATGCATTTTTCTATGACAATTAGGGCACAAAGCAACACAATTATCAATGGAATCCAAGCCGCCTTCAGAAAGCCACTGAATATGATGACATTCAAGATAAGGTTCCCCGTTTTGGTCAAGAAATGGCGCTACTGCCCCGCATAACTGGCAATGCCCATTTGCCCGGTTCTTTACGTATGCCGCAATCACTGGATCACGATGATAAATCTTAGTCTGGGTGATATTGGATATTGGAGACTTACTGTGATTCTTAGCTTTCTTTTTCAATTGTTCGATCGGTTTATGAATCTCCTGTTCCACCCGATTATCAAACTCTTTCCGCAACAATTCATAATCAGGTGCGGCAGCATCATCAAACTTCGAAGGATTATGCTGATGAATAACCCACTTCAAGTGCTCCCATTGTTCATCATCCAGCTTAGTCGAAGCACAAAAGGTGCTAACTTTTATGAAACTTTTGATCTCCCGATAATCAATCGGCTCCGCTAATCCTTCTACGTCCGATATCTCCGACATCCAATATGACCCGTCTCCCATTGGATAAGAATTTACAACACCATAGCCAAGTAATTTGCCGCTGTATTGCTGATAAAAGTTCTTTTGCTTGGTAATGAATTTTTCAAGGCCCGAATCAGCGGAAAAGTCCATGTGAGAGGTTGCCATTCCAAGGTTCGCTCTTGCCTGTTTGGCACACATAAAGATGATTGTGTCACCAGGTACTGCATTCTTAGGAACTGACCATGTCGTATGCCGCTCGCTGACCCCTTTGAGAAATTCATCAATATTTGTGCCATGGAAATTTTCATAGAGATATAAGAAATCATCCCGATCTCTGGATACAGTGAAGTTCTCAATAAATATCATCTACGACTACCAGTCCCTTCCTCATAAGATAAATGTCCAGCAGGAAGAACATGAAAGAATGTTCCTCAGGGAACACAGGCAGCAGAGCTCCATCCGCATACATTCATATCCTGCTGTGTTATGTAAGGTTCGACAAGGAACGCATCACAAGGTCAACATCCTTGTTCTCCAGTTCCTGAATAATGTGAAGGTACGTTTTCTGCGTCGTTGTCATGCTCGCGTGCCCAAGTCTGCGGGCCACGCTGGCAATAGATACTCCCGCAAATAACAGAATCGACGCATGCGTATGCCGCAAACCGTGAATCGAAATCACCGGAATTTTAAGCTGCTTACAATACCGCTCCAGAATGTCATTAATGGTGGAATTGTAGATATTCTGTCCCCGCACAAAGATTGGCTGATCCGGTGCAAGATCACGAGTCAACGCTGAAAACTGCATTACCAGCTGCCAGTCAATCTGAATCCGCCGTACCGACGACTTATTCTTCGTTGCCGTAAATCCGCCGCCATTCTTATAATTCCAGGTTTTACTGATCGATACCGTCTGGTGTGAAAAATCAAAGTCATTCGGCGTTATGGCAAGGGCCTCCGAGAAACGCATCCCTGTCTTCGCCACCAGCAGAATGAACCAGTCCCAGTTAATTTCATTCCTCAGATCCAGACTCGTTAACAAAGTATGAAGCTCAAACTGATTCAGGTACTTGACCTTCTTACTGGATGGTGTCTTTCCCTTAATGATCACCTTCCGGGTCGGGTCACGTTCAATCAGTCCATCGTCAACCGCATCCAGAATGGCGCCTTTCAACTGATGATGAAAGTCCATCGTTGTCTGCCGCTCATGATCCTTTGCATAGTCATTGATCAGCTGCTGGTAGCTTACTCTCGTCAGTTCGCACAGTTTCAGATCCGGCACAAGCTTATCGAGCCATGCCTGCGCCATATGATACTTATTCAGCGTAACATCGCGGATTGCCCCTTCCTTATAAACCGAAACCCAGTCCGAATAGTAGTCACGAAATAAATCTGATGATTTGCTTTCACTCAGCATCCTTTTTCTCCTTCCTAGGAATGCATGCTGATGAAGCATCTGCTGCCGAAGATCAGATCATTTTCCCGCCCGAAAGTATAAAGTCCATTAGCAGCTTATCCGCCTCATTACGAACAATGAACGGCGGCCTGCGCTCACCATCGACCACCGCAAAATATGCTTCCGCATTTTCCAAAATGACGCTGTCGCGCAGCTCATCAAAGCGGCCATACTGATTTATCGTGTCCTTTGTCACATGGCGATCAAGCAGATCCATCACGAGATTCTCATCGACGCCAAGGCATTCATGAAGACGATGAACCTCATTCTTCTTTTCTGTATTCATATAATCAACGATGTAGCTGCGGAAAGGTTTCCCATCCTCCAGCTCAACATCGCCCGTCTGAACGTCATGCAGAAACAGTTCCGCAAACTTCTGTTCTTCCTGAGACAGCGTTGAAAACGCCTTATGAAGATCCGCAAGGGACTGCTCCAGCTCGGCCGGATCCACATTCGGCTGTGTCAACTGCTTCTTCCACTTTTCGAAGCGGGAATTCATATACTCATTATCAATGGTCCCGGTACTCAGCTCCGTCAGATAAGGATCAATTGCAAATGTTATTTCGCCGCCCTCGCCATTATCATCGTCGCCATTTCCGCCGCCAAGTTCCTTATAACGCTGCAGAAGTGTCAAATACTCTTCTCTACCGGGCTCAACAGTCACCGTGTCTTCCGTCGGATCATCAGCGTCGATACGTGCGCTGTAAACCTTCTTATCCCAGCTAAATCCCTGGATTGTTGCCGCCTGCAAATAGCCTGAAAATTCGCGGAATAATTTCGCGAATTTCGCCTTCGACGGGACATCGTCCGGGAGCCTGTCCATCTCTGGAATACCGGCGCTCTTAAAAATTCTGACAATATCCTGGAAGGTTACATTCATGTGGCGGATGTTATCCGGCAAGTGATCAGCAAACAGTCCCCTTGGCTTATCGCCAGAGTACAACTCGACCGCCTCTTCGATGTTCCGCTTCATTGTATGTGGCATGCGATAGTAACGAATAGAACCGAACGGCTTCTCATGTTGATCAAACAGGCGATTCGTTCTGGAAAATGCCTGAATCAGATTCTGATATTCCAATACCTTATCGAGGTACAGGGTATTGATCCACTTTGAGTCAAATCCCGTCAGCATCTGGTTGACAACGATCATCATATCCAGCTGCTGCTCCGGCTTCATGCGGATATACGGCGACTTATGCGCAATCCGAGCCGCAACATCACGTTTAAAGCCGTCATAGTGGGCCATGTCAAAGTTCTGATTGTAGCGGTCATTATAATCTATGAGCATTTCACGGATGCCATCATCCTTCAGAATGGAAGTTTCGCCTCCCGCATTATCAATCGTCGGGTCAAAGATACAGGTGACGCGAAGCTGCGGCGCACGCTTCTTAAACAGACGATAATAGGAAATTGCTTCCGGAATGCTGCTCGTAGCGAAAATTGCATGCAGTAAATATCCATGGCTCATCGAGTCGCGGTCACCTGCGATGTTATCAACAACTGCTTCCTGATACTTTTCGGATCTCCATGCACTTGAATCGACGTAATCTTCGATTCCTTTCCGTTCGCCGTCGCCAGCCATCGGAACTTCAGCCGATGACATAAACTTATAGTAAATTGCCTTCTTCTTTGGATCCTTGAGTGCTTCATCCACAGTCGAGGCATGGGCCTGTTCCAGGGCAACCATCTTGCGCAGTTCTTTATCCGGATACACCATGACCATTGTCGGATCAAAGCCAAGAACATTTTTATCCCGAATACCGTCCGCAATACTGTAGCGATGAAGTTCATTTCCAAAGATATCCGCCGTCGTAAGCTGCCTGCGACTATTTTCTGTAAAGACCGGCGTACCCGTAAAGCCAAAGAAAAGCGCATTGGGGAACGTGTACTTAATCGTCAACAACATATCTCCGAACGTTGAACGGTGACACTCATCAACAATAAATACGACACGTTTCCGGCGTATATTCTCCAGATCCTTCTCTCTGAGCATGCCCCCGGCATCTTCTTTGAGGCGACTCATCTTCTGAATCGAGGTAACGATAAGGCTGTCATTCGGATTATTGCTTGTAAGTTTTTCAATCAGCTTATAGGTATTTTCCGTATCCTGTACCTGATCCGCACTGTCCGCAAATCCGCGGTATTCTCTGACAGACTGAACGCCAAGTTCGATCCGGTCCATCAGGAAAACAACCTTATCCGCATCATGAGAATCTGCAATCAGCTGCGCCGACTTGAAGGAAGTCATTGTCTTTCCTGACCCGGTTGTATGCCAGATATATCCTCCAAGCTGGTTTCCATCTCCCCAGTGTTTTTCATTTGCCGTGACGCGATCACTGATCTTTGTAGCTGCCCAGTATTGATAGCTGCGCATCACTTTAAGAATACCGTCCGACTTATCCGGGACCGAATAATAGCCGATCATCTCATGTGCCTGTGGAATGCACAAAAGATTAGACACAATATCTTTCCAATTATGAAAAGGCTCGTTATTGAAGTCCTCCCAATGGAAGAAAAAATCAGGATTGAACTTCCCATCAGGGCCAGGATTTGCAAAGTACACCCCATCCTCCGGGTTCATTGCCACAAATATCTGTATCAGCGAAAAGAGACCGGTAAATATTCCTTCATGTGCATAAATCTCAATCTGTCGGCATGCCTCCTCATAAGGAACCCCGCTCCTCTTAAGCTCAATGTGGAACACCGGAAGCCCATTAATCAGTAACATCAGGTCACCGCGCCGCGTATGATAGATCGCATCATGGTGACCAAACTCCGGTTGCTCCGCTATCTGATAACGGCTCTGCCCACCGGCAATTTCACTTCGAGAATAAATCTTCAAACTGACTTCCTTACCATAGTGAAGCTGATCTGCAGGATTTTTTCGCGTCAACGAAACATACGTGCCATTAATAAACTCATTTAGTGCCAACGGCGTCCGCAGCGCCGTAATCTGTTCCAACAGTTCATCCATCTCTTCCGGAATCAGGGGACAGCCATTCAACTGATCAATGCCACGATTGTTCTCAAAGAGAATATCTGCCCAGTTTTGAATCAGATCCTGCTCCGTCGGATGCATCAAAACCTTGTCACTCCACCCATTACGCTGCAGCTCAGTAATTACTGCCTTCTCAAAATCAGCCTCTACACTAAATCCAGTCATATTTTTCGCTCCATTTCAATTATATAGTCCAGCTCCATGCTGTCTTTGATGAAGGGTGATAAGGTGGTCGAGTCTCTGGAAATAGGCTCCTATTTGTTTCTGTTCTCCTATAGTTGGAGGAACCATCACATCATAGGCACCAAGCATACTTCTGCTAATTCTTTGCCTTGTTCCACCTGCCAAGCAGGTATTAACCCACTTAAAATATCCAGGTGTGGACAAGCACTGAACAATAAAGGCTGCGGAATTTTCTGCAGAAGTTCTAGCAATGGTACAATCAACAGCAGTTATCATGCGAGTGCCAGTTTCTGGCACTATACAGGCTCTTCCTGCAGGTTCGGGCAATCTTGAAATCAGAATATCTCCCGGAAAAATTTCTTCACAATTGAGCCTGTTAAAAGTCTCTTCTGAAATCCATTTTTTGTTATCGGCTTTATCTATAAATTCAGTTACTCCAACATTGCCTGTTTGTACTAATCTGACGCCTAAAGAGCTCTGATCTTTGGCTTCAATCCAATCGCCATCATCAAATCGTGCAAAGAGGGAGGACAACTTACGCTGTTCCCAATCGTCTGTGAAACCTTTGAAGCGAAGAGCAGGAGTATTCTTTGTTTTTTCGTTCTCAGTCATTGGAATTACCTCCCAATAACTTCTGCAGTTCACGGATGCCGGCCATATCATTATTGCTACCTGTCAGGTCATTCATCATTTGGCAGAGAGAATGCTCTGTTTCTTTGATTTGATCCTCAATGTCTTTGAATGTTGTTGAATACTTTGTAGAAAGTTCCTTGATCTTCTTTGCGAACGCATCAATCAGATCATCGGAAAGCCTGGCAACACCGCTTGTAATCGGCACGATCCATTTCTCATGCAGAAGGTTTCTCGCCTCATCATCTGTAAGATTTTCAATCCGCTGCTTCGTAAGGATCTGAAGCTGTTCCTGTCCGCTTTTTACTTCCTTTTTCAGATTCTTTTCTTCCGCATTAAGATCTGAAACTTCTTCCAGCGTCTTGATCAATTCCGCATCAGCATCAACTTTTTTCAGCTCCTTAATCGTCGCTTTGATGTTCTTGAATACAAAAGCGCCATCCTCATCCACAGCATCACCAAGCTGACTCTTATCATCTTCATTCAGATTTTCAGCCAGTTCTGAGTAGCGGTCCGTGATCTCCTGCAGACGATTGTTTTTCTGTTCAAGTGCATTCAATTCCTCTTTGAGATACGTCTTCTGGAAAATATCAAAAGGAATGATATGGCCCTTCCAGCCTTCCTGAACCTCGCCATCAGTCAATGTCAGTAAGTTAACAGGAAACACTGACTTCTGACAAGAAACACTCGTTTCAAAATATGGCGAGTGTTTTTTATTTTGCAAAGTGCTATGCCAAGACGTTTTCACCACTTACATAAAAGCATCAGAAAATGCATAAACATGCACTTTTTTCAAAAAGGCACTTGACAGGCTGAGCACAGGAATTTTTAGACAATCCGAAGGAAATTGTAGGGGGTATTTTTCGACTATGGTTTCCTATCTCTATTCGCTGGGCGCTGTTCATAAGCATCTCAATGATGCGATCAACTATGTGTCTTCTTCTATTGGCTGCTACTGCAAATCTCCCGGGTTTGATTTCACCCGCAAGCGTAAACTGCCGCCGGAAGAGCTCATGAAATTCCTGATCCAGTTCCAATCCAAATCATTATCTTCTGAGATCGGAGATTATTTCACTGATATGGAGGTCCCTCCATCTGTTTCTGCTGTCATTCAACAGCGGCGGAAATTGGATCCCCGGGCGCTGTATCGGGTATTCACTTTATTCACTGACAGTATTAACGTCAACAATCGGTTTCAGGGATATCGACTTCTGGCTTCCGACGGATCCGATATCAATATTCCATATAATCCGGAAGACAGTGAGACTTATCATATCCAGAACGGAATGGCACGAGGCTTTAATCAGCTTCATCTGAATGCGTTATACGATGTTTTGAATCGCTGTTATGCCGACATTGAGATTGATACAGCAGCCAAATCAAATGAGCCCAATGCCGCAGAAGAAATGCTTGAAAAGAATGCAGAGAAATATGGAAAGTTCATTTATATTGCCGATCGCGGTTATGAGAAATATCAGCTGCTGGCATTTCTCACTGAGAACCAGATAAAATACATCATTCGCGTCAAAGATATCTCAAGCAATGGGATTCTCAGCACCATGAATTTGAAGGATGAGGAGTTCGACCTTGATCTGGGAAAAGAAATTACCAGACTGCAGACCAATGAAGTAAAGCGGCATCCGGAAAAATATGTCCGTATCATGAATAATCAGGTCTTCCGATTTCTTCCCATCGAAGAAGAATCGTATTATCTGAATTTTCGGGCAGTACGATTCAAAATCACCGACGATACTTATGAATGCCTGATTACCAACCTGCCAGGAGATCAGTTCCCGATCAGCGTAATGAAAGAGCTGTATCACCAAAGATGGGGCATTGAAGGAAGTTTTCGCGAGTTGAAATATACTATCGGGCTTACCGAATTTCATGGCAGAAACATACAGTTTCTTTATCAGGAAATCTATGCGCGGACAATTCTGTATAACCTCTGCCAGTTCATTGTGGCAGCCGTGCCGTCAGAAAAGTCAGCCACCATACATGAGTACAGATTCAATTTCAGCTCTGCTGTGACAAATATCAGGCAGTATCTTGCAGGCCATATTGATGAGGAGAAGCTGATACTCAGAATAAAAAAGTTCCTGATCCCAATCAGACCAGGAAGATCGTTTGTTAGAAATATACGTTCTCAATCCGCAAAGTTGTTTACGTATAGATCTGCCTAACGATCAGAGTATAAAACATCCGCAAACCTAAATCCACCGATTTTCGTGACAGGCAATCGCTCTGTCCTTTTCGTTTTGGCAAAATGTGTCAGTTTTGATCACACGATCCGGAAGAAAAGCCACACCGTTGATCATCTCAATCATCAGTGTGGCTCAGAATGCCAACTGCAACAGATATCAGGGCTTTTCAAGCCCTTAACTTAACGCCATTGCGCCATCAGTTCCGTCTTTTTTCTTCGATACCATGTTGGGATCAACACTGCGCACTGCCTGCATTCCTTCTGCCTGAATCAGCTCCAGATCTCCGGAAATCACCTCATACTCCTTCGAGAAAATTTCAAAGGCCTGGTACGGATCCAGCAAGGAAAATCCTTCAAATCTCCGGAACAAATCATCCCGGAGCAGATCCTCCGTCCGCGGAACGGAAATTGACTCTGCCTGATCAATCAATGCATGTTCCAGGTAACTGTCATAATCTGCAAACGCATCCTTAAACCTGTTTTCAAACGCCTGCACATCCTTGTTACGGTGGATTGCACCAACAATGTCATCCGTATGCAGCGAAAGATATGCGCCGTGTCCTTTGAACAGTTCATTCTTTAACGAAGGAAAGGCAGACCAGTACGCATCGAAGTCATGCAGTTCCTTCTCCGGAATACCGCCAAACATGGACGCATAGATATCCCAGCTCTCTGCTTTCTCAGAAGAATCAACATAGCGCGGAATGTTCAGATTGTAATCATTCCGGCGGATCTCCTCCAGACTCACGCGGCGCGAATAATTCGCCACATCCATGCGCTTCGTAACTGTATCCACAATCTTGCGGATATCACATGCACGCAACTTATTATTCTTGCCTTCTTTTTCAAAACCTTTGGATGCATCAACGATCAAGACATCCGTATTCTCACGTTTCTGACGCAGAATCATAATGATTGTCGGAATGCCTGTACCAAAGAAGATATTCGCCGGCAAACCGATGATTGCATCAATATTGTTACGCTCAATCAGGTTGCGGCGAATCTCACCTTCCTCGCCTCCCCGGAACAAAACACCATGTGGAAGAACAATTGCCATAATTCCATTCGGTTTCAGATGGAACAGATCATGCAGCAGAAATGCGTAGTCTGCTTTTGACTTTGGTGCAAGCCCATAACCCGCAAAGCGCGGATCATTTTCCTTGTTCTTCGGATCCCAGGATTGCGAATAAGGTGGATTGCGAACAACCGCATCCACGTAAAGCGGCTCATATGTCGACTTCGGATCCGACTCATCAAAATACGGCCAGTCTTCTTCCAGCGTATCTGCATTACGCGTCACAATGTTATCCGGAAGAATCCCCCGCATCACAAGATTCATACGTGTCAGGTTGTACGTATTCGCATTCAGCTCCTGCGCATAATAACGGATCTTATTTTGATCATCCAGATAATGCGCACAAGCACGGCCAATATTTAAAAGCAGCGAAGCAGATCCCGACGTCGGGTCATAGATTTTAATTTCTTCCCTTCCCTTGAGATGATCTGCAATGATATAAGCCATCAACAGCGAAACTTCGTGCGGCGTATAGAATTCTCCGGCTTTTTTGCCTGCACTCGACGCAAACTTTCCGATCAAATCCCCATAGATATAGCCAAGCAGATCGTAATCCTGCTTCCCGTCCATCGGAATCGTATCAATCAAATGAATCAATCCACTGACCGCCGTCGTCTGGCTCTTCGTATTTTCGCCAAGCTTGCTCAGTCCCGTTTCCAGCGTATTGAAGATATTGGCATATACCTTCTGATGCGAAGGAGAGATTAAACGCGAAAACGCAGATAGACCTGAGCGCACATTGCCGACCGAAAAGTCCGATCCCATCTTGATCCAGGTCGAAAATAGATTCTCATACGCAATGAAATACCCCAGATTCTGCTGCATCAACGACTTACCAGAATAGTTGTCCGGTGCATCCTCGTTCACATATTTCTTTATGCTGTCTTCATCATAGCCACGGCTCTTAAGCCACTGTTCCTCACGTTCCGAAAGATACTTATAGAAAATGAAGCCCAGAATATAATCCTTGTACTCCGACGCATCAATCTTCGAGCGCATGCCGTTCGCTGACGCCCAGATCTTTGCCGACAGCTGCTGCTTATTCATAATGATCTGTCCCCCCACTTATTCAAGTTCTATTTTAAACATTCGCCGGCACATTTTTCTGCCTATGCAAGCAAGACGAAGAAAATATGTGGGCATGTGAATATCACCGATCGAATTATTCACCCGATCGTTCACCCCGGGGGTGAACGATCTTTTTATGTTTCTCCTTTAGCTTTTTCGACAGGCTGCAATCAACCTTTCTCTATCGCACCACATAAAAACAGCGCCAGACACACCTGCCCGGCACCGCTGTTATTTTTTCTACAGATTACTCTGCCACTCGTCTTCCTTCAGATTCGTAATGATGTACACCAGCGCACCCGCCAGACACAGCAGGAAGATCAGCACCGAAAGAGCCTCCGCATGCTGGTAGTCCATATAGGTTGCCACCTGCGTATACAGCAGAATGCCAAGCATCTTCGGATTGTTCGGGCCCGTCAGATACGGAATCGTAAACGACGCAATCTTCCCCATCCCAATAAACGTAGCCGCAAGAATAATATCCCGGTACATCAATGGCAGAACAACGCTGCGAAGAACTTGCAACTTACCGCACCCCGCATCTCTTGCACTCTCAACATACGAATCCGAAACCGCCGACAGCGAAGCACTCATCATCATCATCATCATCATCGTCGCAAACGGAATGGAAAACCAAAGATTCGAAACCACAATGCCCTTCATCGAATACAGAAGCCCAGGCTTAGACGTAAACCCAAGCATCCTGCAGAAACGCGCAATGAAGCCCGAATCCTTAATAATATTCATCACACCTTACACCGCCGCCACAGGGAAGCCTTCCAGCACCAGCTTCGTCCACCAGGCCAGCGTCTTCTCATTTTCTGAATCATTCTTAAAAGACCGCCATATTCAATTCACGCGGTCACCATCAGTAATGTGTTAAACATTTGTTTGTTTCTTAAATATTGTGCAAATGAAGAATCGGTCAGAAAACATGAATCATCTAAACATACATACAATTATTCAAAGAATGTAAAAGAAATACACATACCCGTATTTGACATATCTTTGTCAAGACAGGAAATTCCCGTGCCGATGAACTAGAATAAGGGCACGAAACAACAAATATCCCGCTGATACAACCATGCAGGAAGGAGGCTAAACTATGTGTACCTGCGCAACCTATCAGAAAAAGGATCATTACTTCGGACGCAACCTCGATCTTGAATTCTCCTACTCGGAATCCGTGACGATCACGCCCCGGAACTTTCCGCTGCCATTCCGTACAAAGCCGGCCATTGACAAGCATTACGCCATGATCGGCATGGCCTTTGTCTGCGGCGGCTTCCCGCTTTATTACGATGCGACCAATGAATACGGACTCTCGATGGCAGGCCTCAATTTCCCGGGCAACGGCTTCTTCCCCGAAGTACAAAACGACGGCAAAGACGAAATCTCGCCGTTCGAATTCATTCCCTGGATCCTGAACCAGTGCAAAAACCTCACGGAAGCCGAAGCTCTGCTCAATAAGATTCGTCTCGTGAACATTCCCTTCAGCGACAAGCTTCCGATCACGCCGCTCCACTGGATGATCTCCGACCAGACCGGATCCATCGTCCTGGAATCCGTAAAGGACGGCATCCATATTTATCCCAACCCGGTCGGCGTCATGACCAACAATCCTACCTTCGACATTCAGTTGTTCCGTCTCAATGATTACCGCAACGTTTCCCCTTCCGCTGCGCCCGCAAAGTTTGCGCCAAACGTTGAGCTCAACGAGTACAGCCGCGGCATGGGCGGCATCGGCCTGCCAGGCGACCTTTCGTCCGGCTCCCGCTTTGTCAAAGTCGCTTTCACGAAGCTGAACTCTGTCTCCGATGAATCGGAAGACTCCGCCGTCAGCCAGTTCTTCCATATCCTGGGCTCTGTTGAACAGCAGCGCGGCTGCTGCGACCTGGGCGAAGGCAAATATGAGATCACAATCTACTCCTCCTGCTGCAACATGGATCAGGGCATCTATTACTACCGCACCTATGACAATAGCCAGATCTCTGCCGTCTATATGCATCACGAAAATCTTGACGCAAAGGATCTGATCTCGTATCCTCTCGTCACTCAGCAGCAGATTCATTCCGTCAACTGACAAGCATCATTCAGGCATCTTAAAAACCTCAGCCGGTTCAGCTGCTGAGGTTTTTCTTTTTGTATCGTTTTGCGTCTTTGTTCTTTCTGTTGTGTTAGTCAGAGATGCTTTCGGCAGCCTTCTCACCGGCCACGACACCGGATCCGATCGCCCACGAATTCATCATCGCCGTCATCGAATCGGCACCGTTAGCACCGCCGACAACCGAACCTGCACCATACAGATTGCCGATCGGCTCACCAGACGTATTCAGAATCTGCATGTTCTCGTTGGCCTTGAGACCGCCCAGCGTCGTGCAGAAACGAGGACGCTGCTCAACGACGTAGTACGTACCGCCTTCTGCCAGCGCAACCGGATCCTCCTTGCCAAACGCATCGGTTCCCGCCGCACAGTCCGCATTGTACTGCGCCACCGTCTTGGCAAGTTCATCCGCATCGATGCCCATCGTCTTCGCAAGTTCGGAAAGATCTGTACCCTGCGCAAGAACCGGACGCCCATCGTTTTCAATCGACTCCCACTTGTACAGATCATCTTCCGAAGCCACCAGCTTGTCTTCCAAAGACTTATCTACATATGCCTTCCAGGCGTCTTCATCCATGATGAGATAAAGAATCTTATCATCCTGCGCAACCGTAGCGTTCGTAATATCCGCAAGCGTACCTGTCTCCTTCACGACACGGTCACCCTTCGTATTGACATAGATTGCGCCATGCCCCTTGGTCGCAGCCGTCGAACTTGCCGTTGCCGCAAGGGCACGTCCCGGCACCGTCTCAACACCCTGCGGATACACCTTGACCAGATCCATATTGATCGTATCTGCACCAACCTCCGTGCCAAGATTCAGACCATCGCCCATATCGGTCGTACGGCCATAGAACATGTAGCCGCTCAACGAATCCGGCAACAGCGACGTGTTGGCACCAAAGCCGCCAGCCGCATCAATCGTTGCCTTTGCCGTAATGTCGATCGTTCCCTGCTTGTCTTCGCATTCGACGCCGGTCACATTGCCATCCGCATCGGTCAAAAGCTTCACAGCCTTCGTTCCCAATAACAGCTGACCGCCGCGGTCCTCAAAATTCTTGACCATAACCTGGAAGAACTCGTAGCTTCTGCCCACGACGCCGATCTGACGGTTCGCGGAATGGTCCGGATACTGCGTCGCCGCAACATCATACGGAACCTTCATATCATCGACCAGCCAGTCAACCGTCGAACCAATCGTCTCCGTAATCATCTTCACCAGAGCCGGATCATTCTTATTCAGACCAATCCGCATAATATCGTCATATGCAAGCTCTGGCGAATCATTGTTTTCACCAAGCTTCTCCTTCTGGAACTTCGAACCCGTCGCAATCAGCGTACCAGCGTTGCACATCGTATCGCCGCCGACCATATCATTCTTCTCAACAAGAATGACCGACTTGCCCATATCGGCCGCCTTCGTCGCGGCTGCGACACCACCGCCGCCAGCGCCGATGACGACAACATCCGCCTCCATCGTCCGCGTCTCAGAGATCTTCTGCGTCTCTACCGGCGTATTGAATGCATCTCCGGACGGGTCTGCATCTTTCAGCGCATCTCTGCAGGCTGCCTTGATCGCCGCCGAAGTAACCGTCGCACCGGTCACGTTATCCACGTTCAGCGTATTGTTGGTGACCATCGCCTGCGGAATCTGCTCCACAGCCACATCACCGATGCCCTGCGTCTCAACGTTGTCCGTCACCTGCACATCAGCGATCTTACCATCCTTGATAGTTACGCTGACGCTGATCGGGCCATTGTTACCGTCGGCCGTACCTTCATATGTACCATCTGCCACTGCCGCTGCCGAAGCAGAAGCCTTAGCCGAAGCTGTCGCAGCCGCCTGAGTGCTGCCGCCAGAACAGCCCGCAAGCATTGCTGCACACAAAAGTAATGCACACAATTTCTTCATGCCTTTTCTCCCTCCGCTGACTGGATCATAATCATCCAGCCATCTGCCAAAAACAATAAACCACCACATCATTGCCGGAGAATTATCCATTTTCCGATGATGCGAAAATTTCATGAGCAATCATCTTGACCACGTATTCACAAAAACAAAGAATAACAAAAATAGAGAATATAGTGGCAGTTTCATCGCATTATTTCGCATCACGCGAAAAACGGTTACAATACATCCGGAAACGAACCAGGAGAACTTCCTATGACACTTACTCAGCGGCAGTATTGGATGCTGCGCGCCTTTTATAAAAATGAAGGTCAATTTATCAAAACTTCCTATTTTGCCAATGCACTCCACTGCACGACACGCAGTATTCAGAACGATCTGGCTACCCTGCGGCATATTACCAGGCAGGAGCCTTCATTTCTTCTGGAAAACCGAAAAGCCAATGGAACACGCATCATCATCTTTGACAGCGACGGCTTTCAGCACTATCTCGACACGAATTCCGATCCATCCATAGAGCGCATGAACAATAAGGATTACCGGATCATGGAACTCTTCAGGATTCTCCTCCGCACCCGGGAGCGCATCGCCCTTAAAGAACTTAGTACCATTGCCTTTTCCAGTACCTCAACCATCCGCAGCGACCTCAAAGAACTTTCATCGCTCCTTTCCCGATTTGATCTGTCCCTTTCTGTTGAACGGGGCTATGCCATCCTCGATGGCAAAGAATCTGCCCGGCGCCAGGCCATCTTCTTCCTTGCCATGGATCAGGAAATGGCGCATTCCGCCATACCTGGTCTGAGGGAAAGCAGCACACTCTTTTCAACCATTCTCACCACTGCCGCAAAAAAGGAAGGCATGGCAATCTCCGACTATTACCGTAATCGTGCCATTTTCCTCCTCCAGATTGTCTTGAAACGTATCGCGGAAGGATTTTATCTCGAAGAAAACTGTTTCAATGATCAACCAACGGTGCCATCGCTGAATATTTCTACCGCCCTGTTCAACGCAGCCAGAGATGCGTGGCACATCACGATTAAGCAGCAGGAACTTATCTATTATGCCTTTCTGCTTCAGCCTGCCCTGATGACGAATGATCCCCCAGCACTTACAAGCACCATTCCATGGGTCCATGCATCATTGGAAAAGATCAGTGCCCTCTTTCCTGTCGTTTTGAACGAGGATGTCATTCTGATTCATCATCTGAATGCCTGCATTCCCGATCTGACGCACTATATCCAGGCAAAGATCAAAGAGCCTCATGATCTCGATGAATTTGTTGCCAGTCAAAATCCAATGGCAATGGATATGGCAATCCTCTTTGCCCATCACATGCATCAGAATACAGGCCTCAAGACTTCGCCGCATGCAATCTGTCAGCTTAGTCTCTTTTTCCAGGACAGCCTGCTCCGCCATGGCCTTGTTCGTTACAGAATCGGTCTCATCACAGCCCTGCCTGACGCAGAAAAAATTCTTTTAAAAGAATTGCTGCGCAAAGAATTCGGCAGCCATATTGATACCATCGATTTATTAAACTCGCCCAAAGCCGGCTATGACCGTCTGCTTACAACGGAAGAAGAAATTGCTAACAACAGGCCGAACATTTCGTATCTGATTTATCCACCGGATCATAGGCAGCTGGAGAATATATATTCCATGATCACCGGCTATTCGCCGGATCATGTCCTGCGGCTGTTTTCATCGAAGCTTTTTTTCACTGCCGACATCGATGATCGCACCGCAGCTGAGAACTATCTCATTCAACAAACCAGCCGGATCACTTCCAACAGCCTTCTTTCCAGTTCGATCCAGGAGCGTAATGCTCTTTTCTCCAGTTATTACGAAAATGGGGTGGCAATTTTGAAACCGATCATGCCCATGCCCGCAAAATCATTCGCATCCATACTCTTGCTGAAAAACGGCATTTCCTGGGAGCCAGGCCATACCGTATCACTACTGATTCTTCTCTCGGTTTCGCAAAAGGATCCAGAAACCATGATGGCATGCAACGATTTGATTCCCTCCCTGTTTGAAGCCGGATGGCGCCAATCCCTCAACGGCAGCGATCACTTCCCGGACCTGATCAATCTCTTCCGTGTCCGTCTCAGCCGTTGTCTGTTTGAAAGCGGCATGCCGAATCTGAAGCCCGATCCCCGGTTCCCTGGGAACTAATTCCGAGAAGAATTTGCTTATCAGCGAAAAATATCACACATCACCAGAAATCAATGATCCCTAGTGTTCCTTTGATCACAATTTCCTTGTTAGCACAAAAAAACGTTCCCGCGAAGGGAACGTCTTTTCTGGCAATTACTGATTGTCGCTCTTGAGTCCGTACTTCTTGTTGAACTTCTCAACACGGCCGGCTGCCTGAGCAAATCTCTGACGGCCCGTGTAGAACGGATGGCAGTTGCTGCAGGTATCAACACGAATCTCCTTCAGTGTCGAACCCGTCTCGAATTCGGAACCGCAGGACGTGCAGACGACCTTCGCCTTGTAATACGCCGGATGAATGCCTTCCTTCATAACTCTTAGTCTCCCTTCTGCCTTAAGCCTCTAAACGTGCTTAAAGAAAGTGCGAATGAATCATAGCACGAACAGCCAAACCGATCAACCCTCAATCCATCACGCGATCACTTCCCGTACAATGGTTGCACCGATTTTGCGGAGCTTCTCATCAATCTTTCCATAGCCACGATCAATGTGATAGATATCATGAATCTCGGTCACACCATCTGCCACAAGGCCAGCAATAATGAGACATGCCCCACATCTCAGATCCGTTGCCGTCACCTTATCTCCATAGAGACGCGTCGGCCCTTTGATCGCCGCCACACCATCGCCAAGCTCAATGTCCGCGCCCATTCGCTGCAGCTCCAGGCAATGCTTAAAGCGCTCCTTATAAACCGTATCTTTCACCTGCGAAATCCCATCCGCCTGCGTCAATACTGCCGTCAATGGCTGCTGCAGATCCGTCGCAAAACCAGGATACGGACGCGTCACAATATCTGTCGCCTTCAGAATACTCCGGGGACGATGCACAAGAATACTGTCAACCCGAATATCCAGGTCCGCGCCCATCTCTGTCAGCTTCGACGTCAACGCCTCAATGTGCTGCGGAATGATGTTGGTAATCCGCACATCATCCCCCATCGCTGCCGAAAGAATCACAAACGTACCGGCTTCAATCCGGTCCGGAATAATCTCATGCACACAGCCCGAAAGCGTCTGCACACCATCGATCACAATGACATTCGTCCCTGCCCCATGGATATCGGCACCCATCTTGTTCAGGAATGTTGCCACATCAATGATCTCCGGCTCCTTTGCCGCATTCTCAATCGTCGTTCTGCCTTCAGCGCAAACCGCCGCCAGCATTATATTGATCGTTGCACCGACCGAGGCGATATCGAGGAAAATCTTCGTTCCCCAAAGATGATCCGCCTTAATCGTATAGCAGCCCTTTTCATAATCGACACTTGCGCCCAGAGCC
The DNA here is from genome assembly GCF_900240265.1 of Galactobacillus timonensis. Lineage (NCBI taxonomy): Bacteria > Bacillati > Bacillota > Erysipelotrichia > Erysipelotrichales > Erysipelotrichaceae > Galactobacillus > Galactobacillus timonensis. The sequence goes on from NZ_LT964739.1 coordinate 356,527, forward strand.
TCAAACCCCTTCAGGTGCAGATCAATCGGCCGCGGTCCCAGATAACAGCCACCCGGCATCTTGATGCGAACATAGCCATACTTCCCAAGTAACGCCCCCATAAAGTAATAGGACGCCCGCAGTTTCGTCACCGCATCCGAAACAAGATCCACATTTCGCATATGCGTCGGATCAATAATGAGATGACTCGTCTTCTCCGTTACCGAAACATTCAGCTCCCGAAGAATTGCCGACAGATTATCCACATCCATAATGTCCGGAACACCAGCGATCGTTACCGGCGCATTTGCCAGCACCGCCGCCGGAATCAACGCAACCGTCGCATTCTTGGAACCCGAAATCTCAACATCGCCCACCAGACGATGGCCACCCTCAATTCGAAACACTTCTTCCATCCTGATCCTCCAAAAGCACCCGTTCATACATCCCGGTGCTGTCCTTCACAATCCAGTCCGCCGCCGACTGATCCTGCCCATAGCGCTTATCCTCACGTGCAATCACGCGCAAACCCGCATTTTTCGCCGCCGCAATCCCATCCGCACTGTCCTCATAAACGATACATTGCAGGGGCGATAACCCAAGAACACGCATCGCATGCAAATAAACATCCGGCGCCGGTTTCGGCCGATCCACCTGATCACTCGAGATTGCAAAATCAAAGTACTCTGCCAGCCCGATTTCCGCAAGGCACTGATCAATCACATCCTTCGGAGAGCTCGAGCACACAGCCAGAATTTTCCCGTCACTTTTCAGCTTCTGCACCGTACTAGGAACATCCGGAAATACGATCGACTTAAAATCCACCGGATGATCCACAAAGTACTGATCATCCGCCCGTTTCACATCCTCATAGGGCACTTTATGATCCAGCAGATCATAAAAATAATGATAAACCCCATCCATATTCTTGCCGATCACGCCATACAGACCACTGTCCCTCCCCGTATAGCCAAGCGACCGCAGAACCTTCAGATTTCCCTCCATATAGGCACGCTCACTATCAAAGAGAATGCCATCCATGTCAAACAAAACCGCCCTGATCATATGTCCCATTATTCTACCATGCCCCCGCCAGAGAATTCGCAGACCCAAACGAAAAGACGGAGCATCGTCACCCCGTCTTCCCACATAATTCTCTTTTTCTGACTGCTTACTCTGCGGCCGCCGTCGTACCGGCAATCCGTCCACAGGTACTGTAAAGACCAAGCGAACCACCCAACATATAGTTCTCGTTATAGAAGTAGCGGTTGCTCATTTCGCCAGCCGCATACAGGCCCTTGATTGGTGAACCATCCACCTTCAAAACGTGCTGCTGATCATCCGTCTTAACACCACCCGTAGACCCAAAGGTTGTCGGAACATATTCCAGCGCATAATACGGTCCCGTTTCCAGCGGGCTCAGGTATTCTGCCGCTTTGCCGAAATCCGTATCTTCGCCTGCCTTGCACAGGTCGTTGTAATGCAGAATCGTATCCGAAAGCACAGTTTTATCAACGCCGATCGCTGCCGCAAGATCCTCAACCGTCTCACCGCTCTTCACCGCATCCAGATCTGCACCGGCCTCAAGAATCGCCGCCGCATCCGCATCCTTCGAATCAAAGACAAAGTAGAAAGGCCCATTGCCGTTCTGAATCATATCCGAAGCCAGCGCATCCATATACGGAACCGTCGGAACCTCAGCCGCAAACCGCTTACCGCTGCCATCCACAAGCAGCGCCTTTGAAACATCGACACCCGCAAGATCACGATCCTTCTCCAGTGCCGACGGTTCTACCTGCGTCGCCCACAGGGAACCAAAGCCCGTGCCATCCTCGAAGAAGTCCGCACCGACTTTCTCTGCCATACGGAAGCCATCACCGGTAGCCGTCGCTGCCGCACCGGAAACCGTCTTAACTGCCGCAAGCTTCGGCGCATACTTTGCAAGCAGCTCAGGATCATTCGCATAGCCGCCGGTTGCCAGAATCACCGCCTTGGCAGAATAGGTAATCACCGCATCCTTTGTTTCCGCAACAGCTCCTGTCACCGCTCCATCTTCCGATGTCGTCAGTTCCGTCGCCTTCGTATTCAGTTCCACCTTGACGCCGGCAGTGTCCAAAGCGTCCGCAAGATCGCTCACTAAGCCAGGTCCATTATCAACATCGTGCGCACAAACATAGGTACCGCCATCAAAAGCAGTAAAGGGAGCCTCATCCCAGCGCACGCCTTTTTCCGCCAGCCAGTCAATCGTCTCACCTGTTTTGGAAAGAACCAGGTCCAGTCTGTCCCAATCCGGATATCCCGAATCAGCGCCGCTGTAAGACATATGATCCTTCCATGCCTTTTCCATCGACGCCAGCGACTGATCCGCACCACTGTCCTTATAAAGCTCGGAATCGACGCAAATCAAATAGCCGCCCGCGACTTTCACTGTACCGCCAAGATCGCCTGCCGCTTCCAGCAGCGTAACATCCGCTCCAGCGTCTTTCGCCGCAAGTGCCGCACTCATACCGGCCATACCGCCGCCGATGACAAGCACATCCGTCGCTTCCGACTTCTCCTCTTTGGCAGCCGTCGTTTTTTCCGCAGCCGCCGTCGGCACCGTGCCGCCAGCCTGAACGATACAGTCATTGACAGCCGCAATAATAGCATTGCTCGTTAATGTCGCACCCGAAATAACATCCACCTGCGTACTCTGAGCATCCACAATCTCCTGCGGAATCTGATCAAACGCCGGCTTTGCAATGGCTTCGGTCTCACTGTTATCTCCGATGGTGACACTCTTAATGGCATCGTCTGTAAACTCGACCGTCACCTGCACATCTCCGTTTTTACCGGCACCTGTTCCTGTATAGCTGCCAGCCTTATACAGCGGCGTCCCGGTCGAATTCTGCGAGCTGCCGCAGCCTGCTAAAGCAAGCATTGCCGCAAGGCCCAATGAGAAATACCTCTTCTTCATATAGTTTCCCTCCAATATTTACTATTTTAGTGAATTGCTTAACAACTTGAAGGACACAACACCGCCCATCTGTCTATTGCCGTAGGATAGCCATCGTGAACAAAGCGAAAAAAGCCCACAGATCAAAATGACCTGTGAGCATTTTGTAAAGAATAAGAATACTAATATTTCAGAGCCGATTACTCAGCCTTGCCATCGGAACCGTAAGCCTTGATCAGTTCCTCTGCCTTGGCAACAACTGCTTCGCAGCCCGGCTTCAGAAGCTTACGAGGATCGTAGCCCTTGCCCTCGTGATCCTTGCCTTCTTCGATATACTTGCGCGTAGCAGCAGCGAATACCAGCTGCAGTTCCGTGTTGATGTTAACCTTGGAAACACCAAGTGTAACAGCCTTATGAACCTGCTCGTAAGGAATGCCCGAGCCACCGTGCAGAACCAGCGGTTTGCCGTTGACAGCCTTGTTGATCTCATCCAGACGATCAAAGTTCAGACCAGCCCAGTTAGCCGGATAGATACCATGAATGTTACCGATACCGGCAGCCAGGAAGTCAACGCCAAGATCCGAAACCATCTTGCACTCAGCCGGATCAGCCAGCTCGCCCTGCGACGTAACACCGTCTTCGGTGCCGCCGATGCCGCCGACTTCGCACTCTACCGAGATTCCCTTGGAATGAGCCAGCGCAATGATTTCCTTCGACTTAGCGATGTTCTCCTCGATCGGATAATGAGAACCATCGAACATAACGGAAGTAAAACCAACCTCGATGCACTTCTTGGCGCCCTCATAGGTACCATGATCCAGATGCAGCGCAACCGGAACCGTAATGCCCATCGAATCGTACAGATCACGTACCATGTCAGCGACAACCTTGAAGCCGCCCATGTACTTGCCCGCACCTTCCGAGCACTGAATAATGACCGGAGACTTCATTTCCTGCGCAGCCGTCAGAATGCACTTTGTCCATTCCAGGTTGTTCGTATTGAAGGCCGGAATCGCATAATGGCCCTCATGAGCCTTGTTGATCATTTCCGTAGCAGATACTAATGCCATATTTAGAAACATCTCCTTTTCTTACGCTATTTTAGCATCTCTTCAATTCATGTGATACCATCAACGACCAAAAAGACGGCACACCGAAGCACACCGCCCTCTCAATCCTATTAATAAGATTCCTCGTCACTCGCAAGATCGACTGCTTCAGCCTCATCCGAATCCTCGGCATCATCATCCGAGTCATCCAGATCCTCATCCGCCGCATGAAGCTCCTCAAACTTACGACGGCTCCGCAAATCCCATTTATTGCCCTTAAGAGCCGCAAACCGGCTATCCATCATAAGTTCACTGTAAAACTGCCGCTTCTTACGCGCCAGCTGCTCCGGCGGAATGTCCATAGCCTTAGCGACATCATCCCAGAGCTTCGTAAACTCAATCTCTCTCTTGCGTTTTTCCATGCAGCTGTAGGCCGCATCTGTCATTGAAATCTTCGTGCTCATACGATTCTAGAACCTGTCTCCTAATCACTCAATGTTGAGATATATGTATATACCTCATTACTCGAAGAACTTTATCAACCTGCATGCAGAATGTCAAGGCACAAAAAGACACATATTTTGTACCCATTAATGGAACTCAATCTCAAACCGCAGACTGCTCACAGTTTCTTCACCCTCCACCATGGCATAGGATATTTTCCATACAGATTCTGAAACATCCCGTTCCAACAGACGCGCCTTCAACCCCATCACACCGTAGGCGGAACGTACCACCGCCGCACCATCCCTGTCCGCATAGAGATGCACCTTACTGTGCGTCTCACCATCATGTTCCAGAACGATCCGGTTCTCTTCCACCGCAATCGAAGACGTGCCATCCTCCATCACATAGGTAAGAACACCATCCACCAGCTCGCCCACCAGAGAAGGATAATATTCCTCCTCATTGAGCAGACGATCCGTACGCTTCAGACCAAACCGGACCTTCACTCGCCAAGCTCCTTCGGAAAATAGATCCGATCATCATAATGCTGCGGACCATGCACCAGCGAATAGACGATGTTGCTCGCATCTCCAAGCTCCAGAATCTCACCCGTATGCATACGGACCCAGATCGCATTGCCCTTGCTGCCCGCATAAGGCACATAAGGACTCTGACGCACATCATCCCGGCACAGATAGTATTTCGGATCCAGCCCCGCCTTCTTCAGCTGCGCACGCCGCCGGCGAAGATTGGCATCGCTGACCTCCTCATACTCAAAGAGATCACGATCCACCAAACGCCTTGCAAGATCCGCCGTCACCGCATCCTTCGACTTCGTCAACAGCTCAAAGGCATAGGTACACGCATCCTCATCCAGCGCATAGTACTCGCCAAGGCTCAGCTTCCCGTCCCGGATCAGACGATCCATCTCCGGAATCGAAGACGAAAGCCTGCCCGCCCTCGCCTCACTGCGCAAACGTGCAAACAGCCGGTGCATGATATTTTCATAGCTCCTTGCCGTCGGATGATAGTACACCTGCCAGTACATGTGGTAGCGGGCCATAATGTAGTTCTCAACGGCATAGATGCCGCTCTCCTTGACGACCAGCTTCCCGTCAGAGACCCGCAGCACACGCAGAATCCGCTCCAGATCAAATTCACCGTATGCCGTACCCGTAAAGTATGCATCCCTGCGCAGATAGTCCATTCGGTCCGCGTCCAGCTGACCCGACACCAGCTGCGGAAGCAGCGGATTGGCCGACTTATGACGGATCACATCCGCAACCTCGTGCGACAGTCCTTTGGCCGCCGATTCCAGAATCCCGCTGATTTCAGGATCCTCTTCAATGATCCGGCATGTCCACATCTCATGCGACTGCTTCAGAACGCCTTCAAACGCATGCGAATACGGCCCGTGACCAATATCATGGAGCAGCCCCGCCAGCATCACTGTCACCTTCTCACGCTCATTGAGCGCATTGGCAATGTCCGGCACCTCCGAAACCATGCGCCGCACAATCTCATACACCCCCAGCGAATGGCCGAATCTCGTGTGGTCCGCCGTATGGTAGACCATATAGGCGCCACCCAGCTGCCGGATTCTGCGCAGCCGCTGAAACCACCGGCTGTTGATACAGTCCCACACCACCTTGTAATCCACATGGATATAGCTGTGGACCGGATCCCGCAGCACCTTCTCTTCCGGCGTCTTCTCAAACATGTGCTTCCTCCAGTAGAACGACTGCCTGCGCCATCACGCCTTCACCACGACCCACAAAGCCCATGCCTTCCCCGCGTGTCGCCTTGATCGAAACCTGCGATATATCACACTCCAGCACCCGTGCAAAGTTCTCACGCATCGCCTGGATATGGGGAGCCATCTTCGGCTTCTCGATCAGAACGAGACAGTCAATATTGCCTACCCGGTAGCCCCTCTCCTTCATCATCCGCACCACTTCACCAAGAATGAGCAGCGAATTGACGCCTTCCCACTTCGGATCCGTGTCCGGAAACCAGTGGCCAAGATCACCTAACGCCAGCGCCCCCAGAATCGCCTCCGCCGCCGCATGCGTCAGAGCATCCGCATCACTGTGACCAATCAGCCCCTTTTCATACGGAATCTCCACACCGCCAAGAATCAGTTTCCTGCCTTCCCCAAGACGATGAATATCTGTCGACTGTCCGATCCTCATTCCAGAACCTCCTTCTCTATCTACCATTCGTAATGTATTATTGATTTTTAAGCCGCTTCCGTTCAACAGCGTTGATTCTTTCAAAATAATTCCACAAAGCAATAACTCATTGCGACTAAGCCGCAAATCGTAACACGTTTGAAAATCAAAGTTTATATACCACCATTATCTGCGAAATCACAGCAATATTAGCCGCTTAGCCAGTTTTTCACTTCGCTTCTATTAATTGAATGAACTCCCTCTTTGGCTTCTAACAGTTTCTGAACACTGCCCATTCTGCTATAAGGCAATTATATTTGTGCACCACATGATTTGTAAGATTCTACAGTTCCCTATGAATCGTTTACTCATATACTTTATATTGTGTCATTTGAAAAGACCTAAAAGCTTATAATAAAGCCATGACAGACATTCAGATGCCGCTTCCCGAAGAAGTTCTCACCGCCATCCATATTCTCAACAACGCCCATCAGGAGGCGTACGTTGTCGGCGGAGCCGTACGTAACTTTCTGCTGAACCGTCCCGTCCATGACTATGACATCACCACCAGCGCCAAACCCGAAACAACAATGGCACTATTCAAGGACTATCCCTTACTTCTCTCAGGTCTCAAGCACGGAACCGTAAGCGTCATCTTCGGCAAAGGCAAGGTGCTGGAAATCACCACCTACCGCACCGAATCCGCATACAAAGATCACCGCCACCCGGATCACGTCACCTTCACCAGCAGTCTGAAAGACGACTGTGCCCGCCGCGACTTCACGATCAACGCCCTGTGCTATCATCCGCAGCTCGGCCTCATGGACTTCTTCCATGGCCTCGATGATCTCAACAACCGCATCATCCGCACCGTCAACGATCCTACCGAGCGCTTTACAGAAGATGCCCTTCGCATCCTGCGTGCCGTTCGCTTCGCTGCCCAACTGGGTTTTACGATCGAAGAAAACACCGCCAGGAGCCTGCAGGAAACAGGCTACCTTCTGGACTACATCTCCTTTGAACGCATTCATGATGAACTGCAGGCGATCTGCAGCAGTCCGCACACTGCGGATATACTGCTGCAGTATCAAAGCATCTTTAAGATCATTCTTCCGGAAATTCAAGGTCTTGACGAACAGGAATGGAATCGGCGCTGTGCTGCGGTGAACCGCTGCCGGCAGATAAGTAATGTGGTTCTGGCTGTCATTCTCGGCTCCAAGGACAATGCAGATCAGGCAATGCGCCGCCTGAAATATTCCAACGACGACTGCCGCGAAGTAAAGTACATGCTTGCATATAAAGATGTGCCGTTAGAAACGGACAGTGATCTGCGCCATCTTTTGTGCTGGCTGCCGATTCCGGTGCATACGTATTTTGTCTACCGGAAAGCAATGGATCCCGATCTGAATACCGAAGCAGCGGAAGCACGCTGCCGGAAGATGATCAATGCCAATGTCTGTGTCTCGATCCGTCAGCTTGCCATCAATGGCAGCGATCTTGCGGAAATGGGTATTCCTGGCCGGATGCGGGGAACCATCCTTTATGACACACTGGAGCAGGTGTTAAACGAAACGCTGCCCAACGATCGTAAAGCTCTGCTTTCCTATGTTCAGTCGAAAACCCGCTGATACGCATAGCGATCGGTACCGTCCTGAATCTGAATGATGCCGCAGTATGTAAATCCTTCATGTTCCAGCGCATGCCGCATCCGCATGTTTTTTTCATGCGTATCGATGCGCAGATTATGGAAACCGTCACGGCGAATCTTTTCTACGCTCCAGGAAACCATCGCATGAAACAGATGCTGACCACGAAGTGACGTACGCACCGCACTGCGATGAATGACGGCGTAGGGCTCTTCATTGAGCCACCTGCCCGTAATCTTTCCATAATACGGATCCGCCTCCTCCTTCATGCAGAAGGTGCCGACGATGCGATCCTCTTCAACGACGACATGGGAATTTCCTCCAGCGATATCATCCTGTATCTGTTCCCTGCCCGGATAGCCGTTGATCCATTGCGGAATCCCTTCCCGATGCATCTCACACTGCGCATCGTGAATCACTTCCATAATCCCATCCAGATCACAAAGCTGTGCTTTACGTATTTCCATAGATTCCGCTTCCTTCATCTTACTCCGGTCTACTTTAGCAGGAACCACTGCGCATGGTACAGAAAAGAAACATAAAATCCCCGACCATTGCCGGGGATCCAATCATGATTAATCCACATTTTATTCTTGTTCAAGCGCCTTCTTCAGATCCTCCATACTTTCATATCCCACTGTGTTTGAATCACGGGATAGGCGCCTTGCCTCTTCGATAGCGTCCATCACTTCCTGCCGATAGGTGGCGGTATCCGTGTTCATATTGCAAGTAATATTTGCGTTACTCTTCTTCGTTTCAGACATACGCAAATCTCCCGATAATCATTTCATCGCATCAATTTCCGGATCCCAGTCAAACTGCGTTCCATCAGAGCTCACCAGGTATCCCTGGATCTTCCACGCAGGAATTAAAAAGCCCGTTTCCGGAATAAAAGCATAGTCCCTAGTTACACTCTTGACAACTGCTTTCCCAGGCCAGTGTCCCACCCCGACATCCTTTGCCACGGAAAGACTATTGGCGGACGAAATACAAGGCACACGATCAACACGCCTGCACCAAATCCGATGATCATCAATCTCCGTAACACTTCCATCCAGCATAAGTGTAACTTCAACTGCTCCGTTCACAATGATATCATCGCTGCTCTCTGTGCTCTCAAACACCAGATGAACATCCTCGTCCCCATAGGCACCACTGTCATCTTCAGCAAATGAAACTGTTGAATCGTCAATGCCAAAACGGCGCAGACCATCCCAGGCACGCTCTAACAGCTGCTGCTGTGTTAAAGTTTCGCTGACGCCTGCATGCCTTCCATACCTGACCGTCCACGTATGATAGGGATAGAGAAAGATACAGGCACCATCACTTCCATTTAACTGTGCAACGGCTTCTTCTCCATCATCACCTGTCCATATTCCCTGTATGCCGCTGTCTTTTTGAAGCTGTTTCTTCAATGTTTCAATATCTGTTTTCTCTTCATACTGGTAAACATTCCTGACTTCCTCATGATCGTCAGTATTGCACTGCACATCGATTGATGCGGGTATAAGGTGCCCATAATAGAGATTGCCATACTTCCTTGCACCATTCACCAGCTGAACACCAACAAAAAGAAGTACCGTCAAGCAGAGGACAAACACCGAAACCGCAATATTGCCGTTGGAAGATCTACGATTCCTGTCCCGGCCCAGCAACATCAAAAGCGCAAAGCCACACATACCGCCAACCGTATTGGCAATTACATCATCAATATCCGTTCCCCGAAAACTGATCAGCTGCAACAGCTCCGTCGCAAGACTCAGAACGAAGGACAATGAAATCATCTTTCTCCAGCTTCTGAACTTTGGAAACACAAGGGGGAACAAAATTCCTAAAGGAACAAACATCACAATATTCAACAAAAACTGCCACACTCCTGCCGCATTTGTTAAACCATAGCGACAGGCAATATAAAACATGCGCAGAGGCCGAAGATTATAGCGTTCCCCCATTCCGTTACCAAATGGCATCATCTGCGTCACATAGATGAACATCACAAACCAGCCTGTCAAAAGATACTCAACGATCATCTGACGTTTCGTAAGCTTTGAGAATCCGCCTTTTCTGAATCTGCATACTAACGCATAGATTCCTGCAGCCACCAAAGCCGCCAAAGGCAAAATAGGCAGAATTTTCAATATATCCCGCATCTTTGTCGCTCCCATCCACCGTACTCTTCCATCAGTACTACGAATCAAACCGACGATCGGATCCTGAAAATATAAGAAAAGGACCGCCTCCCTCTCGGGAAACGATCCTCTTTGTCTGCATTCCAGAAGAAACGAAGAAACGGATTACTTAGCCTTCTTCTTGGCAGCCGTCTTCTTAGCAGCCGGCTTCTTCGCAGCAGCCTTCTTGGCAGCCGGCTTCTTTGCAGCAGCCGGTTCATCCTGCGACAGAGCCTTGACGTTGTAGAACGCCTTCTTGCCACGATACTGAGCAACCGGGCCAAGCTCCTCTTCAATCCGCATCAGCTGATTGTACTTAGCGATACGGTCCGTACGGGACATAGAACCTGTCTTGATCTGACCAGCGTTGACGCCGACAACCAGATCCGCAATCGTCGTATCCTCGGACTCACCCGAACGATGCGAAACAACAGCAGTCCAGCCCGCTTCCTTAGCCATCTCAATAGCATCCAGAGTCTCGGTCAGTGTACCGATCTGGTTCAGCTTGATCAGAACTGCGTTAGCAGCCTTGAGCTCAATACCCTTCTTGATGAACGTCGTGTTCGTAACGAACAGGTCATCACCAACGAGCTGAATCTTGTCACCAAGACGCTCACGGAGCTTCTGCCAGCCTTCCCAGTCATTCTCAGCAAGACCGTCTTCCAGAGAGATCAGCGGATACTTCTCCGTCCACTTCTCATACATATCGATCATCTCTTCGGAAGTCTTCTCGCCTTCGCCGGAACGCTTCAGAACATAGACACCCTTCTTCTCATCATAGAATTCGGAAGAAGCCGGATCCATTGCGAAGCAGATATCCGTACCAAGCTTATAGCCAGCAGCTTCAACAGCCTCTGTCATCAGCTCCAGCGGACCTTCGTTGCCAAGCGTCTCCAGCGGGCCCTTGCCGTTCGGCAGAGAGGACGGAGCGTAGCCGCCTTCATCACCGACAGCCGTATTGTATCCATACTTCTTCAGAACCGTCTTCAGAGCGTGGAATACTTCCGCACCCATACGAACAGCCTCATGGATATTCTTAGCGCCAACCGGCATGATCATATATTCCTGGCAGTCAGCAGCCGAATCCGCATGCTTGCCGCCGTTGAGGACGTTCATCATCGGAACCGGCAGAACCTTTGCATTCGCACCGCCGATATACTTGTACAGCGGCTCTCCATAGTAGTCAGCAGCTGCACGTGCGCATGCCAGCGAAACAGCCAGCGTCGCATTCGCGCCCAGGTTGGACTTGAACGGCGTACCATCGAGGTCCAGCATAACCTTATCAATTGCGGACTGCTCCGTAACATCCATACCGATGATCTTCGGCGCAATCTTCTCATTGACATTGGCAACAGCAGTCAGAACGCCCTTGCCGCCGTAACGGGACTTGTCACCATCACGAAGCTCAAGAGCCTCGCGCTCACCAGTGGACGCACCGGACGGAACAATTGCACGACCGAATGCACCGGACTCCGTAGTTACTTCGCACTCAACCGTCGGGTTGCCGCGAGAATCGAGAACTTCACGAGCATAAACACTTACAATATAAGGCATCTAGATTTCTCCTCCTATTTCTGCCTGTACTGCCATTACTTTGTTGCGTCAACGAGCGCCTTGAAGGAATCAACCTTCAGCGAAGCGCCGCCGATCAGAGCACCGTCAATATCCGGGCATGCCATGTATTCCGCAATGTTGTTCGGCTTCACGGATCCACCATACTGAATGCGGACAGCCTCAGCCGTCGCCTCATCATACAGAGCCTTCACCGTGTCACGAACCAGCTTGCAGCAGGACTCAGCCGTATTGACATCTGCCGACTTGCCCGTACCGATCGCCCAGATCGGCTCATAGGCAATGACCATCTTTGCAACTTCCTCTGCCGTCAGCCCGGCAAGCGACTCTTCGAGCTCCTTCTTCAGAACCTCGGCAGTCTTGCCGGCATCATACTCGGCTTCCGTCTCACCAACGCACAGAATCGGCGTAATGTCTGCCGCAAACAGACGCTTAGCCTTCGCAGCGCAATGAGCCGAAGTCTCAGCATAGTATGTACGGCGCTCGGAATGACCGATGATGCAGTACGTAATGCCGACTTCCTTAAGCATCGGAACAGAAACTTCACCGGTGTAGGCACCGGAATCGATCTCGTTGCAGTTTTCCGCAGCGACCTTGACCGCACCTGCCTCAGCGACAGCAACGCCCAGATCTACATACGGAGCAGCGATACCGTAATCCGCCTTCTCCTTGCCAGTGACATAACCCTTGATGCCCTCGAAGAACTCCTTCGCCTCCGACGGCGTCTTGTTCATCTTCCAGTTACCGAAAATTACAGGCTTACGCGACATGGATTACTTCTCCTTGATGACTGCAATGCCCGGCAGTTCCTTGCCTTCCATGTATTCCAGGGAAGCGCCGCCGCCAGTGGAAATGTGGGAGAACTTATCCGCAAAGCCCAGGTTCTTCGCAGCCGAAGCCGAATCGCCGCCGCCGATAATTGTTGTCGCACCATCGAGGTTAGCGAGCGTCTCGCAGATTGCTTCGGTTCCCTTTGCATATTCCGGCTTCTCGAACACGCCCATCGGACCATTCCAGAATACGGTCTTGGCACCTTCGAGTTCCTTTTGGAACAGCTTCACAGTCTCCGGACCAATGTCCAGACCCTGATAGCCGTCATCGACTTCACCGGCCTTGACAACCTTCACATCCGTTGCATTGTCGAATGCGTTTGCTTCAACAGTATCAACCGGCAGGAACAGCTTGCCCTTGCCCTTTTCCAGGAACTCACGGGCCAGATCTTCCTTGTCAGCCTCAAGCAGAGAATCGCCGATCTTGCCGCCGACCGCAGCCGAGAATGTATAGGACATACCGCCGCCGATCAGAACCTTGTCGGCAATCTTCAGAAGGTTTTCAATGACGCCGATCTTGTCGCTGACCTTCGCACCGCCGAGAATCGCAACAAACGGACGCTGCGGATCATTCAGAGCCTTGCCCAGAACATTGACTTCCTTCTCAACGAGGAATCCAAGAGCCGAAGGCAGATAGGTCGGAATGCCGACCGTCGAAGCGTGTGCACGGTGTACAGAACCGAATGCATCTTCGACGAACAGATCGCCCAGAGAAGCCCAGTACTTGCCAAGCTCCGGATCGTTCTTCGTTTCGCCCTTCTCATAACGCGTATTCTGCATCAGAACGATGGAACCGTCCTTCTGCTCCTTTACTGCCTCTTCCAGTTCCGGACCGCGGGTCGCATTCACAAACTTGACCGGCGCACTCTGCAGCTCCGCAAGGCGGGTCGCAACGATGCTCATATCGTTCTTCGCCTTGTCCTCTTCCGTCTTGATCTTTCCAAGATGCGACAGAAGCAGAACCTTTGCACCATGCTCCGTCAGATAGTTGATGGTCGGCAGCGCTGCACGGATACGATTGTCGTCCGTAATCTTGCCGTCCTTGTGCGGAACGTTGAAGTCAACACGAACAATTACGTGTTTTCCCTTGACGTCCAGATCCTTGACAGTAACCTTTGCCATAGTCTAGTTATCCTCCTCTTATGTAAGTTACCGTGAGAATTATAGCATGCCATTTTTTCCTTTCTTAGTTTTCACCGAAACTTGACTTACATTTCACAAATCGTATTTTCTGCATAGCCAAGCCACATATTGCCATTATCAATCCGATCTCCAGTATGCTATAATCACTTAGGTTCCTAACTATCTGTAGAAAAACAAACCGTTTTATTGTCAACCACAGGAGAACTTATGGCCGATTCCACGATCCGATCCATCCAGATGCTGTCCCACGCAATGACCCGCCGCTCCATGACGACGGCCCCAAAAAACGTCTATTCCTCCGCCGAAGGAAGAGTACTGGCATACCTGTTCGAACACTATCGCCAGGAGATCTATCAGAAAGACATCGAAGCCGAATTCAACATCCGCCCCGCCACCGCAAGCGGACTTCTAAACAACATGGAGCACAAAGGCCTCATCACCCGCACCAAATCACGTCACGACGCCCGCCGCAAAGCGATCCACCTCTCCGACGGCGCCTCCCATTACCGTCCCACTGTCGCCAATGAAGAAAAAACGATGGAGCGCACCCTGACCAAAGGCATCTCTGACCAGGAACTCTCCATCTTCAATAACATTGTACGAAAAATGATCTCAAACCTCTCAGACCAGTGACCGCACCATCTCCCTGAACATTCCGCGGTACGCGGCCTGATCCAGCTTCATCGCAATTCTGCTGTTGAATGAATCCGTCTTTTCCGGATCGATGTGACACATCCCGTTGGTCTTCAGATCCGAAAACTCAATCTGGGTATATGCATCTTCCCACGATATGATTTCCGACACCAGCATCGCAGCCGCCGCAATCGGATCATGCAGAGCCTCGCCTGCCCGAAACACAATCAGATCCCTCATCACCGACGCAATCAGGGAATCACTGTGCCCCGACATCACGTCAAACTCCGCCGGCGTAATGATACAGTCCCGCGTCACATTGAGACCGACCATATCAATCGGAATCCCGCTTTCAAACACAATCCGCGACGCCAGCGCATCATGGCCCATGTTGGCTTCTGTATACGGACCGATATTGCCACGGTCCGTCGTACCGCCCATCATCACAATGCGCGACACATGAGCCTTCAGATCCGGATACTTGCAAAGCGCAACCGCAACATTGGTCAAAGGACCAACCGTCACTAACACAATCGACCCAGCTTCCTTCGCCTGCGTATAGATGAAATCCCAGGCTCTCTCCTTCACCAGTCCATGGTTCGAAACCGGAAGATCCACATTTCCCATCCCATTTGCACCATGGAACTTCGCAACTGGCGCACCAAAGGGACGCGTCAAATACTGATCCATTCCCCGTGCCACCGGAATATCACCACAGCCCAGTAACGACAGCACATTCAGCGCATTCTGCGCCGTTACTGCCGTTGTATTGTTGCCGCCTTCCGCAGTTACGCCGACGAAGTGAATCCGATTTCGGTTCGAACATAACATCGCAATCGCAAAGAAATCATCCACGCCGGGATCCGTATCCAGAATCACTGAAACCATATTCCCGTACTCCTGATCATACATGTTTCAAGACAAACTTTTTTCCACGCCCGATCCTGTCCAGCTGAACAATGTAATCCTGCTGCACATGGCCAATTACATTAACTTTTGGATCCGCGGGAAGATCCTTGCGCATCAGCTGCACCTCTCCGCAATAGCGAAGATACTTCTCATTGTCCATCGTAATGGAACCGCGCACACGTTTTCTAACATCAGGGTCCGGTGCTTCTTTCCTGCCCGAAACTCCGGCATAGGTTCTGGATTCTTCCGCTCTGACCAGCCACGAAGGCGAATCAATACGGCACGTAAACACGCGATCATAATAATCCTCATACCCACTGTTCAATTGACACGGAACTTCAATTATGTCTTCCATCGCAAAGGTACGCATCCGTTCCACTTCCGCTTCACTGACCCCCGGATCACCAACAAATACCGTATCAATCCCAAACCGGTCCAAAAGATCAATATAGCCCACCGAAGGAGGAAGATTACGATGCGCCTCCAGCGTCGGTAATCCCTCATACAAAGGTCCGCGCCGGATCAAATCCCCCGGAACAAAGGCGGCCGTCTGCAGCCCCAGCGCCTTGAGAGCCGCTGTCGACTCCTTCAGATATTCTTCATCCAGTCCCGTTTCCGGACGCGGATAAAAATTATGCATCGCCACCACCGGATATTCCGCACGGGCAAGAATGATCCGCGCCTCATCCGCCTGTAACGTGGACGCATTCACGATGACCGGCATCGCTCCGGCGGCTTCCGCAATCTCTTGTGCAGAAAAGCCGAAATCAATGCGCACACCATACAGATGCAGCTTCTCTTTCAACTGCAGAACAGAAGAGGTATGAAAGCGGCCCGGCGTATCTTTTTCAATATCCGCAACGATCTTCATGCCGGCATCATTCAGCCGCCGACAAAGCTCCACCATCTCCTGTTCATAGGTATCCGAATATTCTTCACGAATATGCAGAGACAGAAAAACAGGCGCACCGCCTGCAGAACATTCTGCAGACGGTATGCGCCCATTCCTGTATTCCGCAAGATAAACAGAATAGCCAGGAAGATTATGCATTCGCTACTTCCTCATCTTTTACCATGAGGTTGGTAATGACATAGCCCATGACATAGGAGATCACAAGACCAACGCCATAGCAGAGAACCGAATTCACAGCCCCGTGCGGACCAGCGGTCATAACAAACAGAGCCAGCAGTCCCGAAGGTCCCCATGTCGTAGCCGCAACTTCCGTTGCCATCGCAAAGGCACCACCGAAGCCTGCGCCAAGACCAGCAGTAATAAACGGCTTGCCCATCGGAAGCGTAACGCCATAGATCAACGGCTCACCAACACCAAGGAAGCCCGCCGGAAGAGCACCGCGAATAATATTGCGCATACGCTCGTTGCCAACCTTCTTTGCTTTTCTTGCAATGGCAATCGCGGCACCAACCTGTCCTGCACCAGCCATTGCCAGCGCCGGATACAGCATAACGTAGCCAAACTGCTCAAGCTGAACCGAGTACAGCGCAACCAGACCATGGTGCATACCCATCGCAACCATCGGCAGGAACAGAGCCGCACTGACATAGCCCGAAATGACGCGGACAACGATGTTATCACTCATGCAGAGAACCTGAACAATCCAGCACAGACCGCTCGAAATCAGACCGCAGACCGGCATCACAACGAAGATGTACGGAATCAGTGTAATGATCAGCGTCAGAATCGGCGTAAACACGATATCGAGCGAATCCGGCATCTTCCGACGAATTGCCTTCTCAATCTTCACCATGAAGTAAACGCCGATGACCGCCGCCAGAACGCCGCCGCGTCCGCTGCGCAGAATGGAATCCAGCGGAACATCCGCATTGAACCAGCCGATTGCCTGTGAAATCACATTGATGCCATCAAGACCGGTGATCATACCAAGCATACCGCCAAGGATCGGCGTACCACCGAAGCGCTCCGCAGCACGATAGCCTGCCCATGCCGTCAGATATGCAAGGAATGCAGAATTGATCAGACCCAGCAGGTTAACGAGAACATTCAGGAACGTATTATCCGCAAATCCCGGTACCAGCTGCTTGATGAGCGTCGCAATACCTGCACACAAACCAGCAGCGATAACACCCGGAATCAGCGGAACAAAGATCTCACCGAACACCTTCAGAAGATCGCGTACCTTATTCGGCTTCTGTCCCGCCTTGACATTCGACTTGTTCGTCTTCCAGTCATTGTTGGTGCTGACGGCATCGGCCGCGTTGCTCGGGATTCCCATATCATGGCAGATATCTGCACATTTGCGGCACTTGCCCGGTCCCACAACAACTTCAATGTACCCGGGGCGATCATGGACGATGCCCAGAACTCCTTCGATTGCCTTCAGTCCCGCTTCATCGATTTTGGCATCATCACTCACCTGTACCCGAAGACGGGTCTGACAGTTGGTAGCCGAGCGTACATTGTCCTTTCCACCCAGCTTTTCGAGCATTTGTTTCACAAGTTCTTCATTGGTCATACAACATTTCCCCTTTCCTATTATTGATGAAGAATTGCTTTTCTAACATGTCCGTCTGCCTGCGCAAGGCGCTGCTCCGCCTCTTCTTTGGTGCAGTCTGCCAGAATCATCGTGATCGCCGTCTTGCACCGGCCGCCGGCTGAGGCAATGGTCCGCTTCGCCGTTTCGCGATCGACCCCCGTCGCCTGCATCACAATGTTTTCCGCGCGCACCTGCAGCTTCTCGTTGGAGAGCACCACATCCACCATCAGGTTTCCATAGGACTTTCCAATCTGAACCATGGCCGCAGTCGAAATCATGTTCAGAATCATTTTTTCCGCCGTGCCGGCCTTCAGACGCGTTGAGCCTGTCAACACCTCCGGTCCCACAACGACATCGATTGCACAGTCGGAAGCTTTTCCGATCGCCGATCCTTCGTTGCATGTAATGGCCGCTGTCCGGCAGCCGATCGACTTTGCATATTCAATTCCGCCGATCACATAAGGCGTACGACCGCTTGCCGCAAGGCCGATCACAAGATCATTCTGAGCCAGGTTATGATCCTTCAGATCCTGTGCACCAAGCTCCCTGTTATCTTCCGCACCTTCGACCGCTTTCATGATGGCCGATGGTCCCCCGGCAATCAGACCAACAACCGTATCGGCAGAAACACCGAACGTCGGCGGGCACTCGGACGCATCCAGAACACCGAGTCTGCCGCTGGTTCCGGCTCCCATATAGAAGATACGGCCGCCCTGGGACAGTGATTCGGCACCCCATTGAGCCACCTTTGCGATTTCCGGAAGATGCGGCCGGATCGCAGCCGGAATTCCGGCATCTTCCCGGTTCATTTCCGTAACGATCTGCAGCGTCGTCATTTCATCCAGATTCATTGTGTCCGGATTCCGCTGCTCCGTCGTCATTTTTTCCAGGTTTAAAGCCAAAAGGATCTCCCCTTTCTTTTGATTATGATTCTGTGTCTCAAAGCTTTGATGCTTTCAATATAATGCAAACAAACATTATTTCAATAATGCATGTTTCGTTTGACACATTATTTCACATTTTGCATAATTTTCTCAGGAGTTGTACAAATTTATGAAAAATGTCCTTATCCTTCTGCGCGAAAATCTGCCGCAGATGAACACCGCCGAACGCGCAGCAGGCGACTATATTCTGAGCCACCCGCACGAGGCCGCCTCCCTGAGCATCCATGCGCTTGCGGACGAATCATTCACATCGGTGTCAGCCGTTGTCCGCATGTGCAAGAGCCTTGGCTTTCATGGCTATAAAGACTTCCGCAAAAGTCTGACTGTTGAACTTGCGCTCCAGGATGAGCACATGGTCCTTTCGCAGGATGAGATCCGCAAAGGCGATTCCACCGAAGAAATCATCCGCAAAATCACCTGGCAGAATATGCAGTCCCTGCAGGAGACGCAGCGCATCATGGACCCGGCCGTACTTCACAATTGCGCCGAACAGATGCAGAAAGCGGACCGCGTACTCCTGTTTGGCATGGGCGCCTCCTTTGTCATCGCCAGAGATGCCTATCTCAAGCTGCTTCGCATTAACAAGCCGTGCGTCATCAGTGAAGACTGGCATCTGCAGCTGGTTACGGCCCGCAGCAGCACGCCGAAGGACCTGGCCATCATCATCTCCTATTCCGGTCACACAACGGAAATGATCACCTGCGCCAAAGCGCTGCGCCAGAATAAGACGCCGATCCTTGCCATCACCCGTCCCGTCAAGTCAGAGATCAGCGACCTCGCTGATCTGAAGCTCTATACAACATCGAGCGAATCTCTCTTCCGCTCCGCCGCAATGGCAAGCCGGATCTCTTCACTGAATATCATCGATATTCTCTACACCGCTTACGCCAACATGGACTACGACCACAGTCTGCGCCAGCTGCGTAAAACCCATATTGAAAAAAACTCCTGACTGATCACGGTATTTTGGACAGCTCTGCCTGGATCGTAAGATGCGAAAAGACGCCGGCTCTATGACACGGCGTCTCTTGTTGTCTCTCTATTTTCTTAACGCAAGACCATCATGGAAAGCCCTGCCAACCACTTCACCAACCCGACGGTACACACCGGCATACTCATCGAAACAGATCAGTTCCATCTTTCCAAGATCCACTTTTCCATCCGTGAGAATACTTTCATCAGCGAAGACATGAACGATCTCGCCCACCAGGATCCCGTCCTCGAAGCTCTTTACCCGGCACTCCAGCGTCAGCGGATATTCCTCAATCACCGGCGCATTGACATATGCACTCTTATGCACATGGACACCGGCTTTTTCGATCTTGTTTACGTTCCTTCCGCTTTCGACACCGAAGTAATCCGAGATCACAAGCGTCTTCACCGTCGCAAAGGCAACCGTAAAGGCACCCGTCTTCATGAAGTTGTCCGTCGTCTTGTGCGCACCAAGCGAAATACTCAGTTCTGCCGTATCACTCTGCATGCACCAGGCCGCGTTCATGGCATTGGGAACACCATTTTCATCATACGTCCCAAGGATGGCAACCGTCTGTGGCGCAACAAAACCCTGGCTTCCTTTGAACTCCATCGCCTGCCTCATTCATCCGGCCAGCTGCACAGCTGATAGTACAGCGCCTCATAGCTGCCGGCGCTCTTCTCCCAGCTGACATCCGTGGTCATTGCCGATTTGACCAAACCTTTCCAGCCCGGACGATTGTCATAGTACTGGCTCACTGCCCAGCGCAGCGTATAGGCCATATCATCGGCATTGGCCGCATAGAAGCTGAAGCCGTTGCCTTCACCCGTATACTGGTTGAACGGCTGCACTGTATCCTTCAGACCGCCTGTCTCACGAACCAGCGGCAAAGCACCGTAATGCATCGCGATCAGCTGACCGATTCCGCACGGCTCATAGAGCGACGGCATCAGGAACAGGTCGCAGCCCGCATAGATCTGATGCGCCAGATCCTCGTTATAGCCGCAGTAGTAAACGGCCTTGCCCTTGTAGGTCGCTTCCATCCACTTGAACGCATCTTCCGCAGCCTTCTCGCCAGTGCCCAGAACGACAAACTGAACATCCATGCCCAGGATCTCCGCCAGCTTGTCCGTAATCAGATAGATCCCCTTCTGGTTC